>NZ_JBFUKJ010000020.1:0-79132 GCF_056400905.1 Cellulomonas sp. P4_H12
CCTCGGCCCCGCCCTCGCCGCGCCCGCGACCGCGCCCGCCGCGACGCCGGCGGCTGCCGCCCTCGCCCGACTCGTCGGCCGGACGCTCGGTCTGCGGGCCGCTGCTGCGAGGTGCGGAGCTGGTCCGCGAGTCGCCCCGACGAGAGTCGCCGCGGTTGCCACGGATCGCGTCCGAGTGTGAGCCGCCGGCCGGGCGACCGCCGCCCCGCTTGCCGGTCTCGCCCAGGTCCTCGAGCTTCTCGGCGCCGAGGCCCTCGCGGGTCTGCTGCGCCTTGGGCAGGCGCCCCTTGGTGCCCTCGGGGATGTCGAGGTCCTCGTAGACGTGCTTCGAGCTGGAGTACGACTCGATCGGCTCCGGGATGCCCAGGCCGAGCGCCTTGTCGATCAGGCCCCAGCGCGGGATGTCGTCCCAGTCGACGAACGTCACCGCGGTGCCCTTGGCGCCCGCGCGGCCGGTGCGGCCGGTGCGGTGCAGGTACGTCTTCTCGTCCTCGGGGCACTGGTAGTTGATGACGTGCGTGACGGCCTCGACGTCGATGCCGCGGGCGGCGACGTCGGTGGCGACCAGCACGTCGACCTTGCCGTGGCGGAACGCGCGCAGCGCCTGCTCACGGGCGCCCTGGCCGAGGTCGCCGTGCAGTGCGCCGGCGGCGAAGCCGCGCTCGACCAGGTCGTCGGCCACCTTGGCGGCGGTGCGCTTGGTGCGCGCGAAGACGATGGTCAGGCCGCGGTCGCGCGCCTGCAGGATGCGGGCGAGCATCTCGACCTTGTCCAGGGCGTGCGCGCGGTAGACGACCTGCTTGATGTTCTTGACGGTCTGGCCGTCGTCGTCCGGGTCGGCCGCGCGGATGTGCGTCGGCTGCGTCATGTAGCGGCGCGCCATCGCGACCACGGCGCCCGGCATGGTGGCCGAGAACAGCATGGTGTGCCGGCTGGCCGGCGTGGCGGCGAGCAGCGTCTCGACGTCCGGCAGGAAGCCCAGGTCGAGCATCTCGTCGGCCTCGTCGAGGACGACGGCCTTCACGTGCGACAGGTCGAGGTGCTTCTGCTTGAGCAGGTCGATCATGCGCCCGGGGGTGCCGACGACCACGTCGACGCCGCTGTTCAGCGCGGCGATCTGCGGCTCGTACGCGCGGCCGCCGTAGACCTGCAGCACGCGGACGGACCGGCGCGAGGAGGCGGTGGCCAGGTCGCCGGCCACCTGCACGGCGAGCTCGCGCGTGGGCACGACGACGAGCGCCTGCGGCTTGCCGGGGTGGGCCAGCTGCTCGTAGCCCTCCTCGCCGGGGGCGACCACGCGGTGCAGCAGCGGGACGCCGAAGCCGAGGGTCTTGCCGGTTCCGGTCTTGGCCTGGCCGATGATGTCGTGGCCCGAGAGGGCGACCGGCAGGGTCATGGCCTGGATGGGGAACGGGTGCGTGATGCCGGCGTCGGCCAGCGCCTGGACGATCTCGGGGCGGACGTCGAAGTCCGCGAACGAGGCCTCCACCGCCTGCACGGAGGACCAGGTGTTCTTCAGGGGACGGGTCATGGGCTCGGCCAGAGCAGAGACCTGCTCCGGCGTCTCGTCGGTGGTGGTCACGAGGACTCTTCACTGCGAAGGGTGGCGGGCCGCGCGCTGCCGGGGCCGACGGGTGTCGGAGCGTCCCGGGCGACAGCGGAGATCACCACGCGGGTTGGCCGGCAGCCGATCGTGCAAGTCGACTCGCGCGCGTCGTCCGGACGGGTCCGGGGCTGCGCGAGAATGGGTCTGATCGTCGAACGAACGGGGATTCCTAGACGACCGGGCAACCGAATTACCTGCACAGTCTATCCGACTGCTCCCGCAGGCCGGTCGACGCCCCGCCGGGGCTACGATCCTCGGATGACGACGACGCACGCACGGACCGGTGTCGAGGACGTTCCCGCCGTCGGCTCGCTCGAGCACGACGACGCCGTCGAGCTCCTGGGCCTGGTCGCACAGCTCGAGCACGTCGCGTTCGCCCGCCTGGCCGCCGACGCGTCGCTCGCCCCGACCATCGAGCAGAGCCTCGAGCTGAGCCGCTTCGCGGCCGCCGCCGTCGAGCGGCGTGACCGCGTCCTGGCCCGCATCACGGCGATCGGCGGCGACCCGGTGGCGGCCGTCCGGCAGTATCACGACGTGCTCGACGACTTCGACGCCCGCACGCAGCCCAGCTCGTGGTGGGAGCGCCTGCTCAAGGCCTACGTCGGGTACGGCGTGGCCGACGACTTCTGCCGCCTCGCCGCCGAGGGCCTCGACGAAGGGTCGCGCGCGGTCGTGCTGGAGGTCCTCGACGACGCCTCGCACGCCGAGCTCGCCGTCGCCGAGCTGGACGCCGCGGGATCGGCCGACGGCGTGCTCACCGCGCGGCTCGCGCTGTGGGGCCGACGCCTGGTCGGGGAGGCTCTCGGCGTGGTCCAGCGGCTGCTCGTGCAGCGGCCCGCGCTCGTGCGCCTGGTCGCCCACGGCTCCGCCGCCACCACGGACGCAGCGCCGGCCAGCGCGCCGACCAAGCTCTTCGGCGAGCTCACCGCGCAGCACACGCGCCGCATGAGCCGCCTGGGCCTGACCGCCTGAGCCCGAGCGCGCAAGAGCCCCGCACGGATGCTCCGTGCGGGGCTCTCGGGCGTCGTCGACCGGGTCCTCAGAGGGTGCCGAAGCCGACGCGACCCTTCGTCTCCGAGCCGATCTCCACGTAGCCGAGGCTCGCTGTCGGCACGATGACCCGGCGGCCGCGCACGTCGACCAGCTCGAGCGCGGGCCGACCGCTCAGCGCGGCTGCCACCGCGGCGGCCACCTCGTCCGGCGTCTGGTCGGACTCGAGGCTGATCTCCCGAGGCAGGTTCTGCACGCCGATGGTGATCTCCACCGTCATCTCCTTCACGTCCTTACTCCACGCTGTGGATTCTCACGTCCCGGCCCAGCCGCAGCCGGTGGGCCGTGGCACGTCGTCCGATCCTAGGCGTCCTCGTACACGAAGTCGGGCCGGATCAGCGCGGAGACCCCGCCCCAGGCCAGCTGGGAGACCAGCTCGACCGTGCGCTCGGGCCCGACCTCGGTCGGCTGGCGCAGCCGGTGGGTGGCGGCGCCCTGCGCCATGGCGATGAGCGAGACGGCGAGCATGCCCGCGTCGTCGAGGGACAGCGCTGTGACCTGCGACAACACCACCGTGATCCGGCGGGTGGCCTCGGACGACGCGTGCTCGACCCGGGCGCGCACGTCGGCGTCGTGCGTCACGTCGGACTCGAACAGGAGCGCGGACGACTCTCCTGCGCCCTCGACGAACATGATGTACGCCCGCACGATCGCGGCGATGACGTCGCGCCCGTCGCCCCGGCGCACCGGTCCCTGCTCGATGCCGGACACGGCGGAGTCGACGGCGACGAGCAGGTCCGCGCCGTTCTGGTCCACCACCGCGAGGTAGAGGTCCAGCTTGGACGGGAAGTGGCGGTAGAGGACCGGCTTGCTGACCTCGGCGCGGTCCGCGATGTCGTCCATCGAGACGTGGTGGAACCCCTCGGACGAGAAGAGCTCCTGGGCGATGCGCAGGACCTGGGCGCGGCGCTCGTCGCGCGCCATCCGGGGGCTCCGCGCCCTCGGGGTCGAGTCGTCCGTCCCGTCCGTCATCCCGGCATGGTAGCGACGGGATGTGTCAGTGGTGCGACGATGACCGGGTGACGCCTCCGGGAGTGCTCCGGGCAGACCAGGGACCGGCGCGTGCGCACCAGCGCACGCCGGTCCCTCCTCGTCGTCCGCGCAGGTCGCGGCTCCGGCGCCGCGGTGCGACGCCCGCGCTCGTCGCGGTCGTCGCCGGGCTCGCTCTCGGCGCCGGCGCCGGGTGGTGGACCATGGGGTCGCCGCCCGCGGTCGCGATGGTCGACAAGGTGCTCGGGCCGTCGTCGAGCCCGGCCGCCGTGGGTGCCTACGACGCCGAGCTGCTCGACCGCGACAACGACGCGCAGAGCCGGATGTCGGGCGGCCGCCAGCCTGTGCTCACGGACCCCGTCGAGTCGCCGCTCGGCATGCTCCCGACGGACCCACCGCCGAGCGTCTTCGCCCTGCCCCCGGGGCTGACGGCGCAGGACGTCGCCGCCGGGCTCCTGTCGCCGGACGTCCCGGAGTCGGCCGCGGGCACGTTCACGGTGGTTCCCGGCACCGACCCGGGCCCCGGCACGGGCACCGTCCGGACCGTGCGCGTCGAGGTCGAGGACGGCCTGGCGGTGGACGGGGCGCTGTTCGCCGCGACCGTGATGGCCACGCTCAACGACCCGCGCGGCTGGGGCGCGGACGGGTCGCTGTCGTTCGCGCGCACGGACGGCGACGCCGAGCTGCGGGTGCTTCTCGCCTCGCCGACGACGGTCGACGCGCTGTGCGCCCCGCTGCGGACGGACGGCGAGGTGTCCTGCGGGCGCGCCGGGCACGCCGCGCTGAACCTGCGCCGGTGGGTCGAGGCGACCGCCGAGCTGGCGTCGGACAAGGTGCAGTACCGGCAGTACCTGGTCAACCACGAGGTCGGCCACCTGCTCGGCCACGGGCACGAGCGCTGTCCGGGACCGGGGCAGCGGGCACCCGTCATGCAGCAGCAGTCGTACCAGGCGGCCCCGTGCACGCCGAATGCGTGGCCGTTCCCCTGACCGTTCTTTCCTACGTCCGCTCGGGTCAGGCGGGTCGTGCACGACGGTGTCGGTGGGTCGTGATGGGATCGGTCGCGTGACCACCTCCGCGCCCGCCCTGCGCCTCGTGCGCCCGGCGTTCGCGGACGTCCCGGCCGTCGGCCCCGGAGCCGCCGTCGCGCTCGACGCCGAGCAGGCCTCGGTGGTCGCGGCCGTGGCCGATGGGCTGGATCGGGCCCTCCTCGTCCTCGGCGCCCCCGGCACGGGCAAGACGACGGTCGCCCTCGAGGCGGTCGTCGCCGCGGTGGATCGCGGGCTCTCGGCGGAGGACGTGCTCGTCCTGGCGTCCGGACGGCGCGCGGCCGCGGACCTGCGCGACCGGCTGTCCGCGCGGCTGCGGCGGACCTCGGGCCGACCGCTGGTGCAGACCGCGGCGGCGGCGGCGTTCTCGATCCTGCGTGCGCGGGCCTCCCTGCTGGGCGAGCCGGCCCCGACGCTGGTGTCGGGTGCCGAGCAGGACCTCCTCATCGGTGACCTCCTCGCAGGCCACGCGGTCGGCGAGGGCGTGCCGCTCGCGTGGCCGCCCGAGGTGCGCCCGGACGTGCTCGGGCTGCGCCCGTTCCGCGACGAGCTGCGCGACCTGCTGATGCGCGCTGCCGAGCGTGGCCTGACCCCCGTGCAGCTGGCCGCGCTCGCGGACGCGCACGGCCGACCGGCCTGGGCGAGCGCCGCCCGGCTGTACGAGGAGTACCTCGACGTCCTCCAGCTGCGGACCGGCACGCCCGACGTCGGTGCCCGGCTGGACCCGGCGGTCGTCGTCGACGAGGCGGCGCAGGCCCTCGCCTCGTGGGACGAGGAGGTACCGGGAGCGGTCCGTCCTCGCTGGCGCCTCGTCGTCGTCGACGACCACCAGGAGAGCACGTCGGCCACCGCCCGCCTCCTGCGTGCCCTCGCCGACGACGGAGCCCGCGTGGTGCTGCTCGCCGACCCGGACGCTGCCGTCCAGACGTTCCGCGGCGCGATCCCGTCGCTCGTGGGCCGGGCGGGCGTCGACGGCCCGGGCCCGGGTGAGGTCGGCGCGCGCACGGTCGTCCTGCGCACGTCGTGGCGTCACGACGCCCCCTTGCGGGCCGTGGTCGGGCGGATCGCGGAGCGGGTCGGTGCTGTCGGCGCGGTGCAGCACCGTCGCGCGGCGGCGGGCGGCTCCGGCGGGGGCGGGGTGCGCGCAGCGATCCTGCCCAGCACGGCGCAGGAGGCGGCGTTCGTCGCCCACACGCTGCGCAGCGCCCACGTCGAGCGCGGGGTGCCATGGGGCGAGATGGCGGTGGTCGCCCGGTCGGGCGCGCAGGTCACGGCGCTGCGGCGCGCACTCGCGGGCGCCTCGGTCCCGGTCAGCGTGCTCGGCAGCGACGTGCCGCTGCGGGAGGAGCCGGCCGTCCGGCCGCTGCTCGACGCGATGCGGGTCTGCGTCGGTGCGCTCCCGCTCGACGCGGCGACCGCGACGCGCCTGGCGTGCTCGCCGCTGGGTGGCCTGGACACGGTCGGGCTGCGGCGTGTCCGGCGCGCGTTGCGCGCGCAGGAGCTCGCCCAGGGCGGCGGGCGCACCAGCGACGCGCTGCTGGTCGAGGCGCTCGCCTCGGACGAGCACGTCCCGGCGGCCGCCCGGCCCATCGCGCGGCTCGCCCGGGTGCTCGCCGAGGGCCGCCGGGCGGCGGCGATCGCCGGTGCCGATGCCCAGACGGTGCTCTGGGCGCTGTGGCACGCGGCCGAGCAGGCGGAGCCGTGGCGCCGGTCCGCGCTCGCCGGCGGCACCGCGGGGGAGCGGGCGGACCGGGACCTGGACGCCGTGCTGGCGTTGTTCCGTGCGGCCGAGACGTTCGTGGACCGTATGCCGCGCTCCACCCCCGGGGCGTTCGTCGACTGGCTGCAGGCGCAGGACCTGCCCTCGGACTCGCTCGCCGCCCGCGCCCGCCGGGCGTCCGTCCAGGTGCTGACCCCGGCCGGGGCGGCCGGCCGGGAGTGGGACGTCGTCGTCGTCGCGGGGGTGCAGGAGGGGTCGTGGCCCGACCTGCGGCTGCGCGACTCGTTGCTGGGCGCGCAGGCGCTCGTGGACGTCGTCGCGGGGCGCGTGGGATCGGAGGGCTTCGACGCCGCCGCCGCGCGCGAGGCCGTGCTGGCCGACGAGCTGCGCTCGTTCGTCGTCGCGTGCTCGCGCGCCCGGCGGTCGCTGCTGGTCACGGCGGTCGACGACGCGGACCACCAGCCGTCGCCGTTCCTCGACCTCGTGGACCCGTCGGACGACGACGTCGACCCGCGGCGGACCACGGTGCCCGCCCCCTTGGACCTGCGGGGGCTGGTCGCGCAGCTGCGGGCGCACCTGGAGCAGGCCGCCCTCGACGACGCCGAACCGGACCCCGTGGCGGCGAGCACGCTCGCGCGGCTGGCCGCTGCGGGCGTGCCCGGTGCGGACCCGGCGCACTGGTACGGCCTCGCCGAGGCGTCCACCGACCAACCCCTGTGGGGCGACGACGAGCGTGTGCCCGTCTCGCCCTCCAAGGTCGAGACCGCTCAGCGGTGCGCCCTGCGCTGGGCCCTCGAGGCGGCCGGCGGCACGGCCTCGAGCAGCGGCGGCCAGAGCCTGGGCACGCTCCTGCACGCGATCGCGCAGGAGCACCCGCGCGGCACGGAGGCCGAGCTGGCCGAGGCGCTGGACCGACGCTGGGGCGAGCTGGGCCTTGGCGCAGGCTGGCCGGCGCTGGCCACGCGCCGCAAGGCGGACGCGATGGTGCACCGGCTCGCCGTGTACCTGCGGACCGCGGGCGAGCCGTTGCTCGTCGAGGCGGAGTTCTCCGTCGACACCGACCGGGCCACCCTGCGCGGCTCCGCGGACCGGATCGAGCTCGTGGACGATGGCGCGACCGGTCCCGTGGTGCGCGTCGTCGACCTGAAGACCGGCGCGAGCCCGCCCAGCGTGAGCAAGTCCGCGGAGAACCCGCAGCTGGGCGCGTACCAGCTGGCAGTCGACGCGGGTGCGTTCGACGGGCTGCCCGAGGGCGCGACCTCCGGGGGCGCGCAGCTGGTCTTCCTCGGCACGGGGGCGTCGGCCGTCCTGCGCACGCAGGAGCCGCTCGGTCCGGAGAGCGACGGCCCCAGCTGGGCCCGCACGATGGTGGACCAGGTGGCCGACCGCATGGCGGCGTCCACGTTCGAGGCGACCGCCAACGACCTCTGCGACCGGTGCCCGGTCCGTCGCTCCTGCCCGGTCCGCGGCGAGGGCGGGCAGGTGGTCGCATGACCGGCGTGCTCTCCGCGGCCCAGATCGCCGCCCTGGTCGGTCAGCCGCCGCCCACCGAGGAGCAGCGGCTGGTCATCGAGGCACCGCTCGGACCGTCGCTGGTCGTCGCCGGCGCCGGGTCGGGCAAGACGGAGACGATGGCCGCGCGGGTGGTCTGGCTGCTGGCCAACGGCGTCGTCGAGCCCGACCAGGTCCTCGGCCTGACGTTCACCCGCAAGGCCGCGGGCGAGCTGTCCGAGCGGGTGCGCCGGCGGCTGCGGACGCTCGCGCGCGCCGCCGCCGCGGAGGGTGTCGTGCTGCACGGCGCCGTCGATCCGGCTCGCGGCGACGCGCTCGCGGGCCTGTCCCGTCCGACCATCTCGACCTACAACTCCTACGCGGCGTCCCTGGTCGCCGACCACGCCCTGCGGCTGGGGCTCGACCCGTCGGCGCGGTTGCTCGGCGAGGCCGCACAGTGGCAGCTGGCCTCCGAGGTGGTCGAGGCGTGGAGCGACGACCTCGACACCGACGCGGCGACCTCGACGGTGATCGAGGCCGTGCTGACGCTCTCGGGCGCGCTCGACGAGCACCTGCTCGATGCCGCCGGGGCGCGCGCCGGGATCGAGGGCATCCTCGAGGCGATCGCGGCGACCCCCGCCGGCACGCCGCCGCGCGAGCCGTACGCCGACGTCAAGAAGCTCCTGCGGTCCCTGGGGGAGCGGGTCCGTGTGCTCGACCTCGTCGCCGAGTACCGGGTCCGCAAGCGTGCGGGCGACGCGATCGACTTCGGCGACCAGGTCGCCCTGGCCGCGCGGCTGGCGCTGGACGTGCCCGAGGTGGGCGCGGGCGAGCGGCAGCGGTTCCGCGTGGTGTTGCTCGACGAGTACCAGGACACGTCCTACGCCCAGCTCACCCTGCTCGGCGCCCTGTTCGGCGGTGGGCACCCGGTGACGGCCGTCGGCGACCCGAACCAGTCGATCTACGGCTGGCGCGGTGCCAGCGCCGGTGGGCTGGAGGGCTTCCCGACGTCGTTCCCGGAGGTCCGCGATGACGGCAGCCGGACGCCGGCCGACGTCCACCAGCTGTCGACCTCGTGGCGCAACGACCGCCTGATCCTGGCCGCGGCCAACCACGTGGCGGCCCCGCTGCGCGCCTCGGCCACGCGCGTCGCGGTGCCGGTCCTCGCGGCCCGGCCGGGCGCGGGCGAGGGGCGCGTGCACGCCCACGTGGCCGAGACGCTCGAGGACGAGGCGCGCGCGGTCGCGCAGTTCGTCCGCGAGCGGTGGCGCCCGGCTCGTCCGGGACGGGAGCGGGTCACGGCGGCGGTGCTCTGCCGCAAGCGGTCCCAGTTCGAGCCGCTGCGCCGCGCCCTGCGGGACGCGGGCCTGCCCGTCGAGGTCGTCGGCCTCGGCGGCCTGCTCTCGGCGCCCGAGGTGGTCGATCTGGTCGCCCTGCTGCAGACCGCGCACGACCCGTCCCGCGGCGACGCCCTCATGCGGCTGCTCACGGGTGCGCGGACGCGGCTCGGTGCGGCGGACCTGCACGCGCTGGCGGCCTGGTCGGGCGAGCTCGCCGCGCGGAACGACCGCCGGTCGCAGGCCCGGCACGGGGCGGCCACAGACAGCCAGGGGCCGGCGGGGTCTGCGGCCGAACGCCTCGGGGCGACACCCGTGGACGGCGCGCCGCAGGTCGTGGTGGAGGCCGACGCCGTCGACGAGCGCAGCATCGTGGACGCGCTCGACGCGATCACGGAGCTGCCGGTGGACGGCTGGACCAGCCGGGGCGGCCGGACCCTCAGCGCCGTCGGTCGGGCCCGGCTGGGAGAGCTCGCGTCGACGCTGCGGGTGCTGCGGGCCCACACCTACCTGTCGGTGCCCGAGCTGGTCGGCGAGGCCGAACGCCTGCTCGGCCTCGACATCGAGGTCGCTGCACGGGCTCGGACGTCGCCGGGCCGGGCGCGCGCGCAGCTCGACGCGTTCCGCGACGTGGCCGTGGAGTTCGCTCGCTCCGCCGACCACCCCAACCTCGGCGGCTTCCTCGCCTGGCTCGAGGCGGCCGACACCCGGGAGAACGGGCTCGACATGCCGGTCTCCGAGCCCGACCCGGATGCCGTGCAGCTCATCACGGTGCACGCCGCGAAGGGCCTCGAGTGGGACGTGGTCGCGGTCGCGGGGCTGGTCGACGGTGGCCTGCCGGCGACGCCGACCCAGGGCAAGGACGGTCCCAAGGACTCCGCGTGGCTGACCGGGCTCGGCTCGCTGCCCTACCGGCTGCGCGGCGACCGCCACGACCTGCCGGTCTTCGAGTACGCCGGGGCGGCCGACCCGAAGGACCTCGAGGAGCGCCGCAAGCGCTTCGTCCTCGCAGCCGGCGACCACCAGGTGGCCGAGGAGCGCCGCCTCGCCTACGTCGCGCTGACCCGCGCCCGGTCCGACCTGCTGCTCACCGCGGCCTGGTGGGGCGACGGCACGCGGGCCCGCAAGGTCTCGACCTTCCTCACCGAGCTCGCCGAGGCGGGCCTCGTGGAGTCCGGAGGCTGGGAGTCGGCGCCCGACGACGGCGGGACGAACCCGAGGGCGTCGCTGACCCTGACCGCGACCTGGCCCGCCGACCCGTTCGGCGCGGAGCGCGCCTCGACCCGTCGCCCGCACGTCGAGGCGGCCGCCTCCCGTGTCCGAGCGGCCATGGCGCAGCTGGAGCCGGCGATGGCGGCGGTGGAGACCCCGACGACGCCGCCCTCGGGCGATCCCGCGCACCCGTGGGAGGTGCTCGCGGAGCGGCTGCTCGCCGAGCGTGAGCGCGCTCGGACGCCGGCGGGCGAGGTCGAGCTGCCCGCGCACCTGTCCGCCTCCGCGCTGGTCCGGCTGGAGGGCGACCCGACCGAGTTCGCGCAGCACCTGCGCCGCCCGGTGCCCGCCGAACCGTCCCCGCAGGCCCGCCGTGGCACGCGCTTCCACGCGTGGGTCGAGGGCTGGTACGGCAGCGCGTCGCTGGTGGACGTCGACGCGCTGCCGGGCGCCGACGACGACGACGAGGCGTCGCTCGACCTGGACGAGCGCGCGCTGCGCGAGGCGTTCCTGGCCACCGAGTGGGCGAACCGGTCGCCCGTGGCGGTCGAGGTGGACATCGAGATCTCCGTGGACGGCTACGTGCTGCGCTCCCGCATCGACGCCGTGTTCCCCGACCCGGACCGTGCGGCGTCGAACGATGCAGCCTGGCGCGGCGCGGCCCCGAGCGGCGCGGCTGGGAGCGACGCGGCCCCGAGCGACGCGACCGCGGACCCGGGCGGTGTCGTCGTCGTCGACTGGAAGACGGGCGCCCCACCGAAGGACGACGCGGCGCGCGCGTCCAGGGAGCTCCAGCTGGCCGTCTACCGGCTCGCCTGGTCGCGATGGACGGGCACGCCCGTGGACCGGGTGCGGGCGGCGTTCTGCTACGTCGGCGCCGGGGTGACGGTGTACCCGGAGCGGCTGCTGGACGAGGCGGAGATCACCGCCCTGCTGCGCTCCGCGACCGCGGCCGACGAGCCGCAGGCGGCCGGCCGGCTCGCCGGTCCGCGGCCCAACCGACGCGGACCCCGAGCAAATCCGCAGGGACGTCGTCGGCCCGGCTGGGAGGGCGCTAACGCCGCGCCGGCGCGCCGCTCGGCGCCGACGGCCGCACCGACGCTGTTCGACTCGGACGGAGGCTGACCGTCCGCGTCAGTCGAGCAGCCGGGCCCGCACGCGGGCGAGCTCCGCGTCCGTGAGGCCGTGCCGGGAGAGGTAGTCCGCGACGTCCAGGCCGTCCAGCAGCGCGCGCAGGTGGCCGGTGACGTCGCCGAGCCACGCCGTCAGCTCGTCCGGGGTCCGCGGTGGCTCGTCGCCGTTCCCCGCCGCCGCGTACGCGTCCATGGCGATGACGCTGCACGCGTAGTCGTCGACGATCGCGTCCACGGGCACGCCGACCGCCGAGAGCAGCAGCGCGGTGACGAGCCCGGTGCGGTCGCGGCCCGCGGAGCAGTGGACGACGACGCCTCCGGGGGGCGCCTCGGCGATCGTCCGGACGACGCCGACGACGAGGTGCGGCCAGGCGTCGAGGTTGGCGCGGTAGTAGGCGGGCGAGTTCAGGACGTCGCCCCACCGGGCCATGAAGGCGCGGTCCTCCCACACCTCGATGGGCCGATGGTGCCGCGTGACGGACGGCGGGACGGCGATTGGCTGGATCTCGTGCGGGTTGCGCAGGTCGACGATCGTGCGCACGCCCGCGTCGACCAGCTCGTCCCAGCCGTGCACCTCGAGGCCGTCGAGGCGGGGCGCGCGGTAGACGCGGCCGAACCGGGTGGTCGCCGTCCCCGCGGGCAGGCCGCCGAGGTCGCGGGCGTTGTGCAGGCCGCCCCAGCTGACCGTCCGATCGATCACGCGAGCAGCGAGCGCGCCTCGGTGTCCTGACGCGTGTGGGCGTCGAGGTCCTCGAGCATCGCCACGGCGTCGTCGATGATCTCGTCGTCCTGGCTGCGCACGCCGTAGAGCAGCCACCGGGCGAGCGCGAGCTCCCCGGCGAGCAGCGCGCGATCCGCGAGGTGCGGGTCGGTGAGCTCGGTGCGGCGCAGCTGGTACGCCTCCATGATCGAGTCGGTGACGTCGGGTGCCGCCGCGACGAGCAGCCACGCCAGGTCGTCGGCCGGGTCAGCCACGCAGACGTCGCCCCAGTGCAGGATGCCGGTGACGGCGTCGCCGGCGGCGAGCACCCGGTCGCTGGTGAGGTCGCCGTGCACGACGGTGGGCCGGAAGCGCCAGAGGGCCACGTCCTCGAGCCGCTCCTCCCAGCGCCGCAGCAGCGCGGCCGGGACCTTGCCGGTGCGGGCGGCCTCGTCCACCTCGGCCTGGCGACGCTGGCGGTACTCACCCGCGTCGTAGACGGGCAGACCGGCGTCCTCGACCAGGCCGGTCGGCAGCTCGTGCACCGCGGCGATCGCGCGACCGAGGGCGGCCGCGAGTCCCGGACCGGGGACGAGCCGCTCGAGGCGCAGGGGCTCACCGGCGATCTCGGCGTGCACAGCGGCGCGTCCGCCCTCGGGCAGGTGCGCGAAGCCGACGGGCGCCGGGACGGCGAACGGGAGCTTGCCGCGCTCGACCTGCTCGGCGAGCGCGGCGAGCAGCACGACCTCGGCCTCGAGCGCGGCACCGGCGGTCGCGTGCTGGGGTGCGCGGACCACCCACCGGTTGCGGTGGGCGTCGATGACGACGGCCGTGTCGAAGTCTGACCCGGGCTGGGCGGGCCGCCGAACGTCGAAGGCGTCGAGTCCCGGGACGGCGACGGTCGCCAGCGCGGCCAGGGCGAGAGGGGATCGGACCACGCGCCAAGGATAGGCGGGCGATCGACCGGTCCCGGTCGAGCGGCCCGGCGTGTCTCCGCCCGAATCGTCCGGAAACGGGGCGCCGCGTACCGTGACCGCGTGATCGTTCCGGATGACCTTCCGCTGTCCCGCGCCGGCATCGACCGAGCCGCGCTGCTGCGTGGCGACGACGAGGTGGTGCCTCGAGCCCTCGCCGACGAGGCGACCCGCGTCCTGCTCGTGTGCGACGGCGCGGTCGTCGCGAGCCCTGAGCCGAGGGTGACGCTGCTCTCGCCGCAGGGCGTCGCCGCGATCCTGCCAGGCCCCGGCGACTGGCTGCTGCTCGGGCGGAGCGACGCCGGCGAGACGTACCTGGCCCGGCGGGTGCCCGAGCGCCGGCCGGCCCCGCGCGTCGGCGAGGCGGCCGACGTGCTGGTCCACTCTGCGCCGTCCGCCCCGGACCCGGGCCCCGAGCCGGTCCTGCCCGACGGCCTGGGCTGGACCTCGCTGCGCGACATCGGCGCCGGCCTGACCGCGCAGGAGGCGGGGCTCGTCACGACGGCGGTCGCGCTGGACTCGTGGCACGCCCGGCACCCCCGCTGCCCGCGGTGCGGCGCCGAGACGCGCGTCGCGCAGTCGGGCTGGACCCGGGTCTGCGTCGTCGACGCCTCCGAGCACTACCCGCGCACCGACCCCGCGGTGATCATGGCGGTCGTCGACGCCGACGACCGGCTGCTGCTGGGGCACGCGGCGCACTGGGCGGCGGGCCGGTGGTCGACGCTCGCGGGTTTCGTCGAGGCCGGGGAGTCGCTCGAGCACGCCGTGCGGCGCGAGGTGGCGGAAGAGACCGGTGTGCTGGTCGGTGCCGTGTCCTACCGCGGGAGCCAGCCGTGGCCGTTCCCCGCGTCGCTGATGCTCGGCTTTCGCGCGACCGCGGAGTCGACCGACGTGACCGTGGACGGCGTCGAGCTCACCGAGGCCCGGTGGTTCTCCCGCGAGGAGCTCGCGGCGGCCGTCGGGTCGGGCGACGTCATCCCACCGGGCCGGGCGTCGATCGCGCGGGCACTGGTGGAGGAGTGGTTCGGCGGACCGCTCTGAGGACAGCGGAGCCGGTCAGACGAGCCCGCGGTCAGGAGAGGCGGGCGCGCACCTGCGCGAGCGAAGGGTTCGTCGCGGCGGACCCGTCCGGGTACACGACCGTCGGGACGGTCTGGTTGCCCCCGTTGAGCGACTCGACGAGCGCCGCGGCGTCGGGGTGCTCCTCGATGTTGACCTCGGTGTAGCCGATGCCGGCGGAGTCCAGCTGCGTCTTGAGCCGGCGGCAGTAGCCGCACCACGTCGTGGAGTACATCGTGATGGTGCCGGCGTCGGGCAGGGTCTGCGTGGTCATCGATTCCTCGGTCGCTGGTCGGGACGTCGGGCGAGATCGTCGCCCACGACGTGAACGTCCGCGAGCCCCGGTCTCTTCCCGGGTCGCACGGACGGGCGACGGTACCTGACCGAGACAGGACCGGACGTGCACAGGGCGGCACGGGGTGTGGGCGCGGGCTGCGAGACTGTGCCCGATGTCCGCCGAAGCCCTCCTCGATGCGCTCGACCCCGAGCAGCGCGCCGTCGCGACCTCGCTGCGTGGGCCCGTGCGCGTGCTCGCCGGTGCCGGCACGGGCAAGACCAGGGCGATCACGCACCGCATCGCCTACGGCATCCAGGTCGGCGCGTACAGGCCGGCCAACGTGCTGGCGGTGACGTTCACGGCGCGGGCGGCGGGGGAGATGCGCACGCGGCTGCGGCTGCTCGGCGCGTCGGGCGTCCAGGCCCGGACCTTCCACGCCGCGGCGCTGCGCCAGCTCGGCTTCTTCTGGCCCAAGGTCGTCGGGGGACCGCCGCCGCGGATCCTCGAGCAGAAGGTCAAGCTCGTGGCGCACGCCGCCACCCTGGTGGGGCTCGAGACCGACCGCGAGAGCGTGCGCGACCTGGCCTCGGAGATCGAGTGGGCCAAGGTCTCGCTGGTCACCGCGGACGACTACGCGAAGGCGGCGGCCGCGACCGACCGCCCCGGCCCGGGCGGCGTCGACCCGCAGTCGGTGGCCCGCCTGATGGCGGCGTACGAGTCGGCCAAGGACCAGCAGGGCGTCATCGACTTCGAGGACGTGCTGCTCCTGCTCGCGGCCATGCTGGCCGAGAGACGGGATGTCGCTGAGTCCGTCCGCGAGCAGTACCAGCACTTCGTCGTCGACGAGTACCAGGACGTCAGCCCGCTGCAGCAGTACCTGCTGGACCAGTGGCTGGGCGGTCGCCAGGAGCTGTGCGTCGTCGGCGACCCGAGCCAGACCATCTACTCGTTCGCCGGTGCGACCGCCCACCACCTCACCTCGTTCACGGCCACCTACCCGCGGGCGACCACCGTCGAGCTGGTGCGCGACTACCGCTCGACGCCGCAGGTGGTCAGCCTCGCCAACCACGTGATGGATGCGGCCCGCAAGGCGGGCGGTCCCGCCCCGCTCGCCCTGCGCGCGCAGCGCCCGGACGGGCCCGACGTCGCGTACGTCGCCTACCCGGACGACGACGCGGAGGCCGCCGGCGTCGTGCAGTCCATCGCGGACCTGGTGCGCCGCGGCGTCTCGCCCGCGGACATCGCGGTGCTGTTCCGGACGAACGTGCAGTCGGAGGCCTTCGAGGCGGCGCTCGCCGACCGTGGGATCGCGTACCAGGTGCGCGGGAACGCCCGGTTCTTCGCCCGCGCGGACGTGCGCAAGGCGATGGTCCTGCTGCGGGGCGGGGCGCGGGCGGCCGACCCCGGGGTGCCGATGCCCGAGTCGGTGCGGGACATCCTGCGCACGGCGGGCTGGACCGAGAGCCCGCCGGAGGGCCGGGGTGCGTCGCGGGAGCGGTGGGACGCGCTGCAGGCCCTGGTCACGCTGGCGGACTCGTTGGCCGCGGCCCCGACGACAGGCGGGGGTGAGCCGACGGTGTCCGACCTCGTCGCGGAGCTCGACGAGCGTGCCGCGGCCCAGCATGCGCCGACGGTCGAGGGCGTGACGCTCGCGTCCCTGCACGCCGCCAAGGGTCTGGAGTGGGACGCCGTCTTCCTGGTCGGGCTCTCGGACGGGCTGCTGCCGACGGTCCAGGCGCAGACGGACGCGGCGATCGCCGAGGAGCGGCGCCTGCTCTACGTCGGCATCACCCGCGCGCGCGAGCACCTGCAGCTGTCGTACTCGCGCGCAAGGCACCCGCGCGCCCGGGCCAGCCGGGGCGTCTCGCGCTTCCTCACCGACCTGTGGCCCGACGAACGCCGCCGCCCGGCCGGTCCGCGACGCGAGCTCGACGACCGCCAGCAGGAGGTGGTGGATCGCCTCACCGTGTGGCGGGACGCCCACGCGGCCGAGGTCCGTCGCCAGCCGGCGTCGGTGCTGACGTCGGCGACCATCCGGGCCATCGCCGAGCGCTGCCCCGCCACGCTCGAGGAGCTCGGCGCCGTGCGCGGGGTCGGCCCGACCACGCTCGCCGGCATCGGTGAGGACGTCCTCGCGACCGTGCGCGCGGCCCTGCACGCACCGGCGCGATGAGTCGTTCTCGGCTTGGCAGAAATTAGTCGACGAATCTTCGTTAAATCGGTTGTCCGCGTTTCCGGGCCTGTCCTAGGGTGGGCGACGTCCTTGTAGAGGGATCGCGCAGAAGATGCGAGGGTCCGAGCCGGAGAGGGGGTGGGTGCACTGATGGAGAGCATCACGATGATCGCGACGCCGAACGCCTATGCGTTCCTTCCGCGACTCGTCGCACCCGTCACGTTCCGGTCCCAGGGGATCGCCCTGCCCATCGGCGGCGGCGCCCTGGAGCTCACGGGCGGCCCTGCGAAGCGTCGTACGGCGACCGATCCCCGTCAGCACCTGATCCGGACTCCCATGATCTGACCCCCACAAGGGGCCTCAGGCCGCGGAGTCCGAACTCGGACCCGCGGCCTTTCTGTTTCTCCCGATGAGTCGGGTGGACGGGTGGGCGGTCGGTCCGGCACCGACGCAACACCCTCACCAGCAAGGACATCAGGAGGACATCGTGCGGCTCACGACGCTGCTCGACACGGTGAACCAGGGCGGATCCGGCGCTTGGCCCCTCACCGACAGCACTTCGGCGACTGACGACCGCCAGACCTTCGACCAGATGGTCGCCGACTTCATCCCGTGCCGGTCGGGTGACCCCGAGCTGTGGTTCGCCGAGCGGACCGCCGAGGTGGAGCAGGCCAAGGCTCTCTGCCGCGAGTGCCCGCTGATCGAGGGCTGCCTGGCCGGCGCCATCGAGCGGGCCGAGCCCTGGGGCGTCTGGGGCGGCGAGGTGTTCGTCGGCGGTGTGGTCGTCGCGACCAAGCGCGGTCGCGGTCGCCCCCGGAAGAACGCGGTTCCCGCGGCCTGACTCAGCCGGCCGTGACACGTCCCTGCTCGCGCACCAGCGACGCCGGGAGGGCGGTGCACCCACACTCGGGGTGCACCGCCCACGTGCGTCTGCGGGGGACCGCGTCGGGCAGGCCGACCTCGAACGTGGCGCCCGGCGCCAGCCCGGGCTCGCGGTCGAGGTGCGCCAGGACGGCGGCGGTCCCGATCCCGGCGCAGACCGTGGCGACGGGACCCGGTTCGCCGGGGGCGACCGGGTCGGCGCGCAGCTGGTCGCGCAGCGACGGCCACGCGGCGTCAGCATCAGCACGTTGCAGGTCGAGGCATCGCAGGCACGGACCGGCCCCCGGGACGACGAACGGGCCGACGACGACGTCCGCCTCCCGGACGACGACCGAGAGGTGGACCGTCGAGCCGGCGACGAGCACCGGGCTGCGCAGGGGATCGGCGACCCGGTCCTCGACGAGGACCACGGCGTCGGGGCGCCGGTCGGACACGGTCGACACGTGGGGTGCGACGTCGCGCACCAGCCGCGCCGCCACCTGGTCGCGGACCGATCCGACGTCCGACCAGCGGTAGCCGCAGACCCCCACGTCGGTGGAGCGCACGGGCCGCGCGTCGTCCACCAGCACGGTGCCGACGCCGGCCGCCGCGAGCCCGACCGCGATGCCGAGCCCGGTGGGCCCGAGCCCGAGCACCCCGACCACGCGGTCGGCACGCCCGCGCACCAGCCCGGGTCCGTCGCCGTCCGGGCGCAGCAGGGACCAGACGTCCGCATCCACGGCGGCCGGGCCGCGCAGCAGCGGCCGCACCGGCAGGTCCTCGGTCAGACCGGCGGCCGCCAGGGTGCCGACGATGCCGCGGACCCGGTCGGGGTCCACGCCGACACCGGCCGCGACGGAGTCCAGCCCGGTGAGCTCGGTGCGCGGGTCGACCGCGAGCAGCAGGTCCGCCTCGGCGCGGGTGAGGTCCGGCAGCCGGACGGCCCAGCGGGGGTCGGTGCCCACCTGGACCTCGGTGGCGGTGCGGCGCAGCACCCGCAGCCCGGCTCGCAGTCGCATGCGGTCACTCTGGCAGCGCGCCCCGCGCGCCGGCGGGGGTCGTCCACAGGCGCCGGACATGCCGAAGGGCACCGTCCGAGCGGACGATGCCCTTGGGCGATCCTGGTGGGCTCAGGCCTTGCCGAGGATGCGGTTGAGCTTCGTGCCGCAGACCGGACAGGTGGCCTTGGCCATCCTGCGACCGGACTCCGAGATCACGACGTCGCCCTCGGCCTCGCGCTTCTCCTTGCACTTCACGCAGTAGAACTCGCCTGCATACGTCTCGGCCATGGGGCCCTCCCTCGGTGTCGTGCACCGGACCGGGGGTCCGCCGGCCGGCGGCCGGGCGTGCTGGTGCACCAACGCCCGCGCGCGTCCACAGTAGTAGTCGAGGTGCCCACAGCCCGCGGAATCGTGCAGGACGCGCCGTGTGGTGGTGGGTGAAGCGGGGCGCGACGCCTCCGTCCGTGGCGCGCGCTACCGTGCACCTGTGCAGCCCACGCAGGACCTGTCGCAGGTCGAGATCCGTCGCTCGCGCAAGCGCGTGCGCACGGTGACGGCCTGGCGCGAGGGCGACCGGACCATCGTCGCCATCCCGGCGCGGTTCACGCGGGCGCAGGAGAACGAGTGGGTCCGCCGCATGCTCGCCCGGCTCGCGGCGCAGGAGCGGCGGCGGCGACCGTCGGACGACGAGCTCGCGTCGCGTGCCGCCGACCTCTCGGCCCGGTACCTCGGCGGCCGGGTGCAGCCCACGAGCGTGCGCTGGTCGAGCAACCAGGGTCGCCGGTGGGGGTCGTGCACCCCGTCGGACGGCACCATCCGGATCTCCGACCGCGTCCGCGGGATGCCGAGGTGGGTGCTCGACTACGTGCTGCTGCACGAGCTCGCCCACCTGCTGCACGCGGGGCACGGACCTGACTTCTGGGCCGAGCTGGACGGCTACCCGCGCACCATGCGCGCCCGGGGCTTCCTCGAGGGGTATGCATACGCGGCCGAGCGGGGCGCGGACGAGCGCGGGGAGCCGGAGCCTGGCGACGACGTCCCGGCCGAAGAGGTCGACGACGGCGGCCTCGACGAGCCGGAGGACGTCGTCACGGACGAGGTGGCCGACGACGAGCTCGCCGACGACGACGAAGCGATCGGCCAGCTGGAATTCGAGCTGGACTCCGACCGGGACCGCTGAGCGCGGCCGCGTCCCTCAGCTGGGGTCGGATCCCGTCGGGGCGTTCGGCCCGGCATCCGGGTCCTCGCCCAGGATCTCCGCCAGCGCGCGGTCGACCTCGGCGGCGTCGTCGACCGCCGTGGCGCGGCGCGCGGCGTAGCCGGACGGGTCGTCGAGGTCCTCGGTGCCGGGCAGCAGGTCGGGGTGGTCCCACACGGCGTCGCGGGCCGCGGGGCCGTCGTCGCGACCGATGTGGGCCCACAGCGCCGCGGCGTCCCGCAGCCGGCGCGGTCGCAGCTCGAGGCCCACCAGGTTGGCGAACGTCTGCTCGGCGGGCCCGCCTGCGGCGCGGCGGCGGCGGATCATCTCGCGCAGCGCCATGGTGTGCGGCAGGTGGGGGAGCGCGGCGGTGGCCGTCACCTCGTCGACCCAGCCCTCGACCAGCGCGAGCGCGGTCTCCAGGCGCTCGAGCGCGGCGACCTGAGCCGGCGTGGTGTGCGGTGCGAAGACGCCGCCGGAGAGGGCCTGCTGGAGTGCCGCGGTGTCGGTCACGTCGATCGAGCGGACGGCCTCCTCCAGCTGGTCGGCGTCGATGGTGATGCCGCGCGCGTACGTCTCGACGGTGGCCAGGAGGTGCGAGCGCAGCCACGGCACGTGGGTGAACAGCCGGGTCGCTGCCGCCTCGCGCAGGGCGAGGAAGAGACGGACCTCCTCGGCGGGGGCATCCAGTCCCTCGGCGAACGCGTCGACGTTGGCGGCGACGAGCGCGGGGGCGGGCCGGTCCAGCAGGGGCAGGCCGATGTCGGTGGTGCCGAACACCTCGTGCGCGAGGGTGCCGGCGGCCTGGCCCACCTGCATGCCGAACACCGCGGAGCCGAGCTGCCGCAGCAGCTGGCCGGGCTCGATGCCGCCGGGGAGCATGGGCTGGTCGTCCGAGTCGTCGCCGAGGGCTCCGCCCAGCGCGCCGACGAGCGCGGTCGACAGGGACGACGCGACGGGCTCGGTGAGCGTCCGCCACGTCGGCAGCGTCGCCTCGACCCACTCCGCCCGGCTCCAGGCGCGTGCGGCCCCCGTGGACGGCGGGAGGTCCGTGGCCGCGTCGAGCCAGAGCTCGGCGACGGCGAGCGCATCGAGCACCTGCCGGCTCTGGGCCGCGGTGAGCGACGGGTCGCCGCCGGCGGCGGCCTGCTGGCGGGCGAGGTCGTGAGCCATCTGCCAGTTCACGGGGTCGTCGCCCGAGGCGGACAGCAGCGCCTGGACCTGCGCGAACACCTGCTGGAGCGCGGCGGGGTCGTCGGGCAGGCCCGAGGCGGCGGCCATGGCGGCGGGATCGAACCCCCGCTCCTGCAGCTCGCGGATCGCCTCGTCCGCGCTGTCGCCCAGCATCGCGCGCATCACCTGCTCCCAGGCGGGCACGCCACCATCGGCTCCGGGGACGGCGGAGTTGTCGGGGCTCACGTGGACCTCCTGCGACGATAGGGCCGGCTGCGGACCACGGTAACCGCGCAGCACAGGAACGAGGGATGGTGGGCGAGCAGATTCGCTCAGGGCGCAGCACGCGTCCCGAGCCGGCGGAGGGCGCCGACGAGGTCGTCGTCGTGGGGCAGGGGCCTATCGCGGCCGCGGTCGCCGCTGCCTGGGGCGGGCACGTGCGGACGGTCGACGAGCTGCCTGCGGAGAGCCCGGCCGACGTGCTCGCGGGCGCGACCGTCGTCGTGCTCGTCGCGCACCCCGGCGATCTCGTCGGCACCGCGGTCAAGGGGCGCCGCGAGCGGGAGGCGGCGATCGTCGCGCACACCCAGCGGGGGCTGGCGGCCGCGCGGGCCGTCGGCGCGCGGCACGTCGTGGCCGTCTCGTCGGCCCTCGTCTACGGGGCGTGGCCGGACCGGCCGGTGATCCGGGACGCCGACCCGCTGCCCGGTGCGGACGAGGTGGCGCGCGACGGTCTGGTGGGCGACCTGCTCGCGGCCGAGGCGGTGCTGGCGCGCGGCAGCCGCCGCCGGTCGCCGCTGGTGACGGTCCTGCGGCCGGCCGCCGTCGTCGGGGCCGGCGTCGACACGTTCGTCACGCGGCACTTCGAGGCGCCGCGCCTGCTCACCGTGCGCGGGGCAACCCGGCAGTGGCAGTTCGTCCACGTCGACGACGTCGCCGGGGCCGCGCGGTTCGCGGTGGAGCACGGGCTGGCGGGTGTGCTGACCGTGGGGGCCGACGACGTGCTGGAGCCCGCGCAGGTCGAGGCGGCCGCCGGCATGCGACGGATCGAGCTGGCGGCGGCCACGGCGTTCGGCACCGCCGAGCGGCTGCACCGGGTCGGCGTGCTGCCGGCCCCGGCGTCCGAGCTCGCGTTCGTCGTCTACCCGTGGACCGTCGCGGCCGACCGTCTGCGGGCAGCGGGCTGGGAGCCCCTCTGGTCGAGCGCGGCCTGCCTCGACGTGCTGCTGGAGGGCGTGCAGGGTCGGCTGGCCGTGGCCGGGCGCCGGGTGGGCACGCGCGACGCGGCGGCGCTCGGCGCGGCCGGGGCCGCGGTCGCGCTCATCGGCACCGCCGCCATCTGGCGCCAGGCGCGGGCGCGTCGGCGACCATGAGCCGGGCAAGGGATGATGTGGACGTGCTCGACCAGCCCCCCTCCCCGTTCGACGGCTCCGCCCAGATCACCGACGAGCCCGAGCGGGTCAGCCCGCGCTCGATCATGCTGTCGGTCGGGATGCTCGTCACGGCGCTGCTGCTCGCGGTGCTCGTGGTGCTCCCGGTGCCGTACGCCGTGAACAGCCCGGGTCCGACGCGCGACGTGCTCGGCGAGCACGACGGCACCCCGCTCATCCAGATCTCCGGCGCCGAGACCTACGACTCGACGGGCGAGCTGCGCCTGACGACGGTGTCGGGCACCGGCGGACCCGGCTTCCCGTCCAGCGCGGTGGGCGTGCTGCAGGGCTGGCTGTCGCCGTGGGTCGTCGTGCAGCCGGTCGAGCTGCTGTACCCGCCCGACCAGACGCAGGACGAGATCGACAAGTCGAACACGGCCGAGATGGTGTCCTCGCAGGAGAACGCGACGGTCGCCGCCCTGACGGAGCTCGGCTACGAGGTGCCGGCCACGCTCGTCGTCGCCGGCACGGTCAAGGGCACCGACGCGGAGGGCAAGGTCGAGGAGGGCGACGTCATCGTGGCGCTGGACGGCACGCCGGTACCCGACTACCAGGGCCTGATCGCGCAGCTCGACGGCGTCGACCCGGGGTCGACGGTGACGCTGACGGTCCGCCGGCACGGCCAGACCGTGGACGTGCCGATCGTCACCGGCACCAAGGACGACGGGCGCGCGCAGATCGGCGTGTACATCGACCCGACCTTCGACCTGCCGGTCGACGTGACCATCAGCATCGACGACATCGGCGGCCCGAGCGCCGGCACCATGTTCGCCCTGGGCATCGTGGACAAGATGACGCCGGAGGACGAGGCGAACGGCAAGGACATCGCCGGGACGGGGACCATCGACGTCACGGGCGAGGTCGGGGCCATCGGCGGCATCCGGCAGAAGCTCGCGGGTGCGCACCGGGACGGCGCGACCTGGTTCCTGGCGCCGGAGTCGAACTGCGACGAGGTCGTCGGGCACGTCCCCGAAGGGCTGCGCGTGGTGCGCATCTCGACCCTGCACGAGGCGCGCGAGGCGATCACCAAGATCGGTGCGGGGACGGGCGCGGACCTGCCCACCTGCACGAAGTAGGGGCTACTCGAGGGTGGTCCGGACCGCGGCGACCAGGCCCGGGACGAGGTCCGCACCCTGACCGACCTGCTCGTCGACGTCGTTCGCGCGCGTGCGGACCGCGCACCACGCGGGCCCGTCGCGCAGGGCGCCGACGACGAGGCGCACGTCCTGCCGCTCGGGGTGGCTCAGCAGGTACTCCAGGGCCGCGTCGGTGTCCTGCGGCATGGCCTCCTCGGCGGCGGGCGGCAGCACCACGCGCTCGACCGTGACGGCCATCCCGTCGACCGTCGCCGGCCACGAGAGGCCGGCGAGCAGGGTCTCCAGGTCGGGCGCCTCGGGCAGCTCCTCCTGCTCGACCGACGTGAGGTGCCAGGGCTGCGCGCGGGCCGCGGCGAGGACCGCGGGGTCCAGCTGGGCGGCGAGCCCGGGCTCGGTGGTCAGCATCGCCTGCGTGCGGACGAGCGCGAAGACGCGCACCGGGCCGTCCCAGCCCGCGGCGGCCACGTGGTGCTCGATCTCCCGGACGGAGTCGACGAGAGCGGTGAGGGCGGGGGAGTCGGAGGGGACGGGGTCCACAGGGTCTGAAGCCACCCCCTCATGGTCGCATCCGTGTGGGAACCTGTGCCTCGGCCGGCACGTTCAGCGTGCGAGTGGTGCGCGTCTTGGCGCGTCGCTCGACGCGGTCCGCGACCGTGCTCTGCAGTCCCGCACCACCTGTGCTCATTCCTGTTGCCGACGACGAGGACCGCCACGCCGTGACCTTCGGAAGCCCGCCCCGACCCCGCTCGGCGCCCCCGCGGCGACGCGGTGCCCTCGCCCCGACGCTCGTCGTCCTCGGGGCGCTCGTCATCCTGGTGCTGATCCTCGCCCAGGTGTGGACCGAGGTCCTCTGGTACCGGCAGCTCGGCTTCACCAACGTGATCGCGACCGAGTGGGGCACCCGCGCGATCCTGTTCGTGCTCGGGTTCGCCATCATGGCCGGGGCGGTGTTCTGGAGCCTGAGCTTCGGGTACCGGTCCCGTCCCGTGTACGCGCCGTCGACGCAGGAGCAGGCGAACCTCGACCAGTACCGCGAGGCGATCGAGCCGCTGCGGCGCCTGGTGATGATCGTCGGGCCGGCGGTGCTCGGCCTGTTCGCCGGCGCCGCGGCGTCGCAGCAGTGGCAGACGATCCAGCTCTGGATGCACGGCGCGTCCGTCGGCAAGACGGACCCGCAGTACGGCATCGACCTGGGCTTCTACCTGTTCACGCTGCCCGGCCTGCGGTTCGTCGTCTCGTTCCTCATGGCGGTCACGGTGCTCGCGGGCATCGGCGCGCTCGCCACGCAGTACCTCTACGGCGGCCTGCGCGTCGGCGGCCCGCGCGGGGGAGCGCCGCGCACCACGCGGGCGGCCCGCGTGCACCTGTCCATCATCGCGGCCGTGCTCATGCTCCTCATCGCGGCGAGCTACTGGCTGGACCGCTACTCGATCCTCATGAACACCAAGCGGGACCAGAAGTTCGCGGGCGCCTCGTTCACCGACGTGCACGCGGTCATCCCGTCCAAGGCGATCCTGGCGGGCATCGCGATCTTCGTCGCCGCGATGTTCATCGTGACCGCGGTCCGCGGCAACTGGCGCCTGCCGGCCATCGGCGTCGGGCTCATGGTCGTCGCCGCGATCGCGGTCGGCGGCATCTACCCCGCCGTTGTGCAGCGCTTCCAGGTGCAGCCCAACCAGCAGGACGCCGAGGCGGACTACATCCAGCGCAACATCGGCGCGACGCTCGACGCGTACGGGCTCGACGACGTCGAGAAGACGGACTACAAGGCCAAGGTCACGGCCGAGGCCGGGGCGCTGCGGGCCGACGCCGACACCACGGCGTCGATCCGGCTCCTCGACCCGCAGATCGTCAGCCCGTCCTTCAAGCAGCTCGAGCAGATCCGCGCCTTCTACGACTTCCCCGACTCACTGTCGGTGGACCGGTACACGATCGACGGCCAGAGCCGGGACACGGTGATCGCCGTGCGTGAGCTGTCGCTCGAGGGCCTCGACGCGCAGCAGCGCAACTGGACCAACGACTCGACGGTGTACACCCACGGGTTCGGTGTCGTCGCCGCCTACGGCAACACCACCGCGGTGCGCGGGGGACCGGCCTTCTGGGAGGGCGGCATCCCGTCGACGGGCTCGATGGGCGAGTACGAGCCGCGCATCTACTTCAGCCCCAAGGCCCCGACGTACTCGATCGTCGGCGCCCCCGAGGGCACCAAGCCGTGGGAGCTGGACTACCCCGACGACGCCTCGGGCGGCGCGGTGAACAGCACCTTCCCGACGCAGACCGTGTCGGCCGGCCCGTCGATCAGCAACCCGCTGACCAAGCTGCTGTACGCGCTGAAGTTCGGCTCGGAGCAGATCGTGTTCTCCGACCGCGTGACCAGCGACTCGCAGATCCTCTACGACCGCGACCCGCGCGAGCGCGTGCAGAAGGTCGCGCCCTACCTGACGCTCGACGGGCGCGTGTACCCGGCCGTGGTCGACGGTCGGGTCAAGTGGATCGTCGACGGCTACACCACCTCCGACCAGTACCCGTACTCGGCGTCGCGCCCGCTGGACGAGGCGACGACGGACTCCCTCACCGAGTCCTCCGAGACGGTGCAGGCCCTGCAGCCCAAGACCGTGAACTACATCCGCAACTCCGTGAAGGCCACGGTCGACGCGTACGACGGCAAGGTCACCCTCTACGCGTGGGACGCCGAGGACCCGATCCTCAAGGCGTGGAACCGGACGTTCCCGTCGACGCTCGAGCCGCTGTCCTCGATCGACGGCGACCTCATGAGCCACCTGCGCTACCCCGAGGACCTGTTCAAGGTGCAGCGCTACCTGCTCGCCCGGTACCACGTCACCGACGCCGGTCAGTTCTTCTCCGGCAACGACTTCTGGGCCAACCCGAACGACCCGACCAGCAGCGTCGCCGTGCCGCAGCCGCCGTACTACCTGACGCTGAAGATGCCGGACCAGGACTCGGCCAGCTTCTCGCTGATGTCGTCGTTCATCCCGACCGGCACCAACGCGCGCAACGTCCTGACGGGGTATCTCGCCGTGGACGCCGACGCGGGCAGCGAGGCCGGGAAACCCTCGGCGGACTACGGGAAGATGCGCCTGCTCGAGCTCCCACGCGACTCGACCGTGCCCGGACCCGGGCAGGTCAACAACAACTTCGTCGCCGACCCGACCGTCTCCAACGAGCTCAACATCCTCGGCCGCGGCGACTCCCAGGTGGTGCGCGGCAACCTGCTCACGCTGCCCATGGGCGGCGGGCTGCTGTACGTGCAGCCCGTGTACGTCCAGGCCCGGACCGGGACCACGTTCCCGCTGCTGCAGCGGGTGCTCGTGGCGTTCGGCGACGACATCGGGTTCGCGGACACGCTCGACGGCGCCCTCGACCAGGTGTTCGGAGGCGACTCGGGAGCCGACGCGGGCGACGCCGGCACCTCGCCCGACACCGGCACCGGCACGCCACCGGCCACCGGGACCGAGACCCCGCCGCCGACCGACACCGGCACCGACGCGACCGCCCGCGCGGACCTCGACCGCGCGCTGCAGCAGGCCAAGCAGGCCATCGCCGACAGCCAGGCCGCCCTCGCGATCGGGGACTTCGGGGCCTACGGCGAGGCGCAGAAGCGGCTCGACACGGCCGTGCAGAACGCCGTCGACGCGGAGACGCGCCTCGGTCAGTGACCGCGGACCCGACCGGCGGTGGTGACGCACGCCACCGCCGGTCGGGCCCCGATCCGGGCCTCGCGATTTGGTGGGCCACCGGGGCTGGGGTAAGTTGTACTCACCGACGCGGGGTGGAGCAGCTCGGTAGCTCGCTGGGCTCATAACCCAGAGGTCGCAGGTTCAAATCCTGCCCCCGCTACAAGAAGACGAAGGCCCGGACCATGTGGTCCGGGCCTTCGTCGTTCGCGCACTCATCTCCGGCTCTGCCATTCCGCCGAGGGGCGGTCCGGTGGGCGCGTCGTCATGCCAGCAGACGCTCGAGCTCGGGCGTGGGACGCCCGGTGCGTCTCAGGGCCGTACGCAGCGCTTCGGCCAGCTCGTGCATCTCCTCGGGGGCCGCTCGGCTGTGTGCGCCGAACCACAGCTCTCCCCGGGGACCGGCAAGCACACGGCGCCAGTAGGCGATCACGAGTCTCGTCGGGAGGCGGTACAGACTGCGCAGGTTCATCGGGATCTCGGCGTTGCCGTGGGCACGCAGCGCGGCGAACGCCTGGCGGGTGGCGCTCACCATGAGGCGCATGGTGGCCGCATCGGCGGCGAGGGCGGCCGGGTCGCCGCCGACGCGGTAGAGCGCGAACGCGATCGGCACGACGAAGGCCGCGTGCCCCACGAGCCAGTTCTCGATGTCGGCGCTGATGAGGGTGGGAAACCCGGCTTCCGTGAGAACACCCTGCAGGCGCCTGGCCCGGAGGCTGGTGCTGCCGTCCGACTCGCCGAGCATCGTCCGCTGCTGACTGATCAGCACGTACCTGACGACTGGGCCCTCGAGCGTGCCTCCCACCGCCGGGAAGCCGAACAGGACACGGCTACCCACGGCGGCCGACAGGTCGGCTTGCCTGGTGGCGGTGTTGCCGAAGAACAGCACGTCGGAGCCGTCCGTCATGCCCGTCAGGATCGGCAGGGTGCCGGGGAGCTGCTCAGCCCGCACGGGGACCAGCACCAGGTCGAAGCGATCATCTGGCGCGAGCTCGCCGACCGAGGGCACCGGAACCACGGAGCGTTGCCCGGACTCCGCATCCTCGAGGACGAGGCCACGCGTTTGCAGGTCGACCAGACGGGGACCGCGGGCCAGGAGGATCACGTCGTGCCCGGCCCGCAGGAGCCTGCTCGCGTACACGCTGCCGATCACCCCGGCGCCGAGCACCAGAATCCGCATCGGTGCACCTCCGACCGCCATTGTCTGGTGCCGTCAGTCAACCGCATCGACGCACAGCGGAGCAGCCACGCCGGATTCCCACGAGCACGATTCCCGACGGCGGCACAGCGTTGCAGGCTCAGTCTTCGCCCTCCGGGGGGACCGGGGCGCCGTCGCGCTCGTCCCGCTCGGCCCAGCGCAGCAGAGGCGCGAGGTCGAACACCGCGTCGTCGATGCCGGCGTGGAGGTCGCCGACCTCGGCATAGCGTGCGGGCACCGTGTGCAGGGTGCAGTCGCGGGGATCGACGTCGTCGATCTCGTCCCAGCGCAGGGGCGTCGAGACGGTGGCGTCCGGGGTTCCGCGCACGGAGTAGGCCGAGGCGATGGTGTGGTCGCGCGCGTTCTGGTTGTAGTCGACGAACACGAGGGACGGGTCCCGGTCGCGCCGCCACCACGCGGTCGTCACATCGTCCGGTGCGCGGCGCTCCACCTCCCGCGCGAAGGCGAGCGCGGCTCGTCGCACGTCCGCGAACCCGTGCTCGGGCGCGATCCGGACGTAGACGTGCAGGCCGGAGCCGCCGGAGGTCTTGGGCCAGCCAACCGCGCCCAGCTCCTCGAGGACCTCGTGCGCCACGTGTGCCACCCGCCGCACCCGGTCGAAGGGGCAGTCCGGCATCGGGTCCAAGTCGATGCGCCACTCGTCGGGCTTCTCGGTGTCGGCCCGGCGGCTGTTCCAGGGGTGGAACTCGACGGTCGACATCTGCACCGCCCAGATCACGTGGGCCAGCTCGGTCACGCACAGCTCGTCGGCGGTGCGGCCGTAGCGCGGGAACCAGACCTCCACCGTCTCCATCCACGGCGGCGCCCCGCGCGGCAACCGCTTCTGGTGCACCTTCTCGCCGCCGACGCCCGTCGGGTAGCGGTGCAGCATGCACGGGCGATCCCGCAGCGCACGGACGATCCCGTCGCCGACCGCGAGGTAGTAGTGCGCGAGGTCGAGCTTGGTCGCCCCGCTGGCGGGGAAGTAGACGCGGTCGGGGTTGGACAGCCGCACCGTGCGGGACCCGACCTCGAGCTCGACGGCGGGTGAGTGGTCCGGGGCCATGCCTCATTCAAGCGCCCCGCCTGCCTCTGCGGCTGGTGGAGGGGTGCTACATCTCCTCGGCGCTGCCCGTGACTCGCACCCGGCCGTCGCGCGGGACCTCGACGACGATGAGCGAGGGGCGCCCGACCTCCCCACCCTGGTCGACGGTGATCGTCGCCGGCACGTCGAGGTGCCTGCCGGCCCGCAGGTACGCGCCGAGCCCGGCGGCAGCCGACCCGGTCGCCGGGTCCTCCCGGATCCCACCCCGCGGGAACGGGTTCCGCGAGGCGAACCGCGTCGGGGAGAGCCGCTGCACCACCGGCACGGTGCCGTCCCACCCGTGCGCGTCCTGCAGTGCCAGCACCGCGTCGCTGTCGTGGTCGAGGCGCTCCAGCACGCCGGCGCGCACCGGGACCAGGGGGTGCAGGTTGCCGCCGTGCACCAGCGCCACGGGCAGCTCGGGGTCGAGATCGCTCCGCTCGAGGCGCAGCGTGCTCAGCAGCTCGTCGACGAGGCCGGCGTCGAGCTCCTCGACCGTCGTGTCGACCGCGACCAGGGTCGCCCGCCGATCGCTCACCTCGACCGGGACGAGACCGGCGTTGGTCGTGAGCCGCACCACGGAGGCCGCGTCCCGGCGCTGCGCCAGGGCGACGCCCGACGCGATCGTGGCGTGGCCGCAGAACGCGATCTCCGCGCGTGGCGTGAAGTAGCGCACCCGCGCGGCCTCCGTCTCGATCGCGGTGAGGAACGCGGTCTCGCTGAAGCCGAGCTCCGCCGCGATCCGGAGCATGTCCGCGTCGTCGAGCCCCTCCGCGTCCAGCACGACGCCGGCGGGGTTCCCCGACTCGGGGTTCGGCTCGGTGGTGGTGAACGCTCGGTAGCTCAGGATCTCCATGGGCTCATCGTGACCACAGGGCGCCGCGGTTCGCGACGTCCAATCGGAAGGCTCTGGCCTTCGAGGTCGACGGCTACCAGACGAACGGCACGAGCCGAGCGCGGCCGGCCGCAAACCTGCGGTACCTGTCTCCCATCGCCGCGATCAGCGCCCGCTCCTCGATCCGGATGCGGTGCACGACCGCGGTCAGGAGCAGTGCCAATGAGCCAGCGGCACTCACCCAGTTCCCCACCATCAGTCCGCAGCCGACGCAGACGAGCAGGAGGGCCGTGTAGCTCGGGTGCCGCAGCACCCGGTAGGGACCGCGCTCGACGTCGGGCTGGTCGGCGCTCGTCGCCAGGACGACGGTGAAGTACCTGCCCAGCGCCGCGAAGGACCACCAGCGGAGCAGGAGCCCGAGCCAGGCGACGAGCGCGCCGAGGACGAACGACCAGGCGTCGCCGCCGATCACGGCGTCCGGTGCCACGAGCCGACCGACCGGGAACATCAGGACGGCGGCGACGAACATCGCCCGGAACAGCAGCTCGGCGCCCAGGTCGGTGCGGGTCGCGTCTCGCCGCACGCGCAGCACCCGCGACAGCTCGCCCACGACGAATGCGCCGACGGTGAGGGTCAGGACCCAGCGAGCCCAGTCGGCCTGCTCGACGAACGGCGTCTGCACACGAGGATTATCGGTTGCGCTCAGGGCGCAGGGTGGCGGATGTGCCCTCGCCACGCGCCCGACACGGTCACGGCGACGTCGTCCGCTGCGGCCCGACAGGCTCGTCGGCGGGCGCCCACCTGCGGTGCGTGCCGGCGCCCGGGCCGTGGGCCTGCGCCCGGGCTCGGGCGAGCTCGGCGGCGCCCTGCGAGGGGGGCGCGGCCAGGACCGGCACCATGCACCGCAGGTGCGGCTCGCCGGGTCCCGTTGCGGCGGAGCCGACAGCGTGGCACGACGCGCCGACCGGTTCGTGCGGCGAGGCGGTGGACGCGGCGGGCGGGTGCGCGGGCGAGGACGCCGTCGCGATGCCGGCCCCGATCGAGGCCGCGGTGGCGAGACCGATGGTCACGCCCGTGACGGCGAGCAGGCGACGCAGGTGCGACGCACGGCCGCCGAGGTCGCGGGATGCTGCCTGCACCGGGTCCGGGTCCAGCTCGAACTCGATGACGGTCTCGAGGTGAGCTCGTCGGTGCATGGTCGTGCTGGTCATGGCACGGTCTTTCGTCCGTGGGGATGCTGTGGTCGTCGGCCCCTGGTGCGGTGGGCGACGCATCGTGTCGGTCCAGAGAGAGTCCCGTGATCACTGCGAGCGTCGGATCAGGTGGACCCCCTGGTCTGATGACTCCCCAGCGCGCGCCGAGATACGAGACGGCGCCGGATCCGGAAGGCGGGTCCGGCCGTGCCGGGTGAGACTGGCGCGATGATCTCCGTACCGGTCCCCACCCTGACCCTGCCCGGCGGGCAGATCCCCGTCGTCGGCCTCGGCACCTGGCAGTCGGAGGGCGGTGAGGCCGAACGCGCGGTCAGCGCCGCCCTGCAGCTGGGCTACCGGCACGTCGACACGGCGACCGGCTACGGGAACGAGGCCGAGGTCGGCCGCGCCCTGGCCACCGTGGGCATCGACCGCGACGACGTCTTCGTCACCACCAAGCTGCCACCGGACCACGCCGGCCGCGCCCGACGGACGTTGACCGAGTCGCTCGCGGCCCTGGGCACAGACCACCTGGACCTCTGGCTCATCCACTGGCCGCCGGGACGTCGTGCCGCCCCCGAGACGTGGCAGGTGTTCCGGGAGGTCCGCGACGAGGGGCTCGTCCGGTCGATCGGCGTGTCCAACTACTCGATCGCCCAGATCGACGAGCTGGTGGAGGCCACCGGCGAGGCGCCGGCCGTGAACCAGATCCCGTACAGCCCGCGCGACCACGACCCCGACCTGCTGGCGGCCCACCGCGAGCGCGGCGTCGTCGTCGAGGGCTACAGCCCGCTCAAGCGCACCGACCTGCGCGCGGCTGCGCTCGTGGAGGCCGCCCACGCCCACGACGTCTCCCCTGCGCAGGTGGTGCTGCGCTGGCACCTTCAGCACGACGTGGTGGTGATCCCGAAGTCGACCACCCGGGAGCGGATCGCGGCCAACCTCGACGTGCTCGACTTCGAGCTGACGCCCGCGGAGATGGACGCGATCGACGACCTGCGCTGAGGCCGTTGCCGCGCTGTCGCGCGATCGTATATGATCCCCTCACCTGACAGAGGGGGAGTCGATGACGACGTCCACGGTCCCCGGCAGCGTGCCGGACGACAGCGCGCCCGAGGGGTTCGGCGCGCTGCCGTCCCGCCCGGGGAAGATCGTCGCTGTCCACCTCAGCTACGCCTCGCGCGCCGACCAGCGCGGCCGCCGTCCCGCCCACCCGTCCTACTTCCTGAAGCCGTCCAGCTCCGTCGCGGCCTCCGGGGGAGTGGTCGAACGGCCCGCCGGCACCGAGCTCCTCGCGTTCGAGGGCGAGGTCGCGCTCGTCATCGGCACGCCGGCACGCCGCGTCGGCCTGGACGACGCGTGGAGCCACGTCGGCTGGGTGACCGCTGCGAACGACCTCGGCCTGTACGACCTGCGCGCCAACGACAAGGGCTCCAACCTGCGCTCCAAGGGCGGGGACGGGTTCACGCCCGTCGGCCCGGAGCTCCTCGACGCCCGGACGGTCGACCCCGCGGCCCTGCGCGTCCGCGCCTGGGTGAACGGAAGGCTGGTGCAGGACGACACGACCGCGGGCCTGCTGTTCCCCCTCGCGCAGATCGTCGCGGACCTCTCGCAGCACCTCACGCTCGAGGCCGGCGACGTCATCCTCACGGGGACGCCCGCCGGGTCGAGCGTGATCGTCCCCGGCGACGTGGTCGAGGTCGAGGTGGACGTCCCCGACGGCCCGACGACCGGACGCCTCGTCACCACCGTGACCGAGGGGCACGACGCGTTCGACGCAGCGCTCGGCTCGCTGCCGTCCGTCGACGACCTGCAGCGGTCCGAGGCGTGGGGTTCGCCCGAGGCGGCCGGACTGGCGCCGGCGCTCTCGCCGTCGCTGCGCGAGAAGCTGCTGCGCGCGCCCGTCGCCGGGCTGTCGGCCCAGCTGCGCAGACGCGGTCTGAACAACGTCACCGTGGACGGCGTCCGGCCGATGCACCCGGGTGCGAAGCTCGTCGGCACCRCCCGGACGCTGCGGTTCGTGCCCAACCGGGAGGACCTCTTCGAGCGGCACGGCGGCGGCTACAACGCCCAGAAGCGCGCGTTCGACACCGTGGCCGCCGGCGAGGTGCTCGTCATCGAGGCGCGCGGCGAGACCGGGTCCGCGACGCTGGGCGACGTGCTGGCGCTGCGGGCCCACGCGCGGGGGGCCGCCGGGATCGTCACGGACGGCGCGGTGCGCGACGCCGACGCCGTCGCGGCCGTCGGCATCCCGGTGTGGTCGGCCGGCAATCACCCTGCCGTCCTGGGCCGCAAGCACGTCCCGTGGGAGGCCGACGTCACCGTCGCGTGCGGTGGGACGACGATCCAGCCCGGCGACATCGTCGTCGGCGACGCGGACGGCGTGATCGTGCTGCCGCCGGCGCTCGCCGAGGAGGTGGTCGACGCGGCGCTCGCCCAGGAGGACGAGGACGCGTGGGTCGCCCAGCAGGTCGCGGCCGGGCACCCGGTGCACGGGCTCTTCCCGATGGACGCGCAGGCCAGAGCGAGGTACGACGCGTGGCGCGCGACGCGGTGACGGTGGCGCCGGGCCTGAGCAAGTCCCAGGCGGCGTACCGCTGGATCCGGGACCGCATCGCGCAGCAGGACTTCACGCCCGGCTACCGGCTCGTGCTGGGCACGATCGCGAACGAGCTGGACATGAGCGTGGTGCCAGTCCGCGAGGCCGTGCGCCAGCTCGAGGCCGAGGGCCTGGTCACGTTCGAGCGCAACGTCGGCGCTCGCGTGTCGATGGTCGACGACACCCAGTACCGCTACGCCATGCAGGCGATCGGCATCGTCGAGAGCGCCGCCACGGCGCTCGCCGCGCGCAACCTCACCGCCGACGACCTGCGCCAGGCCCGCGCCGTGAACGAGGTGATGACCCGTTCGCTCGAGCGCTTCGACCCGCGCGCGTTCTCCGCCCTCAACCAGGAGTTCCACCACATCCTCTACTCCCGGTGCACCAACCCGCGGCTGCTCGAGATGGTCGACGCCGAGTGGGCGCGCCTCGGGCACATCCGCGACTCGATCTTCGCGTTCGTCCCGGACCGCGCCCGCGAGTCGGTCCGGGAGCACGAGGGGATCCTCGTCCTCATCGAGAGCGAGGCCCCTCTCGTGGAGATCGAGCAGGCCGTGCGCCGCCACCGGTCGGGGACGCTCGCCGCGTTCCTCGAGCACGAGCACCCCGGCGAGCCCCCCGGCCCTCCGGCGCTGTGAGGACGAAGGAGCCAGGATGCTGACCGCCGAGACGATCAGAGCCATCGCGGACGAGCTCGCCGACGCCGAGCGCTCGCGCGGCATCGTCACGCGCATCACCGCGCGCTACCCCGACGCCACGATCGACGACTCGTACGCCATCCAGGGCGTCTGGCGCGACACCCAGGTCGCCGCCGGCCGGCGCCTGGTCGGCCGCAAGATCGGCCTGACGTCGCGCGCGATGCAGGCGGCCACGGGGATCACCGAGCCCGACTACGGCGTGATGTTCGACGACACCGTCTGGGAGAACGGCTCGACCATCCCGTTCGACGCGTTCTCGAACGTGCGGATCGAGGTCGAGCTCGCGTTCGTCCTGGCGGCGCCGCTCGTCGGACCGCGGTGCACCGTCTTCGACGTGCTGCGCGCGACCGAGTACGTGACGCCGGCCCTGGAGATCCTCAACTCGCACATCGAGCTCGAGGGTCGCACGATCGTCGACACCATCGCGGACAACGCCGCGTACGGCGGCATGGTGCTGGGCGGCCGCCCGATGGCCCCCGACCAGGTCGACCTGCGCTGGGTCTCCGCGCTGCTCTACCGCAACGAGACCATCGAGGAGACCGGCGTCGCGGCGGGCGTGCTCAACCACCCGGCCACCGGCGTTGCGTGGCTGGCGAACAAGCTGCACCAGCACGGCGCGCGCCTCGAGGCGGGCGAGATCATCCTGGCGGGATCGTTCACGCGGCCCGTCTGGGTGTCCCGCGACGACACCGTGCTCTGCGACTACGGACCGATGGGGACGATCTCGTGCCGCTTCCGTTGAGACCGACGTTCCGCGACGACCTCGCGGCCGCCACCCGACCCCTCGCCGGGATGTGGGTGTGCACCGGCAGCCCGCTCGTCGCGGAGATCTGCGCCGACGCGGGCCTCGACTGGGTGCTCATCGACATGGAGCACGGGCCGAACGGGCTCGAGTCGGTGCTCGCGCAGCTGCAGGCGGTGGCCGCCTACCCGGCCGCGCCCGTCGTCCGCGTCCCGAGCAACGACCCGGTCACGCTCAAACGGGTGCTCGACCTCGGTGCGCAGAACCTGCTGGTGCCCATGGTGTCGTCCGCCGACGAGGCGCGCGCCGCGGTGGAGGCCGTGCGCTACCCCCCGCGCGGCCGCCGGGGTGTCGGGTCGGCGCTCGCGCGGTCCGCGCGGTGGAACCGGGTCGACGGCTATCTCGCCGACGCCGACCAGCACGTCGCGCTGTTCGTGCAGGTCGAGTCGCTGGCCGGCGTCGACGCCGCGGCCGAGATCGCGGCGGTCGACGGGATCGACGGCGTGTTCGTCGGACCCTCCGACCTGGCGGCGTCGATGGGCCTGCTCGGCCGCCAGACCCACCCGGACGTGACGGCGGCCGTGCTCCGGGCGTTCGAGGCGGTCCGCGGCGCGGGCGTCCCGGTCGGGGTCAACGCCTTCGACCCGGTCGTCGCGGACGCCTACCTGGCCGCGGGCGCATCCTTCGTGCTCGTCGGCGCCGACGTCACCCTCCTGGCGCGGGGGTCCGAGGCTCTGGCCGCCCGGTTCGTCGGCACCGACGACGCGCAGCGCGCCGGCTACTGACGCCGGCGCGCGTCGTCAGCGGGCCCGGTCCAGCGCGCTGCGCATCCGGGCCAGCCGGTCGCGCAGCGCCGCCGGGACGCGGTCGCCGAAGGTCGCGAAGAACTCCTCGGTCAGGTCGGCCTCGAGCTGCCACGAGTCGGGGTCGATCCCGAACAGCTGCGCGAGCGCCTCGTCGTCCAGGTCGAGCCCGCGGGTGTCCAGCGCGCCGGGCGCAGGCAGCAGACCGACGGGGCTGTGCACGGCGCCGACGTCGGTGCGCAGCCCGCGTCGGCGGTCGACCTGGTCCACCATCCACGCGAGCACCCGCGAGTTCTCGCCGAAGCCCGGCCACAGGAACGCGCCCTCGTCGTCCTTGCGGAACCAGTTCACCTGGAAGACGAGCGGCCGACGGGCGGGGTCGAGGGTGGCCCCGACGCGCAGCCAGTGCGACCAGTGGTCGGCCATGTCGTAACCGCAGAATGGCATCATCGCGAAGGGGTCGCGGCGCAGCTCGCCCACCACGCCCTCCGCCGCGGCGGTGCGTTCCGACGAGATGGTCGCGCCCATGAACACCCCGTGCTCCCAGCTCTCCGCCTGGGTCACGAGCGGCACGTTGGTGGCGCGGCGGCCGCCGAACACGATCGCGTCGAGCGGCACCCCCTCGGGGTCGTCCCACCCGTCGGCGATCGTCGGGCACTGCGCCGCCGCGACCGTGAACCGCGAGTTGGGGTGCGCGGCGGGACGACCCGAGGACGGTGTCCAGTCCTGCCCGGTCCAGTCGACCAGGTGCTCGGGCGGCTCGGGGGTCAGCCCCTCCCACCAGACGTCGCCGTCGGGCGTGAGCGCCACGTTGGTGAAGATCGTGTCGCGCGCGAGGGTCTCGATCGCGGCGGGGTTGGTGTCCGGGCCGGTGCCCGGTGCCACGCCGAAGAACCCGGCCTCCGGGTTGATGGCCCGCAGCGACCCGTCGGGCCCGCGGCGCAGCCACGCGATGTCGTCGCCGATCGTCTCGACGCGCCAGCCCGGCAGCGTCGGCCGCAGCATCGCGAGGTTCGTCTTGCCGCACGCCGACGGGAACGCCGCCGCGACGTGGTACCGCCGACCCTGGGGCGACGTCAGCCGCACCAGCAGCATGTGCTCCGCCAGCCAGCCCTCGTCGCGACCCATGACCGACGCGATCCGCAGCGCGAAGCACTTCTTGCCCAGCAGCGCGTTGCCGCCGTAGCCCGAGCCGTAGGACCAGATCTCGCGCGTCTCGGGGAAGTGGGAGATGTACTTCGTCGGGTTGCACGGCCACGGCACGTCGTCCTGCCCGTCGGCCAGCGGGGCGCCCACCGAGTGGACCGCCGGCACGAACGGCGCTCCGCCCTCGACGAGGTCGAGCACCGGGCGGCCCACGCGCGTCATGACGTGCATGCTCACGACCGCGTAGGGGGAGTCGGTGACCTGCACGCCCGCGTGGGACAGAGGCCCGCCGACGGGGCCCATCGAGAACGGGACCACGTACATGGTGCGCCCCCGCATGCTGCCCGCGAACACCGCGTCGAGCTCGGCGCGCATGGCCGACGGCTCGCGCCAGTTGTTGGTCGGGCCGGCATCGGACTCGTCGCGCGAGCAGATGAACGTGCGCGACTCGACGCGCGCGACGTCGCCGGGGTCCGAGCGGGCGAGGTAGCTGCCGGGGCGCAGGGTCGGGTCGAGCGCCAGCAGCGTGCCGGTGCGCTCCATCTGTGCCACGAGCGAGCGCCGTTCCGCCTCCGACCCGTCGCACCACACGACCGCGGCCGGCTCGGTGAGCTCGGCGACGGTGTCGACCCACGCGTGCACGTCGCCGCGCAGGGCGGCGGCGGTGACGTCGGGGAGCGTGGTGCGGGTGTGGTGACGGGCGGCGGGCGACTCGGCCAGCGTGGTCATCGTCTCGGTCTCCTTCGGTGGGCCTCGGCCGGCCCGTGCTCTCGATACCCCCATCGTGTCGTCAAGCCGCACGTGCTCCCGGGCGAACTTGGCCGTCAACTTTCGGCGTTCTTGACATAGAGTCACGTTATGGCCGCACGAGCGAGTGACACCGACGACACCGGCCGGGTGGCCGACGCACCCGACGCGCTCACGCTCGGACGCCGGATGCGGCACCTGCGCAAGACGCGGGGGCTGACCCTCGACGATCTGGGTCGTCAGGTCGGCGTCACGCCCAGCCTCCTGTCGCTCTTCGAGAACGGACGCCGCGAGCCGCGCCTCGCCCTGCTGCGCAGCCTGGCGACCGCCCTGGACGTGACCGTGGCCGACCTGCTCGACGCCGAGCCGCCCTCCCGCCGCGCGGCCCTGGAGATCGCGCTCGACCGGGCGCAGCGGTCGGCAGGCTTCGAGCGCCTGTCCGTGCCCGCGGTGCGCCCCGGGCGGTCGCTCCCCCTGCCGGTGCTCGAGCACCTGGTCGGGCTCCACGCCGAGCTCGCCCGACGGGACCTCGAAGCCGTCGCGACGCCCGAGGAGGCGCGCCGCGCGAACACGCAGATCCGGCTCGAGCGGCAGCAGCGCGACAACTACCTGCCCGACATCGAGCGGCTCGCGGAGTCCATGGTGCGCAAGGCGGGCTACTCGGCGGGCGCGCTCACGCACCGGGCCGTGTCGCGGATGGCCGAGCAGCTCGGGTTCGCCATCATCCACGTGGACGACCTGCCGGCCTCGACGCGCACGGTCACCGACCTCGCGCACGGCCGGGTCTATCTGCCGCCGGCGTCGACCCCCGGTGGGCACGGCCTGCGCTCGCTGGCGCTGCAGGCGATCGCCCACCGCGTGCTGGGGCACGAGCGCCCGACGTCGTACGACGACTTCCTGCGCCAGCGCATGGAGACCACCTACTTCGCGTCCTGCTGCCTCATGCCGGAGACGGCCGCCGCGGAGCACCTGCAGCAGCACAAGAAGGAGAAGGACCTCGCGATCGAGGACCTGCGCGACGCGTTCGGCGTCACGCACGAGGCCGCCGCGCAGCGCTTCACCAGCCTGGCCACCCACCACCTCGGCATCCCCGTGCACTTCGTCCGGATCGGCGGCGACGGCGCGATCTACCGCGCGTACGCGAACGACGGGCTGCCGCTGCCCACCGACGTGACCGGCGCCATCGAGGGTCAGCTGGTCTGCCGGAGCTGGGGCGTGCGCCGTGCGCTCACGCGGCGCGACCGCACGTCGGAGTCGTACCAGTACACCGACACCCCGGCCGGCACGTTCTGGTGCTCCACGCAGACCGGCTCCGGCACCACCGGCCAGCTGGCGCTCTCGGTCGGGGTGCCCTTCGCGTCGGCGCAGTGGTTCCGCGGGCGCGACACGACGGTCCGCCACGCCTCGACGTGCCCCGACGAGGCGTGCTGCCGCCGGCCGCCCGCCAGCGCGGCCGCGCGCTGGCAGGACGCGTCGTGGCCCAGTGCCCGGATCCACCAGCAGGTGTTCACCGCCCTCCCCACCGGAGCGTTTCCCGGTGTCGACGCCCGCGAGGTGTACGCGTTCCTCGACCGGCACGCGCCGCAGTCGCCGGACGCCGCGGGCGAGGAGTAGGCAGGCTCGCGCGGCCGGACCACCGTCCGGCTAGCCTGAGGCTCATGCCTGAGGCAGCGGCGCCCGAGCCCGCGGGCCGCGCGACGTCGGCGGACCCGGCGCAGGGCGCTGTCCCCGCGGCCGGGGCCCCCGAGGAGATCGCGCCGGATGACGCGGCCGACGCCGGCCCGCCGCCGCGACCGGAGCTCGGTGGCGCGGGCTTCGTGGCCACCAGCGCTGCGCCGCCCATGCCGAGCATCGTGTCCACCGCGCTCGGCCTCTGGGTCGGCAGCCTGGCGGCCGGGCTGCTCGCCGCCGGGTCCGTCGTGCGGTCCCAGCCCCAGCTGCGCGACCGGTTCGCGGAGGAGGTCGTGAAGGCGGACCCGACGACCACGCTCGCGACCGCGCAGGACGCCGCCAGCGTGCTCGTCTGGATCGTGGTCGGTGCGCTGGCGCTCGTCTGGCTCGTGCACCTGGTGCTCGTCGTGCGGACGGCCGGGGGGCACGGGGGAGCGCGCTGGGGGCTCGTCGTCCTCGGGGTCCTGGGCGCGCTGACCGTGCTCGTGCTGCAGGACGTCATCGCCGACCCCGACGCGTCGCCGACGGGCGACCTCAACCGGGTCGCGCTGCTCGCGCAGGCCGTGCTCGCCCTGCTGGGTTCCGTCGCGCTGGCCCTGCCGCCGGCGGGACGGTGGTTCAAGGACGTGCGTCGGCGACGCTGACCTCGTGCTGCGCCGGGGTGACCGCGAGCTCGCGCGCCGCTCGCGCCACGTCGGGGACCCGGTCGTCCAGCTGCGCCAGGTCGAGCAGCTGCTCGAGCGCGTCCTGCGCGAGGTGCTGGTCCCGTCGCTCGACCGCGACGTCGAGTCGTCGGCGCAGCTCCTCCACGCCGCTGCGGCGGGTGAGCTCGCCGGCCAGGCCCGCGGCGTCGAGGTGGTTGCCGCGCAGCAGGGCCAGGCACGTGCGGACGCCGAACATGCCGAGGCGGTCCAGCAGGTCCGCCCGCGCGTCGGGGGACACGGGCACCGCCAGCGACGGGCGTCGGAACCGGTCCACCGAGAGCAGCAGCTCCTCGACCACGTGCCGGTCCAGGGCCGCGAGCGCGTGCAGGTCCGCGACCTCGCTCGGCCGCAGCGTCTGGGCCGTCTCGGCGAGCAGTCCCGCGGCCGGCAGCGCGACGCCGCACAGCCGGGTGAGGTCCGGGTTCTCGCGGTGGCGCTGCGCCAGCCGCTCGGCGGACACGAGGGCGTCGATACGGCCCGCGCCCACCTCGTCGGCCCGCGCCACGACGGCGATCGTGCTCGCCGCGCCGCCGTCGCCCCGCAGCCGGGCGAGGTCCTCGAGGTAGCGCAGGTCGGAGCGTCGCACCTGCCGCATCAGGTAGACCACCACGTCGATCACGGAGGTGGACGCGCCGCTGGCCAGGAACTCGTGCGAGCGGCGCGACGCGATCCCGGACAGTGAGTCCAGGCCCGGCGTGTCGACCAGGGTGAGCGCGCGCAGCGCCGGCGCGGGCCACGACACGTCGACGTGGTCGATCTCGTCCGCGGGGGCGCCGCGCAGGTCGATCTCCAGGCCGGTGCGGCCCGCCATCGCGGCGCTCTCCCAGGGGCGGCCGGACCGCGGGTGCACCTGGACGCGCGGGGCGTCGCCGTACCGGTACCAGGTGACGGTGCGGGTGCACTCGGTCGCGTCGGACGCGGCGACCCGCGCGCCGGCCAGCGCGTTGAGCAGCGTGGACTTGCCGGACTTGATCATCCCGGCGAGGCCGACGGTCAACGGCCGCTCGAAGCGGTCGAGCAGCCCGCGCAGGGTCGCGGCGGCGACCGGGTCGTGCGCGTACTCCTCCAGGGCGACCTGCAGCAGCTCGCGGATGCGCCGGGACGTCGGACGCAGGGCCCCGTCGGGGTCGCCGGGTCCGCGCTGCCGCCGGCGACGGCCCGTCGCGGGGACGCGGATCTCGTCGCCGGTCATGCCGGCACCGCCTCGAGCGCGGGCAGGCCGTACCGCTCCGCATCAGCGCGCAGCCGCTCGAGCTCGGCCACGCGCTCGCGCAGCCCGCCGAGCGTGACGGCGCGGTCGCCGTCGACCGTCCGGGTCGCCTCGCGCGTCGACCGGATCGACTCGTCCAGGGACCGCACGAGCTCGTCGGCGCGCGTGGTGAAGTGGTCGCGCAGCACCCGCTGGAGCCGGCGCAGCCGGTCCTTGGAGTCCTTGCCCACCTGGAAGACGACCTCGTCGAGGTGCCGCTTCACCGCGGCCTTGGCCTCGGCCTGCCGCCGACGGACGCGATTGGCCTTGTCCTCCCGGTAGGCGCGGCCGCCGAGGATCACGCCGACCCCCACGGAGATCGGGTTGACGATCGACATGCCGAGCGCGATCGCGGTGACCATGCCGAACATGAGCACGCCGCCGTAGGACCCGCGGAGCGCGATGAGCGTCTTCTGCAGGCGCGAGACGGGCTCCACGCGGACCCGCTCGAGGCGGGCGACCAGGTCGAGCGCCTCGCCGTCGTCCCCCTGCACGAGCTCGGGCAGGGCCACGTCGGTCGCGTCGAACTGGCCCGCGACCTGCGCGGCGAGCCACTGCGCCCGCTCGTGCGCCCACACGAAGTTCGCCGCGACCGTCGCCCGGACCCGTTGCGAGAGCCACTCGTCGAACTCGTCCCAGACCGCGCCGGGGTCGCCGCTGTCGATGGCCTCCTCGGCCTCGCGGCTGATCCGGCGCAGCCGGTCGCGCAGGTCGTACTCGATGTCGGCGGTCAGGTCGGTCGTGCCGTCCTGGAGGAGCTGCTGCCACCGCGCGCTGCGTCGGCGCAGGTCGCCCGCGTTCTGCCGGCCGGTCTGCAGGCCCGCGAGGATGGTCTCGCCGCTGGCCGGGTCCTCGAGCGCCGACAGCTGCGCGCGGCTCGCCATCAGCAGGTGGTCCGTGACGGTCACGACGTCGTGCGCGACGGAGCGCCGGGCCAGCACGCCGGCGTTGTCGACGACCTCGTCGCGCAGGTAGCGGACGAGCTCGGGGAACCCGGACTCGTCGTGCAGGTCGCGGTCCTGGCGTCGCGCGGCCAGCAGCCGCAGCGTGGAGGAGACCGGGATGAGGGGCGCGCGGACGCCCGCGCGCTGCAGGTGGCGGCGGTCCAGCTCGGCGACCGCCCGCCAGTGCGGGTACAGGTCCGTCTTGGTGAGGACGCACGCGACGTTCGGGCAGACCTTGAGGGCCTGCTGCAGGAACTCGACCTCGGGTGCCGAGTACTCCTGACCCGCGTCCGAGACCAGCAGGACGGCGTCCGCCGACGGGAGGGCGGCCATCGTCGCCGCGCCGTCCGCGGAGCCGATGCCGCCCACCCCGGGCGTGTCGACGAGCACCAGCCCGCCGGCCAGCACGTGCCGCGGCAGGCCCACCTCGGAGCAGTCCACCGCCGAGCCGTCCGGTGCTCGCCGCTCCGCGACGCACCGCGCGTGCGCCTCCAGCGGGACGGTGGTGCGGCGCAGGCGTGCCGGGTCGAGCTCCGGCGTGCCGTCGGTGCCCGTCGGCAGGCCGATCAGCACCGCCGTCGGCGCCGCGGACCATCCCACGACCGTGGTGACGGAGGTGGCCACGTCGTCATCCACCGGGCACACCGGCGCGTTCACCAGGGCGTTGACCAGCTGGCTCTTCCCCTGCTTGAGCTCCCCGACGACGAGCACCCGGACGTGCGGGTCTTGGAGGCGCCGGCGCGCCTGCCGCAGCCGGCCCAACAGGTCGACGCGGTCCGCGTCGGTCGACAACGCCTCGGCGCGGTCGAGCAGGTCCATCAGTGGCAGCACAGCAGCTCCTCGGGGTGGTGCGGAGACGCGAGAGCGACCGGGTCGGGGCAGGGGACCCCGGCCCGGTCGGGCCTCTCACTGGTCAGACGTCGACATCGACGAAGTCGTCGTCGGACGCGTCCGTGTACGAGCTGTCGTCGTCGATGAAGTCGTCGTCCGAGTTGTCCGTGGACGAGTCGTTGCCCGAGCTGTCGACGTCGAAGCCGTCGTCGTCGGAGTTGTCGGAGTGGTCGTCCATGGAGTTGTCGGTCTCCGAGTGGTCGTCCGTCGAGCTGTCGTTGCCCGAGTTGTCGACGTCGATGCCGTCGTCGTCGGAGTTGTCACTGTTGTCCGAGTTGTCGGTGTGATCATCCGTCGAGCTGTCGTTGCCGGAGTTGTCGACGTCGATGCCGTCGTCGTCGCTGTTGTCGCTGTTGTCGGAGTTGTTGCTGTTGTCGCTGTTGTCGCTGTTGTCAGAGTTGTCGCTGTGGTCGTCGGTCGAGCTGTCGTTGCCGGAGTTGTCGACGTCGATGCCGTCGTCGTCGCTGTTGTCGCTGTTGTCGGAGTTGTCGCTGTTGTCGGAGTTGTCGGTGTGGTCGTCCGTCGAGTTGTCGTTGTGGGAGTTGTCGTTGTCGATGCCGTCGTCGTCGGAGTTGTCGGACCGGTCGCTGTTGTCGGAGTTGTCGTTGTAGGAGTCGCTCGGGTTGTACGAGTCGCTGGTGTTGCCCTGGTTCGAGTTGTTCGTGTTGCCGACGGTGTTGTCGTCGCCCGTGATGTTGCCGTCGCCGACGATCGCGGTGCCGGACAGGTCGCGGCCCGCGGCGACGCCGCCGCCCGAGGCGGTCACGGTGCTGAGGTCGAACATCTGGTCCACGTCGCCGTCCGCCCAGATGTTCTGGTTCACGGACGAGTCGACGATGGTGTCGCGGTCGTCGATGGTCGACGTGTTGTACGTGTAGGTCTGGAAGACCTGCTGGAGCTGCGGGATGGCCGCGCTCACGCCGACGCTGCCGCCACCGGCGAGCGACGCGGCCTCGCCGCCACCGCCGCCGGAGGAGCCGCCGCCACCGCCGGCCATGCCACCGCCGCCGGACGAGGACTGGGACGCGCCCAGCGAGTTGCCCCCGGTGGAGTAGGCGCGGTCGAAGCTCGACGGCGACGCGTCCATGAGCACGGGCATGATGTCGTCGATGTCGACCGACGTGATGTCGCCGAGGCCGTGGTCCTCGAGCGTGCCCTGCGGGTCCCGGGCGAAGGCCTCGGCGGTCTCCGGGTCACGCAGCAGGTTCAGGATGAAGTCGAGCAGTGTGCTCGCGACGCTGGACATGGTCTTCCCTTCGTTGAGCGTGGTCACGCGGTGCGGTGACCCCGACGCTAGGGAGCGAGGCCCCGCGGACCATCGGGGGCCACCCCCCTCCTGAGAGCGCCGCACTGGGGGTTCGGTGCGGTCCCGCCGGGGTCGGGGCTCCGGAGGCGCCTGGGGGGTGGGTGAAAATGGACGACCGTGCAACTCCCCGCTCAGAGCGGACCTGGTCGCGGATCATCGCTCTGACCTGCGGCATCGTTCGCCGATGCCGCGCGAGCGCCGGTCGCGCGAATCGGGGCGAATCGTGACAAGAGGGTGCGCCCCGCCGGTGGGGGAGAGCATCATGCCGTGGGGGCAAGGCCCGGCACCGTCGCCGGACCGCATCGACAGTTCCACGATCCTCGAGACCCCGAGCGGGGGCGCTGCAGAAACAGGCGCCCGTGGTCGTCGTCGGACGGGCTCGCGACCCTCGTGGTCGCCGTGCCGGCGCTGTCGTGAGTGCCGCTCGCAGCGGCTCCGTGGGGGATGAGCACATGAACGCCGACGAGGTGGGGGCCCGCGGGGTCGTCCAGGTCGAGCGGCTGCTCCGGAGCGTCGGCGCGGACCCGGGGGCGCCCCGGCTGGTCGCCGTCACCGGACCGGGCGGCAGCGGCAAGAGCCTCGCGCTCGCGTCGCTGCGCGCGCTCTACGCCCGTGGTGAGCCGGGCACGGGTCTGGCCGCACGGCAGKACCGACCGGTCGGTGGCGGTGAGGCGCCGCTCATCGTGGACGACGTCCACGCGCTCGGCGACGACGCGGTGCGCCGCATCGTCGAGGCGGCGCACCGTCCCGGCGCGCAGGTCGCGATCGCCTTCCGGCCGTGGCCGGTCGAGCGCGGCCTCGGCGAGCTCCGGGAGCTCATCGGCGATCGCGGCACGACCGTCCGCCTCGACGCGCTGGACCGCGCCCAGGTCGCGGCGCGCGCCCGCCACCGCCTCGGCCACGACCTGGACGACGCGGCGGTCGACGCGCTGACGGCGGCCACGGGGGGCGTGCTGTGCCTCGTCGACGCGATGCTCGACGGGGCCGACGGCGCCGGTCCGGCGCCGTGGGACCGGTCCGGCGCGCTCGCGGGCTGGGATCCCGTCCGGCGGCTGGCCAACGTCGACGACGCATGGCTGCCGGTGCTGCGGGACGCCGTGCTCGCGCTGTGCCTGGGCGCCCCACCCGACCCGGGGGCGTTGACCGCGGTGCTGGACCGCAGCCCGACCGAGCTGGTCGAGGTGCTGGAGCACCTGCAGGTCAGCGGGTTGCTGCGCCCGGACGGCTCGGTCGTGCCCGCCGTGCAGGAGGCGGTGCTGGTGACCACCGCTCCGGAGCACCGCACGTCCGTCCTCGACGGGGTGCTCGCGGCGCTGCAGGACCGGGGGGATGCGCCCCTCGAGATCGCCGGACGCACCGCGTCGGTGCACGTCCACGACGCCGCCCTCGCGCAGGTGCGCACCCGGGCGGCGCGCGAGCTCGTCGACACCGACCCGGCGCGGGCTGCGGGGCTGTTCGCCGACGCGGTGAGCGCGGGCGCGGACGCCGAGGCCCTCGTCGTCGACCGTGCCCGGGCCGCGGCCCTGGCCGGTGACATGCCGACGGCGACCCGGCTCGCCGACGAGGCGCTCGCGCTCGCGACGGGCACGCGTGCCGCCGACGCCGCCCAGGTGCTGGGCGCCGCGCTCGCGTACGAGGGTCTCGCGAGCCACGCGGCCGCGGTGTACCGACCGCTCGCGGACGCGGGCGACGTCGCGGCGGCGCAGCTGTGGTCGCTCGTGGCCCTGCAGACCGGTCGCGCCGAGGGGCGGCACCCCGACTGGCCCGTGGAGGACCACCCGCCGAGCCTGCTGGACGGTGCACGCGAGCTGATGGTGCGCGGCGTGCAGCAGTCGCTCGACGGCGACGGGACGGCCGGGCTCTCGACCCTGCTCGAGGCGGCCGCCGTCCTGCGGACCCGGTGCCGCGGCGCGCTGCTCCCCGACACCCCGGCCGCCCTCGGCGCGCTCGTCGCCCTGCACTGCGGTGCCGGCGACCACGCGACGACGGCGCTGCGGGAGGCGGTCGAGTCCGGGCTGGGCGGACCGGTGGCTCAGCCGCGCCACCGGTTGCTGCTCGCGTGGGCGGCGATGCTCGACGGCCGCCTGGAGGAGGCGAGCGCGGAGCTCGCCCTCGCGGAGCAGGCCTGCGACGGACGTCTCGGCGCGCGCGACGACCTGGTCGCGCGGGCGATCGCCCTGGGCGTCGCGCGCCGGTCGAACGACCTGGCGGCGCTGGTCAACGCGTGGCCGCCGGCGATCGACGCGCTCGTGCGCCGGCCGGCCGACCTGTTTGGCCTGCTGCCGCTCGGCGAGATCGCCGTGGCCGCGGCGCGCCTGGACGAGGCGTCCCGGGTCGCGTCGCACCTGGAGCAGGCCGGGACCATCCTGGAGTCGCTGGGTCATCCGGTGCTCTGGTCGGCGCCCCACCACTGGTACGGCATCCAGGTCGCCATCGTCGCCGAGCGACCGGACTGGCTCGAACGGCACGCGCGTCCGCTCGCTGAGGCCGCCCGGGACAGCCACTACGCCCGCGTCCTTGCCGACGCCGCCCGCGTCTGGCTGCAGGTGCTGGGCGCGCGGGTGGAGCCCCGCGCCGTCGAGCGGGCCGCCCGGCGGCTGGCCGGCGTCGGGATGGCGTGGGACGGAGCGCGGCTGGTGGGTCACGCGGCGGCCCGCACGCCCGACCGCGCGTCCATGGTCGGCCTGCTCCAGCTCGCGCGCTCCCTGCGGCCGCCAAGGGACGAGCCGGCGCCGTCGGGCGCGGTCCGGCCGGTGACGCGAGCCACCCGCGGCGCGCCGGCCCCCGCGTCGACCCCCACGACCGGGCTCCTGCTGAGCGCTCGCGAGCTCGAGGTCGCGCGCCTCGTCGTCGACGGACAGACCTACCGGGAGATCGCCGAGCGGCTGTACATCTCGCCGAAGACGGTCGAGCACCACGTCGCCCGGATGCGCCAGCGGCTCGGCCTGACCACGCGCGGCGAGCTGCTGGCACACCTGCGGGGGCTGCTCGCGCAGGTGCCGGCGGGCTGACGCGGATCCCTACCTGGGCGCCCAGCGGGCGCCGAGCTCGGCCGCCGTCGGGGCACCGGTGGGCAGGGGGAGCGGGTCGACCGCGGCGCGCAGGCCCTGCAGCTGGATCTCGACGTAGCGGCGGCGCAGCTCCGCGGTGCGGTCGGCGTCGCCCAGGCGGAGCGCCGTCAGCTGCTCCCAGACCATGGCGAGGTCCTGGGCGTCCGCATCGCCCCGCACGACCCCGGCGTCCTGCGCCCGGCCCAGGATCGCCGTCCCGCGCCGCCCGGCCTCGTCGGCGAGCCGGCGGTGCTCGGGTGTGGGGGTGAACAGCCCGGCGAGGTGGACGGTCAGCCCGTGCACGTCCGACGCGACGATCCCGCGGACGAACTCGGCGAAGGCCTCCCACGGGTCGTCGATCGCGTCGGCGCGGTCCGCGACGACGAGGTACTCCCGCAGCCCGTCCCGGCACAGCTGCGCGAGCAGCGCCTCCTTGCTGGGGTACCGGCGGTACAGCGCGCTGATGCCCACGCCCGCCGCCTGGGCGACGGCCGAGACCGGGGCCGCCGGGTCGGCCGTCAGGACCGTGCGGGCCGCCGCGAGGATGGTGACGTCGTTGCGCGCCGCCTGCCCGCGCCGACCGCTGAGTGTTTCCACGCGGTCACGCTAGCACTTGAACGGAATGAATCATTCCGCTACGTTAGGACCAACGGAATGAATCATTCCGTTCCGTTCCGCCTACCTCGGAGACTGACATGGGCACAGGGTTCGACGTCCTCGACCGCGCGCACGCCGCGCTGCTCGCCACCGCCGGGTCGCTGACCCCCGACGACCTCCGGCGCGCGACGCCGTGCGCGCTGTGGGACGTCGCGCAGGTGCTCCAGCACGCCGCCGGTGACCAGCGTGCCTACGCCTTCTTCGTCACGGGTGCCGACGGACCCTCCGGGGACCCGTTCGCGCCGGACGGGGTGCTCGACACGTCGCCGCTCGACCTCGTCGGTCCGGCCGTCGACGCGACGGCGCGTGCCTACGCGGGTGTCGACCCGGACGGGACCGTGCCCACGCCGCTGCCGCAGGGGGTGCTCCCCGCCGGTACGGCCGCCGGCGCCGCGGCCCTCGACGCGGCGGTGCATGCGTGGGACGTCGCCGTCGCCGCCGGGCTGTCGTCGCCGCTCGACGACGACCTGGCCGCGCTCCTCCTGCCGACCGCCCGCGCGATCGTCGAGCCGCTGCGGCAGTGGGGCGCGTACGCCGCGGAGGTACCCGGGGAGGACGACGGGCCCTCCGCCGAGCTGCTGCGCTACCTCGGTCGCGACCCGCGCTGGACGCCGCCGGAGGGGTGACGGTCGGCGGCGAGAACGCGTCGTCCGAGATGTGAGATGCCTTGACAGCATGTGGACGCAGTCGCACACTCGTGGCATGTCCCTCGACCGCACCGCGCCCGTGGCCCCTCGCCACGAGGGCTTCGTCGACGCCGCGTCGACGCACCGGTGCAGCTGTCGAATGTGTCGCTGACGACCCTGTCGTACCGGTCCCCACAGCTCTGAGGAGCTCCCCGCAGGCGTCCTGCCTGCCCTGAGGGTGTGGACCAGTCCCGCCGCACCGCGGCGCAGCCCGACACCGCCCGCCGGTGCGGACCACACAGTGGCATCGCAAGACGATCGATGGAGCATGACGTGCCGAACCGCACCCGAATCGACCTGCTTCCCATCCAGGAAGCCGTCGCCACCGCCTCGCCGAGCGCCTGGCGCGACGGCCTGGTCTCCGCGCACGAGCCCGGCACCCTCACGGTCGCCCTGCTCGACGGACAGACAGCCGTGCTCGCGACCACGGCGTCGCCCGCGATCGGCGAGCCCGTCGCCTTGCACCTGGTCGCCGGCGTCGTCGCCCTGGGAGGCGCGTGGTACTCCGCGCGCCCCGTGGTCGGCTAGGCCGACTGCATCGAGGTCATCGCGGCCCTGCAGGCATCCACCATCGCCGTGCACGCGGCGGCGCAGATGCGGCAGTGCTCGGACATCTCGGCGTGCATCGAGCACTCGGCCGCGCAGGCCTCGCCCATCGCCATGCACGCCGTCATCATCGAGGTCATGACGCCCATGTCATAGCCGGTCGGCCGCATCATCATGCGCATCATGGTCGTCGCGACATCGGCCGTGTTCATGCACATGGACGCACATCGGCCCATGCCCTCTCCGCCGTCGGCGTCCGCGCACATCGTCGCCGCCATCGAGGCCGCCGAGCACGCCTCGATGCACTCCTGCATCATCGGCATCTGCATGGCCGTGTCACCCATCGGCATGGACTTCATCATGTCCGTCATCATGTTCATGGTTGATCTCCCGCTCTCGTCGGACGCCCGGTGATCGTGCCCTTGCGACGGTACGCCGGGCGTTCGGCCCGGCGCCACGGTGTCGTCGCCGCGACCTCGTCGCGAAACGACGGCGTTACTCCTAGGGTCGGTTCCGGACGCGATGCGTCCGGATCGGAGGCGGTGTGAGCGGCGACCCGAACCCGACCTCCCGCGCCCTGACGACGCTCGAGCTCATCCAGTCGAGCCCGGGCATCACGGCCGAACGCCTCTCGGCGACCCTCGGCGTCTCGGAGCGGGCGGCTCGGCGCTACGTGACGAACCTGCGCGAGGCGGGCATCCCGATCGTGTCCGTGCGCGGTCCCTACGGCGGCTACCGGGTCGGGCGCGGGCTGCGGCCGCCGCCCCTCATGCTGAGCGCGCCGGAGGCGTTGGCGCTCGTCATGGCGGTGCTGGACGGGCACCACGACCTCGACGACCCCACCGAACCCGTCGGCACCGCGATCGGCAAGATCCTGCGCGCGCTGCCCGAGGCGGTCGCGGCACCCGTGCGGGCGGTCCGGGACGTCGCCGCGCCGGCACCCGACCGGGCCGCGGCCCGGCCGGACCCGCGTACGGCCACGACGCTCGTGCAGGCCTGCGCCGCGCACCGCCGCGCGCGGCTGGCCTACCGGTCCGAGAGCGGCAACGCCTGGGAGAGCGAGGTGGAGCCCTGGGCGGTCGTCGTCCGGCACGGCCGCTGGTACCTGCTCTGCCGGTCGGTCGCGGCCGGCGAGCGCCGCGCGTACCGCGTCGACCGGGTGGAGCGGGTCGACCTGCTGGACGACACGTTCACGCCGCCCGCCGAGCTCGACCCCGTCGCCGAGCTCGACGCGCACCTGGCCTCCGGGTGGGAGTTCGCCGTCGACGTGGTCCTGCAGGCGCCGGCGCACCGCGCGCAGCACTGGCTCCCGCGCGGACTAGGCCGGCTCGAGGCGATCGACGGCTCGACGTGCCGCCTGGTGGGCACGACGAGCAACCCCTACTGGTACGCCGAGCGCCTCGCGCCGGTGCCCGTCGACTACCGCGTGGTCGGCGGCCCCGAGCTGCTGGCGACGGTGCGCGCGCTCGGCCGCCGGATGCTCGCGGCCACCGAGGAGGCCGTCACCGCTCGCGGATCCACGTGAGCGGCGCTCCGGACACCGGCCGCCAGTCCAGCGGCGGGTCCTCGCCGACGCGGCCGTCCACCGCCTCGCGCAGCAGGTCCGCGTGGCCGGTGTGCCGGCCGTACTCCTCGATCAGGTCGAAGAGCAGCCGCCGCAGGGACGCGTGGTTCCCGTCGTCGTCGCCGTCGTGCCCGAGCTGGTCCAGGCCGTCGTTCTCCAGCGCCTCCGCCAACCGGTCCCGCGACCGCGCGACCGCGCCGTCCCACGCGGCGTAGAGCTGCTCGGGGGTGTCGTGCGCCGCGGACAGGAGCTCGGTGTCGTTCTCGCCCCAGGTCTGCGGCTGCCACATGTCGCCCGGGTGCTGGCCGGCGAGCTTCCAGCGGAACGTGGTGTCCTCGACCGCGGCGAGGTGCTTGAGCAGTCCGCCGAGGGTCAGGGCGGACACGCCGATGTGCTGCGCGAGGCCGGCGGAGTCGAGTCCGTCGGCCTTCCAGCGGAACGTCGTGCGGAGCCGGTCGAGGGCGCCGACGAGGTGGTCGAGCTCGGAGCCGGCCATGGGCGGGAACCAGGGTGCAGTCGTCATGCGCCGACCGTAGGACGGTTTCCGGACGATCTCCGTCCGGATCGTCATCGCGGCTCGACGGTTCCCGCCGGATTGTCGTCGGCGGCGTCGCCGGTCAGGTAGGTGACGTGCCCCTCGACCACGACGCCGTCCGCGAAGACGAGCACCTCGTCGACCAGGTTGCCGCGCTGGTTGCGGTAGCTGATCACCAGCACGCTCACCCCGGCGAACACGCGCTCGACGGAGAAGCGGAGGTCCGGGATCCGCCGCAGGCCCTCGGTCCAGTAGGCGCGCAGCGCGTCCTTCCCACGCAGCACGCCGCCGGACTCAGGGACGATCTGCGCCGCCACCGGGGAGGTGAAGACGACGTCGTCGTGGAAATGCGACAGCAGCGTGTCGAGGTCGTGCGCGTTCCACGCGGCGACCCAGTCCGCGCTGAACTCGGCGGGATCGGGGAGGCCGGTCTGGCTGAGCTGGTCCACGGCACCGACGGTACGGCCTGAGAACCCGTCCCTCACCCCAGGTGGTCGAGGTACTGCAGGATCAGTCCCTCGCGCAGCGCCCACGGCGAGACCTCCAGCTCGTCCAGCCCGAACGCGCGCATGGTCTCGGCCAGCACGATCCCGCCCGCGACGATCTGGAACGTCCGGTCCTCGGTGATGCCGGGCAGGGCCGGCCGGGCGGCGGCGGGGATCTTGGCCAGCCGCGGGACCCAGTCCTCGAGCGCGGCCCGACGCAGCAGCCGGCGGTCCTGCGGCCCGACGCCGTCGGCGAGCGACCCGGCCAGGCGAGCGAGGGAGCGGATGGTCTTCGACGAGCCCACCACGTGCGCCGGTGCCGCGTGGCCGGCGAAGAGCCCGCGCGCCTCCCGCAGCCGTTCGCGCGCGTGCGCGCGGAGCGCCGCGACCTGCGGCTCCGTCGGCGGGTCGTCGTGCAGGAAGGCGACGGTCGACCGGCCGGCGCCGAGCGGCAGCGACACCGCCACGTCGGGGATCTCGCTGCCACCGGCCGCGATCTCGAGCGACCCACCGCCGATGTCGAGGAGCAGGACGTCCCCCGCCGACCAGCCGAACCAGCGGCGCACGGCCAGGAACGTCAGGCGGGCCTCGTCCTCACCGGTGAGCACCTGCAGCCGGACGCCGGTCGTGGACTCCACCAGGGCGAGCACCTCGGGACCGTTGGCCGCCTCGCGCAGCGCCGACGTGGCGAACGCCAGCATCTCGGTGATCCCGGCGTCGGCACCGGCGGCGACCGCCGCGGACACCGCGTCGACGACCGCGGCCACGCCCTCGTCGCTGATCGCGCCCGACGGCTCCAGGTACCGCATGAGCCGGAGCACGGACTTGTGTGACGAGGGCGCCTGCGGGGGAGCGCCGCGGCGGGCGTCGACGACCAGCAGGTGGACCGTGTTCGAGCCGACGTCCAGCACCCCGAGTCGCATGGACGGCACGCTACGCCCGCGCCCCTCGTCCGAGTGGGCCCGACCGTTCTCACCCGCGCCCGGCGTGCGAGTGCCACGACGACGGCCTAGCGTCGGGCGACGTGCTGGGACATGTCAGCGGGCGGCGCCCCGAGACGTCGGACGAGGACCGGCCGTCGGTCCTCGACGGCCGGTACCGGCTCGACGGCGTGCTCGGCCGGGGTGGCATGGCGACCGTGCACCGGGCGCGCGACCTGCTCCTCGAGCGCGACGTGGCCGTCAAGGTGTTCCCGGCGGCACCCGAGGACGGCGACGACCTCCTGCGCAACCGCGCCGAGATCCGCGTCCTGGCGACCCTGAGCCATCCCGGCCTGGTCACGCTGCACGACGCGGGCACGGTGCACGGGGACGACGGGTCGCAGCAGGTGTACCTGGTCATGGAGCTCGTCGCCGGACCGACGCTGGCCGAGCGGCTGCAGCGCGGCGAGCTCAGCGTCCGCCAGGCGGTGACCGTCGGCAAGGAGCTGGCGGAGGCGCTCGCGGTGGTCCACGCGCGGGACATCGTCCACCGCGACATCAAGCCGGCGAACGTGCTGCTGACCGGCCCGGACGCGCTCGACGACGATGCCGGCGGCCCGGCGGTCAAGCTGGCCGACTTCGGGATCGCCCGCCTGGCCGGCGCCACGCGCCTGACCCTGACGGGCATGACGCTCGGCACCATGAGCTACCTGAGCCCCGAGCAGGCCGCCGGTGGCCCGCTCGGCCCGGCGAGCGACGTCTACGCGCTCGGTCTGGTCCTCCTCGAGTGCGTCACGGGTCGGCCCGCGTTCACCGGCACGCCCGCCGAGGTCGCGGCGGTCCGGCTGACGACCGTGCCTCCCGTGCCTGCGGACCTGCCGCCGGACCTGCACGAGCTGCTTGCGCGCATGACGCGCCTGGTGCCCGATGAGCGGCCCAGCGCACAGGAGGTGGCGACCGCGCTCGCGACGGTCGGCGCCGGACCGACGCCGGCAGAGACCGCCGTCATGCCGGTGCTGGACGACGAGGTCTCGACGGAGTCGCCCGGCCGGCGGGCACGCGTGCGCTCCGCGCGCTGGGCTGTCGCCGCGGGCGCGGCGGTGCTGCTGGTGGGCGGGGCGGTGCTCGTCGGGCAGGTGGCYGGCGGACCGGGTCCGACCGATGCGCCGTCCTATCCGGCCGTGTCGGGCACGATCGGCGAGTCCCTGACCCGGCTGCAGGGGAGCGTCGAGCCATGAGGCGCGTCCTCGTCCTCGTCCTGGGCGTCGCCCTCCTCGTCGCCGGGTGTGGGGGCCGCCCCGACCTGGCCCCCGACCGCGCGCACACCCTCCAGAGCACCGTGCTCGCCGTCACCCAGGCCTCGGCCGAGGCGCGCTGGGACGACGCACTCGCCCTGCTGGGCGAAGCCCGGACGGAGCTCGACGCCGGGGTCGACGCGGATCAGGTCTCGACCGCCCGGTACCGCGAGGTCGACGCGGCCCTCGACGAGGTCGAGTCGCAGATCACGGCCGAGCGCGACCGCGTCGCCGCCGAGCAGGCCGCGGCACAGCAGGCCGCGGCCGACCAGGCGGCTGCAGAACAGGCGGCCGCCGACCAGGCGGCTGCCGACCAGGCGGCGACGAGCAACGCGCCTGCCCCCGCCCCGAAGCCCGCGCCCCCCGGCAAGGACAAGGGCAAGGGCGCGGGCAAGGGCGGCAAGTAGCGCGCGACCAGGGTCCGAGGGGTCAGGCTCAGGGGCCGGGTCCGGGCGATCACCGATGTGCTCGGTGGGGTGGCCGTCGCATGCTGGGGGAGTCCGGTCGACGGCGGCCGGCGAGAGGAGCACGACGATGGGCACCATCCACGACAGCATGGCTCGCCAGGGTCTGGTCCGGCCGGCGGACGGCCGCATTCTCGGCGGCGTCTGCGCCGGCCTCGGCCGCCGGTTCGGCCTCGACCCGTGGCCCGCACGGTTCCTGTTCGTGCTGGTCCTCCTGGTCCTGCCGGGCAGCCAGCTGCTGATCTACCCGATCCTCTGGATCCTCATGCCGACCGAGCGCTGGGCCCCGGCCGCGCCGACGGCACCGGCGGCGCCGGCGGGCTCGGCTGGGTGACCTAGACGGTCGACGAGAGGTGACGTGGCCGGCGCTGCGACGGGACCAAGGGGCTCGTCTGGCCGGGGACGGCCTTCTCCAGCTCGTCCACGAGCGATCGCCAGCAGCGCTCGGCCTGGCGCATCTGCGCCGCCACCGTCTCGGGGGCCAGGTGCCCGACGATGCCGGCACCGGCCGCGGCGTCGAGCGCGTCGAGGGCGCGCTCGACGGTCTGCCGGGCGGCCCGGTAGTTGGCGGTGTCGCGCGCGTCGGGCGGCGTCAGCACCTCGAGCGCCGCGGCGGCGTCGTCGACCAGCGACCGCACGAGCGCGACGGCGTGCGGGCGGTCGTTCATCGGCATCCGCACCGAGGCGTCGGCCACCGCGCTGACCAGCGTCGACTGGGCTAGGCGCTCGATCGTGTGGCGCAGGGCATCGGGGTCCAGCTGGATGGCGAGCAGCAGCACGACCGTGCGACCCAGCAGGGTCTCGGACCGGACGCGGGCCACCCGACGGCGCTCGGCGGCCTCGCGCGCCTCGTTCTCGGCGCGCATCACCTCGGCGTGCGCCTCGCGCTCGCGCCGCTCGGCCGCCTGGCGTGCCGCGGTCGCGCGGCGGGCCACCTGCTCGGTGGCCACCCGCACGTGCTGCTCGCTCTCGGTCTGCCCGCGGTGCATGAGCTCGACCGCGCACTGGTTCACCGGTGCGGCGTAGCCCGTCCCGGTGTAGCCGAAGAGCGCGATCCGGTGCTCCTCGGCCCACAGCACCGCGGTCTTGGTGTAGCCGGAGCGGGAGTAGAAGACCGCGACCGAGGCACCCGCCGCCGCCCGCAGGTCCTCGAGGTCGCCGCGGCCGACCGGGCTCCGGCGGTGCTCGACGCGACCCGCGAAGTCGGCGCCGACCAGGTCGAGCTCGGTCGAGGTCCCCGTGGGCGTGACGCGGACGTCGGTGCGCGCGAGGACGGTGCGCGCGTGCCTCTCGGCGAAGCGCTCCGCATCCCGCCACTGCGGGTCCTTGCCCGCTGCGCTCACGTCCACCTCCTCGACCCACCTGATCCGGACTGGATCGGGCCGGACAGTCCGAGGCAGACGGTAGAGGCGATGTCCACGACCGGACTCGTCCGTCCGGGTGAGCGGGCCGGGCGATCCGCGCGCAAAACCGCGATCCGCAGACACCGGAGGACGAATCGACCGGGTGATCTTGTCGGTCACGGGGCAACCCGTTCACCCGTTGGCCGACCATCCCGTCCAGCGGTGCACCCGCGCCCGGACGACCGGCCCGCGCGGGGGCACGTCCCGGTAGGGCGGGTACCGCTCCTGAAGGGCCGCCAGCTCCTCGGCGGTCGGGGGCCCGTCGACCACCTCCGCGCCGGCGTCGGCGCGGACCCACCAGAGCTCGGACCAGTCGGTCGACCAGTGGTCGACCAGGAAGGCGACCGACGGGTTCTCCCGGATGTTCCGCAGCCGCCGCAGGTCGGTGGTGCGCTTGGGCTTGTGGTCGACGCTCACGACGACCACGTCGCCGACGAGCGCGAACGTCACGGGGACCAGGTGCGGGAGCTGGTCCGCGCCGGTCGTCGCCAGCACCGCCCGGTCGGCGGCGGCGAACCGTCGGCGGCACTCCTGCTCCCTCACGGCAGCCATTCTGGGAGGCTGGGGCGATGACGGCACGGTGGCCGGCGTTCGCCCCGGCGCTCGAGCGCGCGGCGCGGCACGCCCAGGAGTGGTTGACGTCGCTGCCCGAGCGTCCCGTCCGCCCCCGCGCCGACGCCGACGAGCTGGTCGCCGTGCTCGGCGGCCCGCTGCCCGACGGCCCGACCTCGCCGGAGGTCGTGGTCGACGAGCTCGCCGCCGGCATCGAGCCCGGCCTCATGAGCATGCCCTCCGGTCGGTTCTTCGGCTGGGTCATCGGTGGCACGCACCCGGCCGCGCTCGCGGCGGACTGGCTGGTCAGCGCGTGGGACCAGAACACGGCGCTGCGGCACTCGACGCCGGGCGTGGTCGCCGTCGAGGAGGTCGCCGGCGCGTGGGCGCTCGACCTGCTCGGGCTGCCCGCCGGCGCCGACGTCGGCTTCGTCACCAGCGCGACCATGGCGAACTTCACCGGCCTGGCCGCGGCGCGCCAGGAGGTTCTGACGGACGTGGGCTGGGACCTCGACCGCGACGGGCTGACCGGAGCGCCGCGCATCCGCGTGCTCGTGGGAGCCGAGCGGCACGAGACGGTCGACCTCGCGCTGCGCTACCTGGGACTCGGCGCGCCGACCGTGGTGCCGGCCGACCGGCAAGGACGTCTGCTCGTCGGCGACCTCGAGCGGCTCCTCGGCGACGGCCCGACGATCGTGTGCCTGCAGGCGGGCAACCTGCACTCCGGCGCGTCCGACCCGATGGCCGAGGCGATCGACGCGGCGCACGCCCGCGGCGCGTGGGTGCACGTCGACGGCGCCTTCGGTCTCTGGGCGGCCGCCTCGCCGCGGCTCCGGGGGCTGCTGACCGGCTACGAGCGGGCCGACTCGTGGGGCACCGACGCGCACAAGACGCTCAACGTGCCCTACGACTGCGGCCTGGCGATCGTCGCCCGCCCCGAGCCGCTGCGACGGGCGTTCGGCATGCGCGCCGACTACTTCGCGACCTTCCAGGGGTCGGGGGACCCGATGGAGAAGGTGCCCGAGCTCTCCCGACGAGCGCGCGGCGTGCCGGTGTGGGCGGCCCTGCGGTCGCTGGGCCGGTCCGGTGTCGAGGACCTGGTCGACGGGCTCGTCGCGCGGGCGCGCCAGATCGCCGACGGCATCGCCGCGATCGACGGCGCGCAGATCCTCAACGACGTCGTCTTCACGCAGGTCAGCGTCGCGTTCGGCACCGACGAGCGGACCCGGGCGGTCACGGCGCGCGTGCTGGCCGACGGGGTCACGTGGATGTCCGGGTCCCGCTGGCAGGGCCGCGACGTCCTGCGCGTCTCGGTGAGCAACTGGTCCACCGACGACGAGGACGTCGCCCGCTCCGTCGACGCCGTCCGTCGCGCCGCCGGCTGACGTCGCGCACGGCTCAGTCTCGCGACAGCACCACGCGCCACGGTCGCACCGTCACCGTCAGCACCCCGTCGACCACGGACCGGTCGTCCCGCGTGGCCAGCCGCACGGCCTCGTCGAGGGACTCGACGTCGAGGACCGTCATCCCGTCGCCCTCGCGGTCCTCGAACGGACCGGCGGCGACCAGCTCGCCCGCCGCGTGCCGGCGCTGCAGGAACGCGTAGTGGTCGGCGATGCCCGGCTGGTCCCGGACGGCCTCACCGTCGGGGACCGCCGGACCGCGCACGTGCAGCAGGACGAACCGGGTCATGGCTCCTCGTCAGTGCTCGTCGGGATCCACGGGACGCGCGACCGGAGGCCCCGCCGGCGGGTCGAACGGGTTGCCGGCTCCCGCGGCGAGGGGCCGGGCGGTCACCGGCGTGCGCCACCGCCGGGACCAGCGAACCAGGGCCACGACGCCCGCCGCGATCGCGCCGCCGAAGGCGAGCCAGGGGATGAGGACGCCGACCACGATGACGATGCCCGAGACCAGCTCGACCAACGAGCCCCAGCCCGTCGCCAGACCCTCGAGGAACGACTGCGGGCCGGTCGGCTCCACCGGCGGTGCCGGCGGCTCGACGTACGGCGGCAGGTCGGGGCCGACGAGCGTGACGTGGATGGTGGAGAGCGACACCTGCTCGGCGAGCGCCGCACGCTGCGACGTCAGCTCCTCGAGGCTGGTCTCACGCTCGGTGAGGGCGTTCTCCGCGGTGACGATGTCGTCGTGGGTGGTCGCCGTGGCCAGCAGGTTCTCCATCCGGCCGACCGACAGCTGCATGGCGTGGATGCGGGCGTCGAGGTCGCGCGCGGCGGACGTGACGTCCTTCTTGGCGAGGTCCACCGTGTCGACCGTGCCGAGGTCGCGCAGGGCGATGAGCGTCGGCGTCACGGCGGCGGCCGGGAGGCGGAGGGTGAGCGCGGCGCGGGCGACCTCCGTGTCGGTCTGGGCCTTCTCGGACCGGTCGTCGACCCGGCCCCCGGCGTCCTCGGTGAGCCGCACGATGGCGTCGGCGGCGGCCTGCGGCTTCTCCACCGACATCGCGACGTCCCCGGTCTGCACCACTTGGCGGTTCGCGTCTGCGGCGCTCGCGGCCGACCCGTCGGCGCTCTGCGCGCCGTCCTGGGCGGCAGCGTCCGCCCCGCCGCCCTGGTCGGCGCCCACGGCGCTGCCGTCGGACTCGGTCTCCGTGTAGCCGGAGTCGGCGGAYGAGCCGCTGTCTCCCGCCGAGCAGGCGCCGAGCGTGGCGCTCAGTGCGAGGACGCCGACCGCCGCGAGGCGAGCGGTGCGGCCGTGGGCCTTCGAGGTGGGGCGGCGCGTCGTCGGGTTCATGGCCGTGACCGTAGGGCCGTCCGCGAGGCTGCGGGTTGCCTGTGACTCAACTGTGACGGCGACGCCACCGCACGCACCGAATCGTGACCGGGCCGTCACCGCAGCGCGTCGTGCCTGCTCAGAGGGTGTACGCCGTCGCGGTCCACAGGTGCACCGCCGCGAAGGCGCGCCACGGCCGCCATGGCTCGGCCAACCGGGCGACGTCGCGGTCCGTCGGGACGCCGAGCGCGCGGCGCAGCACGAGGTCGCCCACCGGCATCGCGTCGCGGTCGGCGAGCACGCGCAGCGCGAGGTAGTCGGCCGTCCACGGGCCGATGCCGGGCAGGGCGAGCAGTCGCGGTCGGACGTCGGTGGCCCCCGGGGCGAGCACCAGCCCGTCGGCGCACGCCTGGGCGAGCGCGTGCAGGGTGCGCGCGCGGGCATGGGTGATGCGGCCGACGGCCTGCAGCTCGGCCGGGTCGACGGACGCGAGCGTGGCCGGCGACGGGTAGACGGTCAGCCCGTCGGGACCGGGGGCGCCGTAGGCGGCGGCGAGCCGACCGCCGAACGTCCGGGCCGCGGCGAGCGACACCTGCTGACCGAGCACGGTCGTGACCGCGGCCTCGAAGCCGTCGGGATGGCCGAGGATCCGCAGGGCGGGCCGAGCGCCGACCAGGGGGCCGAGCACCTCGTCCCGGGCGAACGCGTCGCGCACCGCGTCGAGGTCGTCGGCGAGCCCGAACCAGGCGTCGGCAAGCTCGTGGAGGTCGACGCCGGTGCCGGGCGAGGCGGTGAGGTCGACGCGGTCCTGCGCCAGCGTCGCCGTGACGACGTCGCCGTCGACGACGCGCCGGACCGTGCTGCCGTCGACCACCTCGACGCCGGGGACGGCGTGCGCGACGAGCGAGGCGAGCGCGGGAGCGGGGTCGAACGGTCGCCGCACGACGAGGGTGGTGGGGATGGTGGCCTCCGAGTCGAATCCTTCCGACCGTACCGGCCGCGGGCTTTACCAACACGAGATCGACACATGGAAAGGATGCGCCCCTCCCATGACAGTGCTAGAACTGTTCTAGCTGATCGCCGCGGGATGCCCAGGGCGACCAGCCGGTCGCAAGTACGGACCGCGTTGCCGAGGGTCACGGCGAGAGCCGGACCGCCCGTGAGGGTTCAGGGAGTGCGCCAAGCCTCGTGCCGGCGAGACGCCTCTCCGTGGCGCCCCGTCCCCCAGAAACGGGGGCGGGGCGCACCTACGTACGCTGGCACCGTGCACCTGCTCTTCGCCTCCACCGGCGACTCCGTGTCCGACGAGGTCCAGGGCGTCGTCGTGCCCACGGTGTCGCTGCTCGCCGCGGTCGTCGTCGCCTATCTCGCGGCCACCCTCATCGGCGTGGTGGTCCGCCGGGTCGCCCGCCGGTCCGCCGTCGCCGCCGACCTGACGCGGCGGTCGCGCAAGCCCATGCGGGCGGTCCTGCTGGTGGTCGCCCTGTGGATCGCGCTGCGGCTGAGCACGGACCCGGCCGACTGGACCCGGACCGCCGAGCACGCGCTGCTCATCGCGTTCATCATCACCGTGGCGTGGCTCATCGGGAGCCTCGCGTTCGTGCTCGAGGACGCCGCGCTCCAGCGGTACCGCATCGACGTCGCCGACAACCGCCACGCGCGTCGCATCCGGACCCAGGTGCAGGTGCTGCGGCGCCTGACGGTCGCCGTGCTGGTGGTCTGTGCGATCGCCGCGATCCTGCTCACGTTCCCGCCGGCGCGCGCTCTCGGCGCCAGCCTGCTCGCCTCGGCCGGGCTCATCTCGATCGTGGCGGGCCTCGCGGCGCAGAGCTCGCTGGCCAACGTGTTCGCCGGGATGCAGCTGGCGTTCACCGACGCCATCCGGGTGGACGACGTGGTCGTCGTCAACGAGCAGTGGGGGCGGATCGAGGAGATCACCCTGACGTACGTCGTCGTGCACATCTGGGACGACCGCCGCCTGATCCTGCCGTCCACGTACTTCACGACGACGCCGTTCGAGAACTGGACCCGGCGCGCGGCCGACCTGCTGGGCACGGTCGAGCTCGACGTCGACTGGGAGGTGCCGGTGGAAGCCATGCGCGCCGAGCTCAACCGGCTGCTGCAGGACACCGACCTCTGGGACCACCGGGTGGGCATCCTGCAGGTCACCGACGCGATCGGCGGGGTGGTGCGCGTGCGCGCCCTGGCCAGCGCCGTCGACGCGCCCACCCTCTTCGACCTGCGGTGCTACGTGCGCGAGGGGCTCGTGGGCTGGCTGCAGAGCGAGGCGCCGCAGGCGCTGCCCAAGACCCGGTGGGAGGGGGCGGCACCGTCGGCGCCGGCTCCCGCGTCCGGGCGCCGCGCCCGGCCGGAGACCACCCCGACGCCGACGCTCCCTGTGCCGGGCGCGTGGTCCACGGACGAGACGCAGACCATCCGCACGGGCGGCGGCCAGGACTCGCGGCTGTTCACGGGGAGCATCGAGGCCCTCGAACGGTCCCGAAACTTCTCGGGACCGGGCCAGGACGTCATCGACGAGCGGGAGCAGACCGCCGAGGACCACGGCGAGGGCCGGCAGCCCTGAGCCCGATCCAGCCCGTCAGCACCGACGCCCTCGTCGACCGCCTCGTCCGGCTGGTCGTCGCGAGGCCGGGACGTGTCCGGGTGCTCGTCGACGGCGCACCGCCGACGCGGCCCGGGGAGCTCGCGGACGCCCTGGTCGAGCCCCTGCGGGCGGCCGGCCGCCCGGTGGCCCGCGTGCGCGCCGACGACTTCCTGCGCCCCGCCTCCGTGCGGTTCGAGCACGGCCGGGACGACGCCGACGCGTACCTCGAGGACAGGCTCGACCTGCGCGCGCTCGGCCGCGAGGTGCTCGACCCGTTCGTCGCCACCGGCCGGTACCTGCCGACGCTGTGGGACGCCGCCACCGACCGCGCCACCCGTGCCCCGTACGCGCACGCGGGCGACGGTGCCGTCCTGCTGCTCGACGGCAGCACGCTGCTGGGCCGGTGGCTCGACCACGAGGTCGCCGTCCACCTGACGGTGCGCCCGGCCACGCTCGAGCGGCGGACGCCCTCGGGGGACCGGTGGGTGCTCCCCGCCTTCGCGCGCTACGACGAGGAGATGCTCCCGGTGGAGCTGGCCGACGTCGTCGTGCACGTGGACGACCCCCGGCACCCCGCGGTGCTCATGCCGTGACCGCGGCGGTCACCCGGTCGGCCAGGCGGTGCATCGCGTCGGCCAGCTCGGGCGGCCCGACCACGCGCAGCGGCACCCCGAACATCGCGAACGTCGCCGCGACCCCGTCCCACGACCAGGCGCGCAGGACGACCCGGCTGCGGTCGTCGCCGAGCGCCTCCACCAGCGCGCCGCGGCCGGCCCAGCGGGCGACCTCGGCGGCCGCCATGTCCACCTCCGCCTCGCCCCGGCACGGCCACGGGTCGATCTCGCGGAACCGCTCGGCGACGAAGGCCGCGACGTCGGGCGCGGGCAGCTCCCGGGGCGCGAAGCGCGGGCCGGAACCCGTCTTCGGGGTTATCCGGTCCACCCGGAACGTGCGCCAGTCGCCCCGCTCGAGGTCGTAGCCGACGAGGTACCAGCGGCCGCCCCAGGTGACCAGGTGGTGGGCCTCCGCGCGGCGGGCCGGGCGCGGGCCGGCGTCACTGCCGCCGGCGTAGTCGAACCGGAGCACCTCCCGGGCGCGGACCGCCGCGCCCACCGCGAGCAGCACGGCCTGGTCCACCTGCGGACGGCCGCCGCCGCGCGTGACGGCCGTGACCTGCAGCGCGTCGGCGGCGGTGCGCAGCCGCGCGGGCATGACCTGCCGCAGCGTCGCCAGCGCGCGCACCGCTGCCTCGTCGACCCCCGCGACGCCGGTCGACGCGGTCTGCAGCGCCACGACGAGCGCGACGGCCTGCTCGTCGTCGAGGAGCAGCGGTGGCATCTGGGTGCCCGCGTCGAGCCGGTAGCCGCCGTCGGGTCCCTTCGACGCGTGCACGGGATAGCCGAGCTCGCGCAGCCGGTCGACGTCGCGGCGCACCGTGCGCGGGCTGACACCGAGCCGGTCCGCCAGCACGCCGCCGGGCCAGTCGCGGCGCGCCTGGAGCAGGGACAGCAGCGAGAGGAGACGGGACGACGGGGTCGACATGTCCTCAGGATCGCATCGCATAGCGGACAGGAGCTGACCGCTACGCCGAGCAGGCTCGGTGCGTACCCACTCACGAGGAGAACCCATGATCCAGACGCGAGGACTCACCAAGGACTTCGTGGTGAGCCGCACCGAGACCGTGCACGCCGTGCGCGGGATCGACCTCGACATCGCGCCCGGCGAGCTCGTCGCCGTGCTCGGGCCGAACGGTGCGGGCAAGACCACCACCATGCGCATGCTCACCACGCTCGTCCGCCCGACGTCCGGCACCGCGACGGTCGCGGGCGTCGACGTCGTCGCCGACCCCGCGACGGTCCGGCGGCACATCGGCTACGTCGGTCAGGGCAACGGCGCCGGTCACCAGCAGCGGGCCGCCGACGAGCTGACCATGCAGGGCCAGGTGTACGGGCTCGACCGCGCCTCCGCCCGGCGGCGGACGGGCGAGCTGCTGGACGCGCTCGACCTGACGGCGCTGGCCAGGCGCAAGGTCTCCGACCTGTCCGGCGGCCAGCGCCGCCGCCTCGACGTCGCCCTCGGCCTGGTGCACGCGCCCTCGTTGCTGTTCCTCGACGAGCCGTCGACCGGGCTCGACCCGCAGAACCGCGCCAACCTCTGGGACCACATCCAGCGGCTGCGCGCCGAGCACGACATGACGATCGTGCTGACCACCCACTACCTCGACGAGGCCGACACCATGGCGGAGCGCGTCGTCGTCGTCGACCACGGCCAGGTGATCGCCGACGACACGGCCGACGGGCTCAAGCGGACCCTCGCGGGCGACCGCGTGGTGCTGACCGTCGCGCTCGACGGGACCGCGGGCCGCGTCGCGACGATCGTCGAGGCGCTGCCGGGTGCCCGGGACGTGACGGTCGACGGGGCGCGGGTCGAGGCCCGCCTGGCTGATGCGGGCGTCGCCGTCCCGTCGCTGGTGCTCGCCGCGTCCGCCGCGGGCGCGCCCCTGCTCGAGGCCGTCGCCGTCCGGCCCACCCTCGACGACGTGTTCCTGGCCCTCACCGGCCGCAGCCTGCGCGAGTCGGGCACCACGGCACCGACCGAGGAGGTCGCAGCATGAGCACCCTGACCGTCACCCCGCCCGTGCGCACCGAGACCGCGGTCCGGCGGTCGTGGCTCGCCGACGTGCGGCTCGTCATGACCCGCGAGCTGCGGCCGGTGGTCCGCGAGCCGTTCTCCGTCGTGTTCGGCCTGGTCCAGCCACTGGTGTTCCTCGGGCTGTTCGGCCCGCTGCTGGTCGGCACGTCGGACGGCCTGAGCTCCGCCGAGGTCTGGCAGTGGTTCGTGCCCTCGGTGCTCGTGATGACGACCCTGTTCGGCACCTCGACCACCGGCTCCAACCTGCAGTTCGAGATGCAGACGGGGGCGCACGAGCGGCTGCTGGTGACGCCGCTGTCCCGCTCGGCGCAGCTGGTGGGACGGTCGCTCAAGGAGATGGTGCCGCTCGTGGCCCAGGCCGTGATCGTCATCGTGGTCATGCTGCCGTTCGGCTTCCGTGCCGACCCCGCCGGGGCGGCGCTCGGGCTCGCCATGCTGGCGGTGCTCGGCGTCGGGCTCGGGTCGTTGAGCTACGCGCTCGCCATCGCCGTGCGCAAGCAGGAGTGGATGTTCTGGGCGGTGCAGCAGACCGTGCTGTTCCCGCTCCTCATCCTGTCCGGCATGCTCCTGCCGCTGGAGACCGGGCCGCAGTGGATGAAGGTGGCGTCGGCCTTCGACCCGCTCCGGTGGGTGGTCGAGGCGGAGCGGGCCCTGTTCGCCGGCGACCTGACCAGCGGCGCCGTCGCGGCCGGGTGGCTCGCCGCCGTCCTCACCGCGGCGGTCGGGCTCGTGGTCGGGGTGCGCACGCTGCTGCGCAGCGCCGACTGACCGCACCTCACACCGCTCGCCCGTCGTGCGTCTTCCTTCCAGAGACGCACGGCGGGCGGGCGTTGTCAGTGGGTGGGGGAATGATGTCGACCATGACGATCCAGGGGGAGCTCGCATCGGATCTTCGGGTTCTCGACGAGGTGCGCGTGGTGCACGCGGTCGTGCCCTCGCCGCTCGGCCCGCTCACGCTCGTCGCGCACGACGGCGGGCTGAGCGCGCTGCTGCTCCCCGGGTCCAAGTACGAGGCGGTCCAGGGTCCGTTCGGCGAGCGGGCCGACGACGAGTTCGACCACGTGCGCGCGCAGCTCGACGAGTACTTCGCCGGCGAGCGCACCGAGTTCGACCTCCCGCTGCACTTCGTCGGCACCACCTTCCAGTGCCGCGTGTGGGAGGGGCTCCTGCGCATCCCGTACGGGCAGACGCGCTCTTACGGCGACCTGGCCGCAGAGATCGGGCTGGACCCCCGGACCTCGTCGCGCGCCGTCGGCGCGGCCAACGGCCGCAACCGGATCGCCATCGTCGTGCCGTGCCACCGGGTCATCGGCGCCGACGGGTCGCTGACCGGCTTCGCCGCCGGGCTCGACCGCAAGCGGTTCCTGCTCGGGCTCGAGGCCAAGGGCCGTCCGCGGGAGCACCTGCTCTTCTGATGTCGGTCGGGTCCCTGTCCGGGCCGACGGTCCGGTGGCAGCATGGACCCATGGCGCTCGTCCGCTACGTGGCGGCCGCCGCCGAGGCCGCCGGCACCGCCGCCGAGCAGGTTCCCGCCTCGACGGTCGGTGAGCTGCGCGCCCAGGTGCTGACCCGGCACGGCGGCGAGCTGGCGCAGCTGATCGGCGGGTGCTCGTTCGTGGTCGACGGCGTGCGCTCCGACGACGCCGCGGCCCTGGCGCCCAGCGACGTCGTCGACGTGCTCCCCGGCGGCTGACAACGCCTCCCGGATGCGGCCCGCCCGCATCGCTGCGAGCGTGGGCGCATGAGAGTCGTCGTCGTCGGAGCCAGCGGCAACGTCGGCACGGCCCTGCTCCGGCGTTTCGTCGACGACGGGACCGTGACCTCGGTGGTCGGGGTCGCGCGACGGGTCCCGCGTCAGGCGCCGCCCGGTCCGTACGACGTGGCCACCTGGGTCGCGTGCGACGTCGCAGCGCCGGCCGCCGTCGACGAGCTCCAGCCCGCGCTGGCCGGCGCCGACGCGGTCGTCCAGCTCGCCTGGGCCATCCAGCCGAGCCACGACCGCCGCCGGCTCCACGACATCAACGTGTCGGGCACGCGGAACGTCGTCGAGGCGGCTCGTCGGGCCGGGGTGCCGCACGTCGTCGTGGCCTCCAGCGTCGGCGCCTACTCGCCCGCGCCCGACGACGTCCCGCGCGGGGAGGGGTGGGCCACCGACGGCGTGCGCTCGTCGTCGTACTCCGTGGACAAGGCGGCCGTCGAGCGTGTTCTCGACGAGGTCGAGGAGCGCTACCCGGACCTCGCGATCGCCCGGCTCCGGCCGGCGCTGGTGTTCCAGCGTGCCGCCGGGCACGAGATCTCGCGGTACTTCCTGGGTCCTTGGGCGCCGAAGCGGGCCATCGCCGGTCGGCTCCCCGTGCTTCCGTGGCCCACGGGGCTGCGCCTGCAGGCGGTGCACGCCGACGACCTCGCGGACGCCTACCGCGAGGCGGTGGTGCGGCGCGTCCGCGGACCCTTCAACATCGCTGCGCCCGACGTCCTGCGCGGCCCGGAGATCGCCGACGTCGTGGCGCGTGGTCGGCTGCGCGACGTCGCGGTGCCCCAGGCGAGGGCGGTGGTCGCGGCGGCGTGGCACGCCCGGGCGGTACCGGTCGGACCGGGGTGGCTCGACATGGCGCTCAGCGCGCCGCTGCTCGACACCTCCCGTGCCGAGCGCGAGCTCGACTGGCGGCCGCGCACGTCGGCCATCGACGCCGTCCGCGACCTCGTGGACGGCATCGCGGCCGGCGCGGGGACGGCGAGTCCTCCGCTGCGGCCGCGGCGGCGCTGAGGCTGTCGCTCCTTCGATGCCCGGCGAGTCACTCCGAGGGCACGGCGCTTATTCGACAGCCATCTCGCCGTGCGCCATCGGTCGACGTCGAACCGTGACTGGCGGCCCACACTCCGGCGCCCCACGCCGCGTAGCGTCGCCGCCATGGCCTCGCCGCGGGAGCACCGGCACAGCGCGCTGGCGCCCGGTCGCGGCGTCCTGCGTGGCGTCGGCGTCCTGGCAGTCCTCGGCACCCTCGCCGCCTGCTCGCCCGCCGAGTCCCGAGGTCCGCAGCACATCGTCGGCTGGTCCGTCGACGACGACGTGCTCCACCTGTGGATCAACACCTGCCACGGAGACCCCGAGCCTGAGGTTGTCGAGGCCGACGACGACGTGACGGTCACGGTCGTCTCGACGCGGCGCAGCTCCGGCCCCGCCTGCCAGGACCCTGTCGAGGTGACCCTCAGTGAGCCGTTCGGCAACCGGGCGCTGATCGATGGCGCCACCGGCCGCGAGGTTGAGCCGACAGAAGGCTGACCCGGCACCCGGCGGGAGACACCTGGTGCGGGGACGGTCCGACCGGTGTCCAGATCGGGGCAGCCGGGGCCAGTTGCCGTGACGCGATCGGTAAGCACCGGGGCGGGCTCGCCGAACGTGTGCATTCCGTTTCGCTGCTGATGCGTCCCTTTCACGTGCGGAGCGCGCCACGGCTTTCGTCTCTACCTCGGGCCTGGACCACGCAAGCGGCACACATGAAATCCGATTCCACAGGAACGGGTGCATTGTTTCGTCGCTCATCGTTCTGTGGATGGGCGTCGTGAATTCGGGGCTGTGGACGGGTCAACGACGGGCTCGTGAGGCTCTGACCTGTGTTGTTGTGGATAAGTGGGCCCTTCTCGCACTTTCGGGGGGGAATGTGCCGGTGAATGTCAGTGGTGCCTGGAACACTTCTTCGTAGCGGGATTGTTGGGGCCGGTTCACTGGTCCGTCCTGGGTCGCGGAGGAGGTGGTGTCGATGTCGGTCGAGGAGTTCTCCGACGGTGCGGCACCCCTGGGCTCCGCTGCGAGCGGGCGGTCCGCCTCCGCGGGCACCGGGTCGGTGGCTGCGGTGTTGGCGGCGTTGACCGCTGCGGTTGATGAGTTGGCGGCCGCGGCCGACCCCACGAGCTCAGCTGGGCGCCTGGAGGGTGCGGCGGCGGTAGACGTGGTCCGCGAGGCCCTGGGGTTGGCGGGGCGGTTGTCCGCGATCGCGGCCCGGGTGGTCCCGGTGGTGGAGGCCGACGGGTGGTGGGCGTTGGACGGTGCCCGGTCGATCACCACCTGGGTCGCCGCGCAGGGCCGGCTCTCGCACGGGCAGGCGGCGGGGTTGGTGGCGTTGGGGCGGGCGTTCCGCGATGCCCTGCCCGCTACCGCGGCGTTGAGCGTGGCCGGGACCGTGCCCTTGGAGGCCGCGCAGGCGATGGCCGCGGCGGCGAACACCGACCAGCGCCGCACCGCGCTGGCCGCACCCGCACCCGAGTGCGGGGAGGACTTCCTGCTCGAGCACGCGGCCTCGTTGCCGATCGCCCAGTTCCGGGTGCTGACCCGCCGCTGGGCCGCCGCGGCGGACCCGGACGCGGACGACCGCGGGTACCGCAAGGCGGCCGAGCGGGAGTTCTTCAGCCTGGCCCAGACGATGGACGGGTGCCACCTGCGGGGGTTCTTGACCACCGAGCACGGTCACGCCCTGGCCGCCGCCCTAGCCGCGGTCACCACCAAGAGCACAGAGACGGCCGGGCTGCCGGCGGCGCGGCGCCGCGCCGGGGCCCTGGTGAACCTGACCCGGCTGGTCCTGGACCGGGACCTGACTGGCGCCACCGGGTCCCACCGCCCGCAGATCACCGCGTTGGTCGACTGGACCACCCTGTCCCGCGCCCTCCACCACCCCAGCGACGGACCGGCACCAGCCGCTGGGACAGGGCAGCCCGGTCATCGGGTCAGCCGACCGGCGCCATCTGGGGGACCCGAGGACCGCAGCCCAGTCACCGGGTCAGACCTGTCCGCACCGCACGACGACCTCGCGCCCTCCCGCGGCGTCCTGCCGGCACCTGGTGTGGATGTGGACCGGTTCGGTGTGGCGGAGCTCGTCGGCACCGGGCCGATCCCCGACACGGTCCTGGCCCGGTTGGCGTGTGACTCGGCGATCACCCGGGTCGTGTTCGGACCCCAGTCGCAGATCCTGAACGTCGGCCGGGCCGAACGGACCTACTCGGGGGCCAAACGGCGTGCGATCATCGCCCGCGACCGGCACTGCCAGTACCCCGACTGCGACGCCCCACCCGTGCTGTCCGAGGTGCACCACACCCAGCACTGGCACCGCGACGGAGGCTCCACCGACGTGCACACCGGATGCCTGCTCTGTTGGCACCACCACGAACTCGTGCACGACCGCGGCATCGAGATCACCCACGACCCCACCGGCCGATGGTCCTTCACCGACCGCCACGGACACCCACTCCGCACCTGACAGGTGGCTCCGACGTTGAGGCACGTCCGGAGCAGGCCTCCAGCCGGCGGGCGTTCGAGTGTCGCGGACCTGGCGTCGTCAGGCATCCTCGACCCATGGCAGACGACGTCCCCGCCGAGCGGCACGTGTACGGCCGTGTCGACGCCCCGGTCACCGTGCTCGAGTTCGGCGACCTCGAGTGCCCGTACTGCCGTGCCGCTGCGCCGGCGCTGCGCGAGCTGGTGGACACGTCCGACGGACGGGTTCGGCTGGTGTGGCGGCACTTCCCCCTGTTCGAGGTGCATCCCTACGCGCTGTCGGCCGCTCTGGCGGCGGAGGCGGCAGGCGCGCACGGGAAGTTCTGGCAGATGCACGCCGAGCTGATGAGCCATCAGGACCGGCTTGCGGAGCAGGACCTGCGTGAGTCGGCGCGCGCACTGGGTCTCGACCCGTCGGAGGTTGCCGGCGACGGCGCGCAGGCCTATGCCGCGGCCATCTCGGCGGACTACGCCGCCGGCATCGAGCTCGGAGTGCGGGGCACGCCGACCTTGTTCATCGACGGCGCGCGGTTCCACGGCAAGGTCACGCTCGACCGGTTGCGCGAGGCCGTCGAGGCGGCGCAGTGAGGACGGCGCTGGTCACGGGGGCTGGGCGGGGGATCGGCCGGGGGATCGCGCTCGGGCTGGCGCAGGCGGGGTACGCCGTGGCGCTCGTGGGTCGTACGCGGGCGCTCCTCGACGCGGTGGCGGAGGAGATCGGCGGGAACGCGTTCGTCGCCGCGGCCGACCTCGTCGACCGCACGGCCGTGCTCGACGCGGTGGCGCGGGTCGAGGAGGCGCTGGGCGGCATCGGGCTGCTGGTGAACAACGCCGGCGTCATCGAACGGGCGGAGGTGCCGTTCGTCGACGACGACGTCGAGGACTCCTGGCGCGTCATCGAGGCGAACGTCCGGGGGCCGTTGCTCGTCACGCACGCGGTGCTGCCCGCCATGCTCGCCCGCGGCGCCGGGCGCGTGCTTAACCTCAACTCCGGTGCGGGCCACCGCGCCATGACCAGCTACACCGGCTACGCCGTGAGCAAGGGCGCGCTGGCCCGGTTCACCACGCAGCTCGACGCGCAGTACCGGGACCAGGGCATCCGCGTGCTCGACCTGGCGCCGGGTCACGTCGAGACCACCATGACGACGACCATGCCGATGCATGCGGGACGCACCGAGTGGACGCCGGTCGCGGCGGTCGCCGAGCTGGTGCGGGCGTTCGGGGACGGGGAGCTCGACGCGCTGTCCGGGCGCTTCGTGCGCGCCGGCACCGAGACCGTCGAGTCGCTGCTCGCGGCGACGCCCGCGATCCTGGCGTCCGACGCGCGCACCCTGCGGCTCGGCTCGTACGGCGACGGCGACCCGCTGTCGTGACCGAGCCGATCCGGCACCAGCTTGTCGTCGACTGCACGCCGGTCGAGGCGTTCGACGCCTGGGTCGACGGGATCGGGCAGTGGTGGCACCCCGACTACACGCCCGACCCCGCCGGTTTCGTCGGGGCCCGCATCGAACCGCGCGTCGGCGGCCGGGTCTACCTGGTCGACGCGACCCGCGGCGAGGTCGAGTGGGGACGGGTCCTTGCCGTCGCCCGCGGTGCGCTCGTCGTGCACACCTCCACGCTCGGGCAGACCCCGAACCACCCGAGCCGGATCACCGTGCAGTTCGTGCCGCTCGACGAGGGCGGAACGCGCGTCGAGCTCGAGCACGGCGGCTGGGACGAGGGCAACGCCGGCTTCCGGGACAAGTTCACGGACTGGCCCCAGACCCTCGAGCGCTACGCCGCGTTCGCGGCGGGTAACGGCTACCGGGGGCGGACTGGCCTCTGATGCTCGAGCGCTACGCCGCGCTCGCGGCCGGTCGGGCCGACCGTCAGCCGTAGCGGCCCGGGGATTCGCGTGGGCTGGTCCGGGCAAGCGATGCCGCGCGGTCGGCACGACGCGGACCTCGACGTGCGGACGCCGGTCCCGCCGGTCGGTCGGTGCGCCGACGGCGGCGGCTGTGACCGAGCCCGCGGGCTCGCGGGGCGCTCGAAATGGGGCCGAGCCCCGCGCTCCGGTGCTGGTCAACGCCCCGAATGTCCGCAATGATCCAGATCAGATGCGGTTCGGTCGATCCAGAGGAGGGTCGCGTGACGCGGAACGGTCGGGTGGCCGTCATGCCCACCGCGCCATGTCCTGGATCCCCGAGCTCCCGAGCCCGCGGCGCCGTGCGACCGCGCCGACCCCCACGGGTGAATGAACCCGCCGCGGGGTCCCGCCGGCTGCGCCCGTGGCGTACCGATCCGGCTGGCGACCGGGCGGGGGCCAGCCTCAGGACCATCGACGACACGTCCATGGGTCATCGCCACATCGACAGAGGGATCCCAACGTGACAGAGCAACGCAGTGGATTTGCGGTCGGCCTCACCGTGTTCGCCGCGACGATGATGATCCTCGTCGGCGTCCTGCACGCGGTGCAGGGGGTGGTGGCCATCGCGAACGACACGTTCTATGTCGCGGGCCGGGAGTGGATCTTCGAGCTGGACGTCACGACGTGGGGGTGGATCCACCTCGTCGCCGGTCTGGTCGTCCTGCTGGCCGGCTTCTTCGTGCTCGGCGGGGCGGTGTGGGCCCGGGCCGTCGGCGTCGCCGTGGTGTGCCTGAGCATCCTGCTCAACTTCGCGTGGCTCCCGTACTACCCGGTGTGGAGCGCCGTCATCATCGCGCTCGACGTCTTCGTCATCTGGGCGCTGACGGTCCACGGTCGGGACATCGTCCGATGAGCGCGCGCGCAGCCCGCGGGTCGGCGCGACGTCGCAGCCACGCGTCCGTCGCCGTCGCCGTCGGCACGAGCCTGCTGCTCCTGCTGTCCGCGTGCACGGGCGACAACGCGGGTCCCGAGCCCACGCCCAAGTCGGACGTCGAGGTCGCGCAGGCGGACGTCACGGCCAAGGAGCAGGCGCTTGCCGATGCGCAGGCCGCGGCGACGGACGCCGGAGCGGCGTTCTGCGACGCGAGCTCGACCTACATCACGGCCCTCGACCGCTACGGCGACGTGCTGAACCAGACGGAGGTCACCGTCGGGGACGTCCAGACGGCCGGCACCGACCTCGCCGACCCCGCGGCCGAGTCGAAGGATGCCGGCCAGAAGGCCGTCGACGCGCGGGAGGCGGTGGTCCAGGCGCAGCAGGACCTCGCCGCGGCTCAGGCCGAGCTCGCCGCCGCCCAGGCGGCGGCCGCCGGCGAGCCCGCGCCCGAGCCCACCGAGGAGTCGCCCAGCCCGGTGCCCACCGTGCCGGAGGCCAGCGTGACCCGCGTCCAGCAGGCCGAGGACGAGTTCGCGTCGGCCCAGGCGGGGATCACGCAGGAGACGCCGCTGGTGCAGGCCTCGGAGCAGTTCAACTCGGCGGCCGTGGCCCTCGAGATGGCCTGGCTCCGGCTGTTCGCCGACTCGGGGTGCCTCTCCGACGAGCGTCAGGCGCAGGCGAGCGCGACGGTGAGCGCCTACACGGTCGCGCTCCAGCAGTCGCTGGCGGACACCGGGTACTACACGGGCGCGGTGGACGGCATCTACGGCCCCCAGACGGTCGCCGCGGTGCAGGCGTTGCAGAAGGAGAACGGCCTGCCCGAGACGGGGACCGTGGACAAGGCGACCGCGGCGGCGCTGCAGGCAGCGGTGGAGGCCAAGGCCGGCGCGGACGCCCAGGTGGCGACGGCGACGACCGCGGCCCTGCAGCAGACCCTCAAGCTGGCGGGGTACTGGGACGGTCCGATCGACGGTCAGTGGTCGGACGCGCTCACGGCCGCGGTCGGCGCGGCGCAGACCGACCTGGGCGTCCCAGTGACGGGCACCGTCGACGCGGCGACCCTCGCGGCGTTCCAGGCGGCCCTCACCGCCGCCAAGGCCGCCGCCTCCGCCGAGCCGTCGACCGAGGCCCCCACCGAGGAGCCGTCGCCGACCGACGAGGGATGACCGGGCGGGCGCCCGCCGAGCTAGGCGGGCGCCCGCCAGGGCAACGGAGGCAGCGGCGGCGGGGCGTCGCTGAGCGGCGAGCACAGCGGCAGCTTCTCGCCCAGCCACCGCAGCAGGATCGAGCCCAGCACGGCCGCCGTGAGCGAGCCGGCGAGGATGCCGATCTTGGCGTTGTCGAGCTGCGTCGGGTCGTCGAACGCGAGCCCGGCGATGAACAGCGAGATGGTGAACCCGATGCCGGCCAGCACCGCGCCGCCGAGCAGGTGGCCCCAGCGCACGCGGCCGGGGAGCTCGCCGAGCCCGAGCTTGAGGGCGAGCGTCGCGGCGCCGGTGATGCCGATCGCGTTGCCGAGTACGAGCGCGACCGCGACGCCGATGGCCAGCCGTGACTGGGCCGCGGCCTGCAGCGACTCCGCGTCCAGGCTGATCCCTGCGTTGGCGAGGCCGAACAGGGGCACGACGACGAAGGCGCTCCACGGGTGCAGGAGGCGCTGCAGCCGGTCGTTCGTCGGCACCGCTGCCCGGGCCGCGAGCTCGGCGAGGTGCTCGCGCTCCGCCGTGGCGTCGTCGATGAGCTTGCGGCCGTACCCGGCGACCTCCTCGATGGTCTCCTGGTCCGCCGGGCGGGCCGGGACGAGCAGGCCGACGATGACGCCGGCGAGGGTGGCGTGCACGCCGGACGCCTGGACCGCGAACCACAGGGCGATGCCGGCGACCACGTACGGCGCCAGCTGCCAGACGTTGAGCCACCGCAGCACGACGATGCCGACGACGATCGCGGCGGCGACCCCGAGCGCGGCCATGTCGACCTCGGACGTGTAGAACACCGACATCACGGTGATCGCGCCGATGTCGTCGACTATCGCCAGGGTGAGCAGGAACAGCCGCAGCCGGTCCGGGCACTTGGGCCCGAACAACGCGAGGATGCCGACGAGGAACGCGGTGTCCGTCGACATCACGACGCCCCAGCCGTGCGCGGCGTCGGTCCCGCCGTTGAAGGCCAGGTAGATGAGCACCGGGACGAGCAGGCCGCCGAGCGCGCCGAGGGCGGGCACGGCCACCGTCCGCTTGTCCCGCAGGTCTCCCGTGGTGGCCTCGCGGCTGATCTCCAGGCCGACGACCGCGAAGAAGATCGCCATCGCCRCGTCGTTGACCCAGCCGTGCAGGTCGAGCTCGACGCCCCACGACCCGATGTGGAAGCCGGCCATGGTGGACCACATCGACTCGTACGCGTCGGCCCAGGGCGAGTTCGCCCAGATCAGTGCCACGACGGTGGCGGCCAGCAGGTAGACGGCGCTGCCGGCCTCGTTGGTGAGGAAGTCCTTGACGGAGGGCTGCAGGCCGGGCAGCGAGACCCGCAGCGCGGGACCGGGTGAGGTGGAGGTCGAGGTCGTCGACATGCGGATCAACGTCGCAGGTCATCGGCCGCGACGCAACGGGCGTTCGCCGTCGGCGTCAGGAGTCCTTCTCGGCGTCGTCACGCACCGCTTCGGCGTGGTCCGGGACATACGTGTACAGCTCCCGCGGGGGCCGCTTGTAGCCGGTCGAGGCGGCGGGGCGCTCGGGCAGGACCACCTTCTCGGGCGGCACGTTCGTGTACGGGAGCGTGGACAGCAGGTGGCTGATCATGTTGAGCCGCGCGTGCTTCTTGACGTCGGACTCCACCACGAACCACGGGCTCTTCGTCGTGTCGGTGTGGACCATCATCTCGTCCTTGGCTTGGGAGTACTCCTCCCACCGGCTGATGGACTCGAGGTCCATCGGGCTCAGCTTCCACTGCCGCAGCGGGTCCTTCAGCCGCGAGCGGAACCGCTTGAGCTGCTCCTTGTCCGACACCGAGAACCAGTACTTGCGCAGCAGGATCCCGTCCTCGATGAGCATCTCCTCGAAGGTCGGGGTCTGGCGCATGAACCGCTGGTACTCGGCCTTGGTGCAGTAGCCCATGACCTTCTCGACGCCCGCACGGTTGTACCAGGAGCGGTCGAACAGGACGATCTCGCCCGCCGCCGGCAGCTGCGCGACGTAGCGCTGGTAGTACCACTCGGTCTTCTCGCGCTCGCTCGGGGTGGGCAGCGCGGCGACGCGCACGACACGCGGGCTGAGGTAGGCCGCGACCCGCTTGATCGTGCCGCCCTTGCCTGCGGCGTCTCGGCCCTCGAAGACGACGGCGATCCGGGCCCCGGTCTCCTGGGCCCAGAGCTGGACCTTGACCAGCTCGGCCTGCAGGCGGGCGAGCTCGGCCTCGTAGACGTCGTTCGGGATCTTGTTCTTCTTGGACTTCTTGCCGGACTTCTTCGCCATGGCCGGACGCTATCGTTCCCGGTGCGCTCCCGCCCGAGTTCCGCATCCTCGGATCGAGACGCGCTGGACAKCCGCATCTACGGCACTACGATCGCGTTCGTGACGGACTATCGGATCAGCGAGGCGGCCCAGCTGTTGGGCGTGAGCGACGACACGCTCCGTCGGTGGGTCGACTCGGGCGTCCTGGCGGCCCGGACCGATACCGCCGGCCGCAGCGTGGTCGACGGCGTCGAGCTCGCGGCGCTGGCCGTCGAGCGCGCCCGGACCCCCGAGGACGCCGCCGCGGGCACGAGCTCGGCGCGCAACCGGCTGCCGGGGCTGGTCACCGGAATCCTCATGGACACCGTGATGGCGCAGGTCGAGCTGCAGGCCGGCCCGTTCCGGCTGGTGTCGCTGATGTCGAGCGAGGCGGTGCGCGAGCTCGGGCTCGAGGTCGGCTCGCGCGCGACCGCCGTGGTGAAGGCCACGACCGTGCTCGTCGAGACCCCGCGGGCCCAGCGGTGAGGGCTCGCGCCCTCGTGGCCGCCGCCGTCCTGCTGGCTCTGGCGGGCTGCTCCACCGGCACGCCTGCCACGCCCGAACCCAGCAGCCCCGAGCTCACGGGGGAGCTCACCGTCTTCGCCGCGGCCTCCCTGCAGGGAGCGTTCGACGCCCTCGGCGCAGAGTTCGCGGCCGAGAACCCCGGGGTCACGGTCCACCCGACCACCTACGACGGGTCGTCGACGCTCGCCACGCAGCTGGTCGCCGGGGCGTCGGCGGACGTCTTCGCCTCGGCGGACGAGAAGAACATGGCCACGGTGACGGACGCCGGCCTGGCCGACGGAACCCCGACCGTCTTCACGACGAACACGCTCGAGATCGTCGTCGCGCCCGGCAACCCGAAGAACATCACCACGTTGTCGGACCTCGCGGCCCTCTCGACGTCGGGCGGCAAGGTCGTCCTCTGCGCCGCCGAGGTGCCCTGCGGCTCCGCGTCGCACACCCTCCTCGACGGCGCCGGGCTCACGCTCACGCCGGTGAGCGAGGAGCAGAACGTCAAGGCCGTCCTCACCAAGGTGCAGACCGGCGACGCCGACGCCGGCCTGGTCTACCGGACCGACGTGCTGGCGGCGGGCGACACCGTCGAAGGCGTCGAGGTCCCCGAGGCGGCGACGGTCGTCAACGCCTATCCGATCGCGGTCCTGACGACGGCCAGGGATCGGGACGTCGCACGGGCGTTCGTCGACCTCGTGCTGTCCGACACGGGCCAGAAGATCCTGGCCGACCTCGGCTTCACCGCGCCGTGAGGGCGCGCCGCGACAGCGGGGTCCCCGGGCTGCTGTGGCTGCCCGCCGCGCTCGCCGCCGGTCTTCTCGTCCTGCCGGTCGTCGCGCTCGTCGTCCGCGCGGACTGGTCGACGCTGCCCGCGGACATCGGGACGCCGGCTGCTCTGGACGCGCTCCGGCTCTCGCTGACCACGTCGATCGCGGCCACCGTCGCGTGCCTCGTGCTCGGCGTCCCACTGGCCGTCGTGCTCGCGCGCGCCCAAGGCTGGTCGGCGGACGTGCTGCGCGCCCTCGTGACGCTGCCGTTGGTGCTGCCCCCGACGGTCGGCGGCATCGCACTCCTGTACCTGCTGGGCAGGCGCGGGCTGGTCGGCCAGTCGCTGGACACGTGGTTCGGGATCACCATCCCGTTCACCACCGCGGCCGTCGTCATCGCGCAGACGTTCGTCGCGATGCCGTTCCTCGTGCTGTCGGTCGAGGGCTCCCTGCGGACCGCCGGCCGGCGGTTCGACGTCGTCGCCGCAAGCCTCGGTGCCGGGCCGTGGACCGTCCTGCGGCGCATCACGATCCCGCTCGTCATGCCCGGCCTGGTGAGCGGCACGGTGCTCTGCTTCGCGCGGGCGCTCGGCGAGTTCGGCGCGACCGCACTGTTCGCGGGCAACTCCCCGGGCATCACCCAGACCATGCCGCTCGCCATCTACTCGGCGTTCAACGGCGCCGGCGTCACGCAGGGCACGGCCGTCGCGCTGTCGCTGCTCCTCGTGTTCGCCGCGATCGCGGTGCTCCTCGCCGCGCGCGCCTGGCGGCCGGGGCGCGCCGCATGACGTCCCTGCACGCGGAGGTGGCCGTCCGGCGCGGCGCCTTCGCGCTCGACGTCACCCTCGCCGCCCACCCGGGCGAGATCGTGGCGGTGCTCGGCCCCAACGGCGCGGGCAAGTCGACGCTGCTGGCGGTGCTCGCCGGGCACCTGGTCCCGGCGGACGGCGTGGTGCGCGTGGGGGAGCGGACGCTGACCGCCGTGTGGCAGGGCCGGGTGGAGACGGACCTGCGTCCCGAGCGGCGGTCCGTCGGCCTGCTCGGCCAGGACCCGCTGGTGTTCCCGCACCTGAGCGCGCGCGAGAACGTCGCCTTCGCCCCGCGCGCGGCGGGCGTGCCGGCCAGGGACGCC
>NZ_JBFUKJ010000021.1:0-78514 GCF_056400905.1 Cellulomonas sp. P4_H12
GGCCAGCGCCGACCGGCCGGCCGCGAGGTCGTCGGCGGTGACGGCGTACCGCGCGGCGTCGCGCGCCTGCGCCCACGCGGGAACGCCCGCACCGACGGCGACGCACACCGCCAGCGCGACGAGCCAGGGCCAGGGTCGTCGCCAGGGCGCGGTCCGCTCCACGGCTCCAGGCTGACCGGACCGCCGGGCGGCATCGACGGCCACTGGGGACGGCCGGGGCTGTGGGCGGCTCGGCTTGACTTCGAGCGCACTCGAAGAGCGACCATCGAGACCATGAGCGTCGTCGACGTCGACCGGGTCAGCCTCACCATCGCGGAGGCGGCCGAGGCCACCGGGTTGACCACCCACACCCTGCGCTACTACGAGCGCGACGGCCTGCTGCTCGACGCGGTCGACCGGTCGCCGTCGGGCCACCGCCGCTACGCGGAGCAGGACCTCGGCTGGATCCGCATGCTCACCCGGCTGCGCGGGACCGGCATGCCGATCCGCGAGGTCCGGCAGTACGCGGCGCTCGTCCGGGCCGGCGACGGGAACGAGGAGGAGCGGCTCGCGCTGCTCCGGGCGCACCGCGACCGGGTCCAGCAGCAGCTGGTCGAGGTCGCCGCCCACCTGGACGCCATCGAGCTCAAGATCCACCTCTACGAGCGCACGACCGACACATCGGCCTGACACGACCTCCGCAGGACGGCACGTAGCGTGCTGACGTGCCCGAACGTCGTCGTCACCTGGCTCCTCGCCCCCTCGCCGCGCTCACCGCCGCCGGCCTCGTCGTCGTCGGGCTGATCGTGAGCCGGCTCGACGGGCCGCTGGCCGATCCCGCGGGCGACGCCGTCTACGCCGCGTTCGTGTACGCGCTCCTGGTCGTCGTCGCGCCGCGGGCCCGCCCGGGCGTCGTCGCCGCGATCGCCTTCGGGGTGTGCGCGCTGGTCGAGCTCGCCCAGCTCACCGGGCTGCCGGCGCGGGCCGTCGACGCGGTCCCGGTGGCCCGCTACGCGCTCGGCACCACGTTCGCGGCCGTCGACCTGCTCGCCTACGCGGTGGGTGTCGCGCTCGCGGTGCTCGTGCGGCTGCTCGTGCGGGAGCGGGCGGCTGTGCCACGCTGACGCTCTGAGGACCGACGAGCGGGGGGCCGATGGACCCGTCCTACAGCCTGGGCGTGCGGCTGGCCTGCGAGTTCATCGGCACCGCGATCCTGCTCATCCTGGGCAACGGCACGGTCGCGAACGTGCACCTCAAGGGCTCGAAGGGGTACCGCGGCGGGTGGTCGCTGATCGCCATGGGCTACGGGTTCGGCGTGATGATCCCGGCGATCATGTTCGGCGGCATCAGCGGCAACCTGATCAACCCGGCGTTCACGCTGGGCCTCGCGACGTGGGGGCTGTTCCCGTGGTCCGAGGTCGCGCCGTACATCGTCGCGCAGATGCTCGGCGCGATCGCCGGCCAGCTCGCCATCGTCGTGACGCACAAGCCGTACTACGACCAGACCACGGACCCGGAGGACATCCTCGCGACGTTCGCGACGATCAACGCCGCGCACTCGCGGCTGAACGGCTTCCTCAGCGAGCTGCTCGGGTCGGTGATCCTGTTCTCGTGCGCGCTCGCGATCGTGCACTCGCCCCTCACCGCGAACGAGCCGGCCGTGGCGCACCTGGCGCTCGGGTTCCTGGTGTGGGGGCTCGTCGCCGGGCTCGGCGGCCCGACCGGACCGGCGCTCAACCCCGCCCGCGACCTCGGGCCGCGCATGGTGCACGCGGTGCTGCCGCTGAGGAACAAGGGCTCGTCCGAGTGGGACTACGCCTGGGTCCCGGTGGCGGCGCCCATCCTCGGCGGGGTCATCGGCGTCGGCGGCTGGTACCTGCTGCTGGGCTGAGGATCACTCCTCGAGCGGCTCCAGGACGAGCACCGGGATGAGCCGGTCGGTCTTCTTCTGGTACCCGGCGTACGCCGGCCAGACCTGCAGCGCGCGCGACCACCACTCGTCACGCTCGGCGCCGGCCGCCTCGTGCGCGGTGTAGTCCTTGCGCACCGGGCCGTCCTGCAGCTCCACGTGCGGGTGCTCCACCAGGTTGCGGTACCAGGCGGGGTTCTCGGGCGTCCCGCCCTTCGAGGCGACCACCGCGTACCGGCCGTCGTGCTCGACGCGCATGAGGGCGGTCTTGCGGAGCTTGCCGCTGGTCGCGCCGACGGAGGTCAGCACGATCACCGGCTTGCCCTGCAGGGTGTTCGCCTGGGCGCCGGCCGACGCCTCGTAGGCCTCGGCCTGCTTGCGCGCCCAGGCGGAGGTGCTCGGCAGGTACTCGCCGCTCAGGGGCACGGCGACTAGTTCTTCTTCTGGTCGTCGAGGTAGGTCTTCGCCTTGTCGACGACGCTGTCGACGATCGCGTCCTGGTTGCTGCCCGTCCGCGCCTTGACTGCCTCGGCCGCCTTGTCGAGCACGCTCTTCGCCTGGTCCTCGTGCCCGTCGAGCGCGTCCTTCGCCTGCTTGGCCAGGTCCTCGATGCCCATGGTGGATCCCTTCGTCGGTGACGACTCAGTCTGCGTCCCTCTGCTCGGGCTCGCTCGCCGGGGGTGCGCCGTGCTCGACGGTGGTGCGGGGCATGGCCGCGGACGCCGCCACGATCCCCAGCGCCACGACCGCGACGGCCGCGAACGCCACCGTCACGGCGTCGCCGAACTGCGCCGGGTCCTGGGCCGGGCTGTCGCCGGTGAAGAGCGCGTTCACCAGGGCGCCGAGCGCCGCGACGCCCACCGCGCTGCCCATCGACCGCGCGAACAGGTTGGCACCCGTCACCACGCCGCGGTCGCTCCAGCCGACGCTCGACTGCGCGGCGATCAGGCTGGGGGACGCCACCAGGCCCATGCCGGCGCCGGCGACGAAGCAGGCCAGCCCGACCGCGAGCACCGAGGGGTGCAGGGAGGCGACGACGAGCCCCGCGGTGCCGAGCACGACGATGGTGGACCCGATGAGCATGGTGGTGCGGAACCCGAAGCGCAGGTAGAGCCGCCCGGACTGCGACGCGGTGATGGGCCAGCCGATGGTGAGCGCGGCGAGGGTCAGGCCGGAGGTCAGCGGCGAGACGTCGAGCAGGGCCTCGAGGAACGACGGCACGTACGACGTCAGCCCGATGAGCACGACCCCGACGCCGACCGCCACCAGCGCGGAGGCCCGGAGCAGGCGTCGGGAGAACACCCACAGCGGAAGCACGGGCTCCGCGGCGCGCTGCTCGACGCGGACGAACCAGACGAGCAGCAGGGCGCCGACGACGAACGCGCCGATGCTCGGCACGGACAGCCACTCCCACGCCTTGCCGCCCTCGAGCAGCGCGAGGATCAGCAGGCTCATCGCGGTGGTCAGCAGCGCGCCGCCGGCCCAGTCGATGCGGTGCCGGGTGCGCTCGAGGTTCTCGTGCAGGTGGCGGACCAGCAGCCAGGCGGCCGCGAGGCACAGCGGGATGTTGACGAAGAAGATCCAGTTCCAGCTGAGGAACTCCGAGAACACCCCGCCGAGCGTGGGGCCGACCACCGAGGAGATCGCCCACACGCTCGCGATGTAGCCCTGCGCCTTGGCCCGCTCGGCGACCGTGTAGATGTCGCCCGCGATCGTGATCGCCATCGGCTGCACGGCCCCGGCGCCCAGCCCCTGCACGGCGCGGAACGCGATGAGCGCGGGCATGCTCCACGCGAACCCGCAGAGCACCGAGCCGAGCAGGAACAGGCCGATGCCCAGCAGGATGACCGGCTTGCGGCCGACCGTGTCCGCGAGCTTGGAGTAGATGGGCACGCTCACCGCCTGCGTGAGCAGGTAGACGGAGAACAGCCACGGGAAGCTGGTGAACCCGCCCAGGTCGGCGACGATGGTCGGGACCGCGGTGGCCAGGATCGTCGCGTCGATGGCGACCAGGCCGGTGGTCACCATGATCGCGATGAGGATCGGGCCGCGCTCGGAGCGGAAGCCGACGCCGGTGCCCTCGGCGGTGCGTGCGGTAGTCAGGATGGACCTCCTTGTATGGCACCCAGCATGCGCGGCCCTCGACCGTGGCGCACGGCCGGGCCTTAGTCTGGCGAGCATGTCCGACAGCTACGCGATGACCGGGTTCGCCGTCCGGGACCACCGGGTTCGGGTGCCCGTCGACTGGTCGGCGCCGGACCGGTTCGGCTCGATCGACGTGTTCGCGCGCGAGCTGGTGGACCCGGAGAAGGCGTCCGACGACCTGCCGCTCCTGCTGTTCCTGCAGGGCGGCCCCGGGCACCACGGGCCTCGACCGCTGGGCGGCGGCTGGATCGCGACGGCGCTCGAGCGGTACCGCGTCATCCTGCTGGACCAGCGCGGCACCGGGCGGTCGTCACCGGTGGACGGGCGCGTGATCGCGGGGTTCGACGACGCGGCCACGGCCGCCGACTACCTCGCGTGCTTCCGCGGCGACGCGATCGTGGCCGACGCCGAGCACCTGCGCGCGACCGTCTACGGCGGGCGCCGGTGGGCGACGCTCGGGCAGTCGTACGGCGGCTTCCTCACGCTGATGTACCTGTCCCGCCACCCCGAGGCGCTGACCCGGTGCTACGTCACGGGCGGGCTGCCGCCGGCCACGGTCACCGCCGAGGAGGTCTACGCCGCGACCTACCGGCGGCAGGCGGCACGCAACCGGGAGCTCGCGCGCCTCCACCCGTCGGACGTGCCGCTGCTCGGCGAGATCGCGGACCGGCTGGGCTCGGTGGCGCTGCCGACCGGCGAGCCGCTGACCGTGCAGCGCCTGCAGCAGCTGGGGCAGCCGCTCGGCATGAGCACCGGCGTCGACGAGGTGCACTGGCTGCTGGACAGGGCGCTCGCGACGGACGGGTCGCTCTCGGACGCCTTCCTCGCGGGCGTCGTGCGCACGACGGGCTTCGACGACGGCCCGCTGTACGCCGTGCTCCAGGAGGTCATCTACCACCAGGGGACCCGGGAGCCGGGCTGGGCCGCGCAGACCGAGCACGACCGGTGGCCGTCGTTCGCCGCCGACGCGCGTCCGCTGCAGCTCACCGGCGAGGCCGTGTTCCCGTGGATGTACGAGCAGCACCGCGCGCTGCGCCCGTTCCGGGGGGCCGCCGAGGAGCTGGCGGGGCGCACGCAGTGGCCCGCGCTGTACGACCTCGACCGGCTCGCGGCCAACGAGGTGCCGGTGGCGGCCGTCCAGTACTACGACGACCCGTACGTGGACCTCGACCTCGCGCTGGTGACCTCCGTCGGCAACCTGCAGGTCTGGATCACGAACGAGCACCTGCACGACGGGCTGCGCGTGGCGGGCGACGCGATCCTGCCGCGGCTGTTCGACCTCGCCGCCGGGAAGGCGCGCGTCACCGGTCGCTAGCTCGGGGTCGGCTCGTGGCCCGCGCGGCCGTGGGTGCGGTTCTCCTCCTTGAGCCGGGCCTCGTACACGTGCCGACGACCGCCCATGAGCTCGTCGCGGACGCGCCGCTCGGCCGCCTCGAACACCCGGTAGTAGTCGGCGTCGTACTCCTCGACCACCTGGAACGTCCACCGCCCGTGGAGCACGTTGCGGCCGACGAGCTCCGCGCGCAGCTCGTCGGCGAGGTCCTCGTGGCCGGCCGCCGCCAGCTGGTCGAGGGCGTCGGCCAGCTCGTTGTCCGCGCGTCCGGTCAGCCGGTGGAAGGCGTAGAGCATGCCGCGCGCGTGCTCGACCACCTCGAACGCCGCCGTGAGCGCACCGACGGCGTCGACGACCGCCTCGGACGTGCCGTCGGGTGGTCGGTGGGCGTCGTCGCGCTCGTCGTCGGCCATGGCTCGATCGTCGTCGCGAACCTCGGGCCGCGCACGACGAACCCGACATGGGTGCCGTCCCCGGAGGTCGAGGCGGCACCCAGGTCGGGTTCGTCAGGGGGCTGAGGTGCGCACTCGGTACCGCGAGTGCACGACGCCCCCGTCGAACCGGCGGGTGTCCAGGAGCTCCAGGTCGAGACGCACGGAGTCCGGTAGCGCCCGCGTCCCGCCGCCGACGACGACCGGGTGCGCGAACAGCAGGACCTCGTCGACGAGCCCGGCGCGCAGCGCTGCCGCCGCCAGCCCGGGACCGCCGACCGACAGGTCCCGGTCGGCCGCCGCCGTCCACGAGCGCACCGCCTCCGGCTCGAACGTCCGCTCGAGCCGGGTCCGCGCGGTGCTCACCGCGTCGAGGGTGCGCGAGAACACCACCTTGTCGGCCGCCTGCCAGACGCTTGCGTAGTCGCGCTCCACCGCCGACTCGTCGGCGCCGCCCGCCGTCTCCCAGTACCGCATGACCTCGTACATCCGCCGGCCGTACAGGTGCGTGCCGACCTCACGCTCGAGGTCGTTGACGTACTGGTGCAGGTCCGGCGCGGGTTCCGCCCAGTCGAAGCCGCCGTCCGCGTCGTTGACGTAGCCGTCGAGCGAGGTGATCGCGGTGTAGAGGAGCTTGGCCATGGGGACCAGCATGCCGAGGATGCGGCGGGGGGCGCGCGGTGGTTGCTCGACGTCGGTCTCGCCGGCTGGCCTCAGGCGGGGGTCCAGCCCAGTCGCGGTGCGATCGACGTCGCGACGTTCTCGAGGATGCGTCGACTCATCGCGTGCGTGGCGTTCGCGGGCAGGACGATGTCCAGGCCGGTCGCCTCGCGGAGCGCGACGTCGGCCTGGAGGCTCGCCACGACCTCGTCGGGGCTGCCGTGGTGCGTCGGGCTGAACACCCCGAACCCGGTGCCGGCGGGTGGGCGACCGGTGTCGTCGAAGCGCGCGGCGTACCAGGCGATGTACTCGGCGAAGAGCTCGTCGTCCTCGGGTGTGACGCTCGGAAGGACGATGCGTCCGGCGACGGCGCGGGGCGTTCGGCCGGGCACGTCGAACGCCGCTTTGTACGCCAGGATCTGGTCGCGCTGCGTCTCCTCGAACGAACGGCCGTCGTCCTCGCTGTTCAGGGTCGAGACGAGCAGGTCCATGCCCTGCTCTGCGGTGCGGACGGCGGTCGATCTCGAGCCCGGGCCGTACCAGACCCGGTCGGCGAGGCCCGGGCTGTGCGGGCGGACGATCAGGTCGGTGCCGGGCGGTGCGATCGGGAAGCCGCCTTCGGGGGCGACTGCGACCGGTTCGCCCGCCAAGGCGGCGCGGAGGCGTGCGATCCGGTGCTGCGACTCGTCGTCGAACGACCTCTCGCCGGCGCCGTAGACGCCGTCGAGCAGCGACGCCGACGGCTTGATCCCGCCCGCCACACCCAGCTCGAGCCGGCCGCCCGAGAGCAGGTCGACCGTCGCGGCGTCCTCGGCGACCGCGATGGGGTCGGCGTAGCGCATCGGCAGGACCGCGGTGCCGAAGCGGATGCGCGCGGTCGCCTGGCCGATCGCGGCGAAGAGCGGGAAGGGCGACGACAAGAACTTCTCGAGGTGGCGCACGCGCACCCAGCCGATGTCGTAGCCGAGGTCCTCGGCGAACCGGAAGAGGTCGATCGCGTCACGCAGCGACCGGCCGGCGTCCGCCGGGTCGTCGTAGGGGACGAACGTGAGGAAGCTGAGCTCGAGGCGAGGGGCGGTCACGCGCGCATCGTACGAGCGCTGCGTGCGGGCGATGACATGCGATCGCCGTTGTCTCAGTCGCCGAGCGCCCAGCCGTGGGGCTCGGCCAGGCGATCGGCGGCCTCTGGCCCCCACGACCCGACCGCGTAGGGCTCGGGCGCGGGCCGGTCGTCGCCGAGCAGCGGCGCGAACGCGATCCAGGCCGCTTCGAGCCCGGCGGGCGTCGTGAACAGCGTCCGGTCGCCGGCGAGCACGTCCTCGAGCAGGCCGGCGTACGGCGGCAGCGGGTCGCCGGGCTCGACGTCGGCGAGCTCCAGGTCGGCGGTGCCGGTGCCCAGCGAGAGCTCCGGACCGGGGCGCTTGACGGTCGTCGTCACCTTGATCTCGCCCGATCCCGCGAGCGAGATGATCACGCGGTTCGGGCCGACGGGGGAGCCGAAGAGCTCGTCGGGGGTGCGCAGCACCAGCGTCACCTGCTGCGCCGACCCACCCATGCGCTTACCGGTCCGCAGCAGGAACGGGACACCCTCCCACCGGTCGGTGTCCACCCAGAGGCGCGCGGCGACGAACGTGTCGGTGGTCGAGTCGTCGGGAACCCCGTCGATGTCGCGGTACCCCTCGAACTGGCCGAGCACCACGTCGTGCTGGGGATCGAGAGGTCGGAAGTGCGTGATGACGTCCTCGCGCGCGCCGGCCAGCCCGGCGGCGTCGAGCCGGCGCGGCGGTTCCATGGCCACCTCCGCGGCAACCTGGAACAGGTGCGTGGCCAGCATGTCGAGCGCGGCACCGGTCGCGTCGTAGAACTCGGCCCGCTGGGCAACGTCGAGCGTCTCCGGCACGTCGATCTGGACCTGGGCGACGTGGCGCCGGTTCCACACCCCGCCGAACAGCTCGTTCGCGAAGCGCAGCACGTGCAGGTTCTGCGTCGCCTCCTTGCCGAGGAAGTGGTCGATGCGGAAGACCTGCTCCTCGTCGAACGCCTCGTGGACCGTGGCATCGAGCTCCCGGAACGTCTCGAGCGAGGTGCCGTACGGCTTCTCGTAGACCACGCGGACGCCGGCGGTCAGCCCGGCCTTGTCGAGCGCGCGGGTGATCGGGGCGAACGACGACGGCGGCACCGCGAGGTAGTGCACGACGAGGACGTCCCCGCCGTCCTCCGCCAGGACCTTCCGCAACCGGTCGAGCTCACCCGGCAGCTTGTCGGCGCTGTCGTCCTCGCTGACGTCACCGCAGTACGCGGTGTGCTCCGTCAGCTCGGGCACACCCTGCGCCGCTTCATCGTCGCCGTGCGCGTTCACCGCTTCGCGCAGCAGCTGGTCGAACTCCTTCGACGAGATCGGCGTGCGTCCCGTGCCGAGCAGGGCCCACCGGTCCGGCAGCAGGCCGCGGCTCTGCAGGACGGCGAGAGCGGGCAGCACCATCCGCTTGGCCAGGTCGCCGCGGGCACCGTGCAGGACGAAGATCAGGGGCTCGTTGGGTGCCATCGGGTGCGGTCCTCACGACGGGGGCAGAGAGTCCGACGGTACGTTTCGCGCGCCGGGAGCGCGCGGGGAGATGTCGACGATGCGGGAGGCGCTGGGTGGTCCGGTACATCGGGATCGATCTGGCATGGGCTGCCAAGGCACGGACGGGGATGGCAGCGCTCGACGAGTCCGGGCGCCTCGTCGCGTCGGGCGCGGTCGTCACCGACGACGAGATCGCGGCGTTCGTGTCGGCTCACGCGCCCGGCACCGTGGTCGCCGCGATCGATGCCCCGCTCATCGTGCCCAACGTCAGCGGGTCCCGCGTCGCGGAGCGCCTGATCACTCAAGAGTTCGGCCCGTTCAACGCCGGGGCGTATCCCTCGAACCGCTCGCGGACGATCTTCGACCCACCCCGCGGCGAGACGTTGTGCGAGCGCTTCGGTTGGGACCGCGACCCGGGCACGCCCGCCGGGACGGCTTCGGTCGCCATCGAGGTCTACCCCCACCCGGCCATGGTCGTGCTGTTCGCGCTGGCTACCGTCCTGCCGTACAAGGCCAGACGAGGCCGCGGGCTGGAGAGCCTTCGAAGCGCCTTCGGTCTGCTTCTCGACAACATGGAACGCGTGTGCGATGAGCCGCTGGCGCTCTCCACCTCCGCTCGGTGGGCCCAGATCCGGGACGCCGTCGGGTCCGCCGAGCGGATCGCGGACCTCGGCCGGGTCGAGGACGAGGTCGACGCGGTGCTGTGCGCGTATCTCGCGTGGCTCTGGGGGACAGGAGATCCGAGCATGCGCGTCCTCGGCGACGTCGAGAGCGGCTACATCGTCGTGCCGGGACGCGCGTCGGTGCCGGCGGTTCGCGCCCGGCGGCTCGGTCGCTGAACCGCCTACCCGACGGGCGTCGGCACCCGCTGCACCTCGGTCACGCGGGCGAGGATCGCGTCCAGCACGGCGCCGCGGTCGAACTGCAGCGCGTGCAGGCGGGCGCGGGTCTCCCAGTCGGCGCGCTCGTCGGGAGACATCGCGAGCACGCGGTCCAGGGCGGCCGCGATGGCGCCGGGGGACTCGACCGGGACGACGAGAGCGGTGTCGCCGACGGCCTCGCCGATGCCTCCGGTGTCGGTGGTGATCACCGGGCCGCCGCCGGCGAGCATCTTCTCGGCCAGCGCGATGCCGAAGGTCTCGACGAACTCCGGGCGCGGCTTGCTCGGCAGGACGTAGGCGGCGGAGGCGGCCATCAGGTGGGCCTTCTCGTCGTCGTCGACGTCGTCGAAGAACACGATGCGGTCGGCGGCACTCGACGCGGCGGCGATCTCCTGGAGGCGTGTCGCGTCGGGCCCGTTGCCGGCGATGACCAGGCGCAGGGCGTCGGACGCGCGGCTGGCGGCGAAGCCGGCGATGAGGTCGTCGACACCCTTCGCGTGGGCGAGTCGGGAGAGGAACAGGACGTAGCCGTCGGCCGTCAGACCGCGCGAGCCCAGGACCCCCGCGGTGACGGCCGGGTCGAGGTTCAGGTAGGACGCCACGTCGATGGCCGGGTAGGACACGGAGACGCGCTCGCGGCACTGGGCGGCGAACGTCGTGCCGTGCTTGGCGTCGATGGCGGCGGCCTCGGCGATGATCAGCTCGCGCGTGTAGTCGCTGACCGCCAGGCACACGTCGTGCTCGAGGTAGCTGGACAGCACGTGCGCCGCGGCGCCGAACTCGTCCTTCTCGACGCACGCCCGCACGACGTTGGTGACGTCGGACCCGACGGCCTCGGCGACGGTGGTCACGTTGACGGGCAGGCCCGTGCGGCGCGCGACGTGCACGGCGTCGGCGACGGCGAGGGAGTGCGGGCTCAGGTACAGCGACATGGCGACCGTCGGGACGCCGTCGGTGAACAGCTCCACCAGCCTGCCGACGATCCCGGCCAGCCAGCGTCCGTCGGGGACCTTGTAGTCGCCGACGGGCTCGGGGCGTTCCACCGTGATGCCCGGCGAGTACGGCAGCACCCCGTCGAGCGGCTTGAGCGGGAGACCGGTCTGCTCGAGCCGGTCGAGCGGCCAGGTGACGATGCGGACGTCGTCGAAACCCCGCTGGAGGGCAGCCTCCGCGAGGTTGCGGGCCTCGCCCGAGTGCCCGCAGATGACCGGGTCGGCTCGGACGACGATGACGAGGCGGCGCTGAGTGGTCACGTCGACTCCTTGATCAGCGCCGCAGCGCGGTGGTCGGGGGGTTCGTGCTGACGGAGGGCGGCCGGACGGTGGTGCCCCAGTCGCTGGGCTCCGGGCCGAGCGTCAGATGGAGGCGGCCGCCGCGGTGGAGCTCCGTGCCGGTGAGCCAGGTGCGGTCGAGACGCTCGCCGTCGAGGTGGACGGACTGTACGTACTGGACCGGGCCGCCAGGTGTCGGCTCGGTGAACCCTGAGGTCTCGACGGTGAGGTTGCGGTCGCCGACGTCGATCGACGACTCCCGCCAGGCCGGCGCGCTGAGCAGGAACAGGTTCTGACCGGCGACGGGGAAGAGCCCCAGCGACGCCCACACGAACCACGACGAGAGGCCACCCGAGTCGTCGTTGCCCGGCATGCCCCCACGTCCGGTGCCGAACTGGTTCTGCACGATCGCCTGCACCACCTCGGCGGTCCGGTCGGGCCGGCCGGCGTAGTGGTAGGACCACGGCGCCTCCATGTCGGGCTCGTTGTTGAGGCCCTCGAACCGGTTGAGGGCGTAGCCCGCCGCCATCTCCTCGATGCCCGGCCGGATCCCGGGTTGGACCACGGGCGGCGCGCCGAGCCCGAAGAACTCGTCGAGCTGGGCGACGAAGGCGTCGTCGCCACCCGAGAGCTTGATCCGCGCCGCCATGTCGTGCAGCAGCCGGAACGAGTAGTTCCAGCGACCGCCCTCGTAGTACGTGGAGTCCTCGAGCAGGCCCGTCGACTCGTCGAACGCGTTGATCCAGCGCGCGGCCAGCGGAGCGAACTGGTCGACGAGCGCCGGGTCACCCACGTGCGCCGCGATCTGCGACGTGCACCAGTACCCGAACGCCAGGTCGAGCGTGTGGCTGATCGGGTGCACCTTGCCGCGCAGCAGGAAGTCCTCGCCGTACGTCCGGCGCAGGTCGTTGTGCATGTGCACCAGCGCCCAGTCCCAGTCCATGCCGGGCAGCCCGAGCTGGCACAGGTCGGACAGGAAGGTGTGCGCGAGTGCGGACGCCTGTCGGCTGAACTGGTCCGCGCCGCGCGCCATCCGGTACCCGATGGGGAGGTTGCCCTCCTCCTCGGAGATGTAGAGGAGCGCGTTCGCCAGCTCCACCGCCTTCTCCGGCAGCAACGTGGTGAGCAGCGGCAGCTGGGTCCGGTAGATGTCCCACATGGTTGCGATGTCGAACGCGAACGGGCCGTTGGCCGGCCAGAACGGGGACTCGTCCGGTGCCAGGCACGGCTTGATCAGGGAGTGGTAGAGCGCCGTCGAGAAGATGGTCTGCTTGTCCTTCGACGGGGTGTCGACGCGGATCTTGCCGAGGGCCGACTGCCACTCCTCGGCCGTCGCCGCCCGCCGGGACGCGAAGCTCGACGGCCCGGGCCCGCACTCGCGCTCGAGGTTCTCCCGGGCCTGGTCGACGCCGCGCAACGAGAACCCGAACCGCAGCTCCACCACCTGCCCGGGCTCCGACGGCCCCGCCCACATCAGCCCGAACGGTCGCAGGGTCGTCGGCCGGATGCGGTCGAAGTCGAGCCGCGTGCCGCCCGGCATGAGCCGGCGGTCGTACCAGAGCATCTGCCGCCAGCGCGGGTCGTTGCACTCCACGTGGATGGCCAGCGGCGCACCCTCGACGACGATCTCGCCCTGCGCGACGCCCGGGCTGAGCGAGTGCAGGTGCGCCCGGAGCGGCACGGTCCGGCCGTGCGGGATGGTCAGCCCGCCCAGCGAGAAGTCGATGACGAGCCGCGCGTCGCGGTGCGCGGGGAACGTGTACCGGTGGACGGCGCTCTTCGGGCCGACCGTGATCTCCGCGCGGATGCCGCTCTCAAGGGTCGCCGCGTAGTAGCCGGGCTCGGCGTCCTCGTCGACGATGTCCCAGAGCTGCCCGAGGTCGTCCAGCGGCTGCAGCATCGGCGTGACGCGGAAGTAGTTGTAGTACTTGCGGATAGCGCCGGTACCGGACTGCTGGAAGTGCGTGAAGCCGCTGGCCACCTGCCGGTCGTGCATCTCCGTCGGGAGGCCCTCGGTGCCCAGGTCGTAACGGCCGTAACCGGTCGGGTACGCGCCGCTGTACGCGCACGCGCTGACCATGCCGAGCGGGTACGTGGCGCCCGGGTGCGTGTTCCCCACCTGCGGCTTCGGCCACCACCACGTCGTCGCGAGGCCCTCTTGCGCGGGCAGGCTCGTGGCTTCCGTGCCGATGAAGGGGTCGACGCGTTCGAACATCGGGCCGCTCCTCGCGCTCGTCCTCGGGGGTCACAGGGTCGCGTGCGGGCGACGACTGCGTCCATGCCTCGTTGGGGGGACGGTACGGCGGGAGTGTTGCGGGCGGATTTCGGGGAGCCGCGCCAGGTGAACGTCAGCGCGCCTGAGTGAATCGGTCCCAGCGCCAAGCCAGCAGATCTCGATCGGGGTGGTCGGCCTTCCGTCGCGGCAGCGTCAGCCGCCGCCCGTGCATGGCCTGAATCCCGTGCTGCAGCATGGGCCCGTCCACCTCTGCCAGAACGTCCGTCGCGATCTGGATGTCGAGGTCCGGAGTGATGCCGAGCATGTTCTGGTCATACGCGGCGTGGTGGATCTTGCAGAGAGCCAGCCCGTTCGGGGTCGTAGGCACACCCAGCACCTCCGAGTCCGGAACGATGTGCGCGGCGTCGAGCAGGGCTCCGTGCTTGAGCGTGCACACGGCGCACCGCGTCTCGTAGGCAAGCAGTACTCGCGTGCGGAACGCCGGCTGGTGCAGCCGCTGTTTCGCCAGCCGCAGGGCGTACTCACGCTGGCGTACGTCGAGCGTGCGCAAGTCACCCATGAAGCGAAAAGCCTCGTCGAGCGCGATCAGGAACGTGCGCTTCTCGGGGAAGTCGTCGACGACGTAGACGGGCATCACCGGCGTGTAGTAGTTCGCGATCTCCTTGCGGAAGAGGATGACGGGCATACCCGTCTCGATCGCGGCTCTCATCTTCTTGTTGTCGCCGCTGAATTCGTCGCCGGCACGATAGGCATAGTGGAGCAGTCCGTCTTCGGACTCGGTGTCGTCGTACGGCCCTGAGGCGGATGCCACGATTGCGAGAGTCGACGCGAAGCTCGCCGGATTCCGGATTCCCCGCGAGAAGTCGATGATCGGGAGGTCCCGCCCGTCGATCTGAAGCCCAGCAGCTCCTGGCGGTGAAGAAATCCTCCATTCGCCTCGGCACGTTCCTGGACCCATTCCATGATCCGCACTCGTAATGCGGCCTCAATCGCGGTGTCCATCTGGTGAGCTCACCAGCTGGCACGTTCAACCGCAAGGCCCAGTCGTGCGAGGCTAATTGCCCGTCAGATGTGGGAGCAGGTTCAGAACGAGGAAGAGCCCCACGCCAACAAGTGCAACCCGGAGTAGGGCGGCGCGGGCTGCCTTCTGCTGGCGTCGAGCCGCGGCGGCTCGACGCTGCTCTGCGCCTCGCCGAGGACGGTCATTGCGAGTCGCGCCCTGCGCAGACCGCTTCCGGTTCCGCCCGGKGGGCCGAGATGGTGCCGCCAAGCCCGGACTCGTCGCTCCGCCGAGGTGCCCCTGCAGGAAGCGTCCGATGTCCGCCACGTCGAAGGGCGACAAGCGGGGCGGGAGGCTGGCAAGAAGTGCCGGGAGCTGCGCCCGACCCACCACGGTCACGCCCCAGGGGAAGCTGGTGGGTTCGAGATCTTGGCTCGCGAGGCACACGACGCCGCGTACTGCCGACCGGTGGTTGGGCGCGAGTTGCGCAACCAGGTCCGCCACAGCGGTCGCCACGGACTCGACTTGGCTCGTTCGGTCGTACCCGTTCTGACGAAGCCGACCGTCGACAGCCGTGACATCCCCTGACCAGTTCTTCGCATCCACGAGGACCACCCCGCCGGGCCCCAGTGCGACGTGGTCGAGGTTCGCTTTCGGCCTTCCCGGCCAGTGGAGATCATGCAGAGCCGTCCAGCCGTAACGATTCACGCTCTCGAGCGCGACGGCGACGAGACGCTCACCCTCCGCGCCCGCCGACCACGCGCGCTGGTCTCGCTGGGCGCGCGCCAGCTGAGCCTGAACCGCGGCGTCCAGCGCTGTTCCGCGCTCTTGTTCGGCGCGCAGCTGGGCCACACGTCGAGCTCGACGGGTCGCCTGTTCTTCGGCGCCGAAGCCTGCCTCGCCCATTGCACCTCCGCTGCTCCTTCGGCGGTCCGGGCGTCGCACTTGAGGAGTTCCGTCGTCAACGAGGGCGCTGCGCGTTCCGGTCGCCCCGATTGCGGCCGCGCTCAACCGGGGGGAGCGTTGGCGACGACGTCCGTACAAGCCGCGTCAGGACCCTCCCGAAGGACAGACCCCATGGCGGAAGCGTCCAGGACACCCACCTACCAAACCCCCGCCGTTCCACGCAGTGCGTGGAATGCGCTCATCGTCCTCATGGCCGGCATGTTCATGGCCCTGCTGGACACGACGATCGTCAATGTCGCACTGCCGACGATCCGCGACAGCCTCGATGCGTCGGAGGCGACGCTCAGCTGGATCATCAGCGGCTATGCGCTCGCGTTCGGCATCGCGCTGATCCCCGCCGGGCGGATCGGTGACCGCATCGGCCACAAGTGGGTGTTCTTCACCGGGCTGCTGCTGTTCACGGTGGCCAGCCTGTTCTGCGGGCTCGCGCAGACGAGCTTCCAGCTCATCGTCGCGCGCGTGGTGCAGGGCTTGGCGGGCGGCATGTTCGTGCCCGGGGTCACCGCGATGATCCAGCTGCTCTTCCAGCCCGCGGTGCGCGGCAAGGCGTTCGCGATCATGGGGTCGGTCATCGGGGTCTCGACGGCGCTCGGGCCGATCCTCGGTGGGCTGATCATCGAGGCGTTCGGCGACGAGAACGGCTGGCGACTCGTGTTCTGGGTCAACATCCCGATCGGGATCATCGCGCTGATCGCCGCCGCGAGGATCCTGCCGTCGGGTTCGGAAGGGCACGCCAAGGAGGGTTACGACCTCGTCGGGCTCGTGCTGCTGACGGCCGGGCTGGTCGCCCTGCTCGTGCCGTTGATCGAGGGGCAGGACAAGGGCTGGCCGCCGTGGACCTTCATCACGCTGGCGGCCGGCGTGCTGCTGATCGTGGCGTTCGCCCTGTGGGAGCTGCGGATCGTCGACCAGAACCCGATGGTGCCGCCGCACCTGTTCTCGCACCCGCAGTTCACGGGCGGGACGATCCTCGCGCTGGTCTACTTCGCCGCGTTCACGAGCATCTTCTTCACCATCTCGCTGCTCTGGCAGGCCGGGCTGGGGCACACCGCGCTCGAGTCCGGCGTGGTCGGTGTGCCGTTCGCCATCGGCAGCATCCTCGGGGCATCGCAGAGCAACCGGCTGTCGCAGCGGCTGGGCCGGACCGTGCTCGTCGTGGGCACCGCGATGGTCTGCATCGGGTTGGTCTGGGTGTGGCTGGTGCTCCGGATCGAACCGGCGCAGGACCTGGCCAACTGGGACCTGCTCGTGCCGTTGTTCGTCGCGGGTGTCGGCAGCGGTCTGTTCATCGCGCCGAACGTCCAGTTCATCGTCGCGACCGTCGACCGGTCCGAGGCCGGCTCCGCCAGCGGCGTGATCAGCGTGATGCAGCGCGTCGGCTCGGCCATCGGCATCGCCGTCATCGGCAGCGTCCTGTTCGGCACGCTGCACATCACGAGCCGCGATCCCGCGCAGATCCAGCAGGCGTTCGTCGACAGCGCCGCGCACGCGATGGCGGTCAGCGCCGCGCTGTCGATCGTCGCGTTCGCGCTCGTCTTTGTGCTGCCGCGGAAGGTGAACGCGCACGGCGGTCCGCCGCCGACCGAGTAGTAGCTCAAGCAGGATCTGGCAGGCCGAACGTGGCGATCTCGCCGCCGGGCAGGCAGATGTACTGGACCCCGTCGGGAGCGACCGCGCCCCATGCCTCGTAGTCGGGGGACGGCTCAACGCTGAGGCTGGTGCCGTCCGTGAATGTCACGGAAAGCGTTCCGGTCGAGCTCGCGGTCGCCGCGGCGACCGTCAGGCCGGACAAGAAGTCAAATGTCGCAACACCCGAAAGGTCGCTGGCGCCCAGGTGCACCAGTTCCGAGCTCGCACCGGCACGTTCGAGGAGCACGGCGTTCTCGAGTGCGAAGGTCCCGCGAGGCAGACCGTTCAGGCGCAAGGTGAAGTCGATCGCAACCTCGGTCACGAGGAAGCCGTCGAACGCGAGGTCCATGGTCACCAGTTCTCGGGAAGTGGATAGGTGCCGCGCGAGTCCATGGGGAGGTGGGACTCGGCGGAGGTACCGGGTTTGCCGTCGATACCGAGCGGCTGCTGGTTGCCGTTCGTCATGCGAACGTACCCATCGGGATAGCGATCGGTCGGCTCCATGTGGCGAAACTGCCACGCATTGCCGCCGGCGTCGAACGAGTCTGGCTCCTGCCAGACCCATCCCCGGTCATTGGCCGCGCGGAACTTGATCCACCCAGGGTTTGCTCCCAGCGGTGGGTTTGAGTCCGCCACGCCGATGTGGCCGCGGGCGTTCGTGACCCGCTCGCCCTCCGGCAGCCGGTCCAGCGTGGACACCGGCTCGTCGGCGGCGTGCTGCATGAGCGAGCCGGCGGCACCCGTGACGAGAACGGCGCCCAGGCCGAGCAGCGCGGCGGAGGCGATGTTGATCGGGACGCCGGCGACGGCGCCGACGCCGGTGGCGTCGAGAGCGAGTCCGCCGACCTCTCCTCCTGCGCCCAGCTGGAGCAGGACCATGCCTCCGACGAGGGCGGCGACGTCCTCGGGATGCTGACCGGCGGCGTGCCCGACGGAGAGCAGTGTGTTGGCGGCGCCGATCCCGGCGTTCGCGCCGGCTCGCCAGGCGTGGGACCACCAGTCCCCGACGTCGTCGGCCCACGTCGGGGTCTGCGGCGCCCAGGAGGTGGCCTCGTCGATCCTCCGGGCGGCGTCGTCGCCGGAGCTGGTGACCTGATCGCGGGCGTCGGCGAGGATCTCGGCAGCCTCGAGGCGCAACCGGTCGCCATCGGGCCAGGTTGACGCCAGCGCGAGCAGCTGGTCGGCGTGGCGCGCGCGGGCGTCGGCCCACGCGACGGTGTCGGCGTGCCGGTCCAGGGCGTCGGCCGCGACGGTCATGGCGTCGGCGGCGCGGAACCAGCGCGCGGGCTCTGCGGCGAACCGGTCGCGGAAGGCGTCGGCGGCGGAACCGCTCCAGCCGTCGGTGCACGCGGCGCGCAGCTGCTGGCCGGCGTCCTCGTAGGAGGCGGACCGGGTCCGGAGGTCGCTGATCACCGGAGCCCCAGCAGTCGTTCTGCGACGAGGTGGTCGGTCGCGCGCGTCGACGCCACGACGTCGCGGAGAGCCGCGCCCGCGGCCGAGGCGTCGGCGATGAGGACCTGACCGCCCCGGTTCCACGCCGCACCGAAGCGAACGAGAGCCGCGTCGAGGCGGTCGTGGCCGACGGGCTCCACGAGTACGGACCCGGCGAGCTCGGCGACGGCGTCCAGGCGCCCTGCTACCGAGAGCAGCTCGTCGGTATCGAGCTCGAAGCCCTCCATGGATCCCCCTCGTTCGTCAACCAGCGGGACGGTAGCGACGGATCGACGCGCGCCGCGGGAGCCCTGTGGACAACTCGACCGCCGGACGTCATCCGGTCGTCGGGTGCTCGTCACTCCCGCGCTACGTCGGCAGGGTCGGATGGGCATCGTCGACGAGAGGACCGACCATGGCCGCCACGCTCACCACGCCCCGCCTCCACGACGCAGCCGACGACCACCAGCCGCAGGTCGGCTCCACGGTCTGGGCCGTCGTGCACCCGATCGGACCGGCGCCGGACGGCCCTGACGACCGCTGGGTCCTGGTGATGGGCGAGGTCATGGGCGTCCGGCTGGACACGCCGGGCTGGCCCAACGGTCAGGTGTGGTCGAGCGAGGAGCTGTGCCGGCAGCACGCGTGGTCGCGGCACGTGCTGGGGCGTCGGCACCACACCGGCTTCGAGGTGCGGCGCCTCGAGGTCGTGACGCCGACGCTGTTCCGGCTCGCCGCGTCCTGAACCGCCGGTAGCGTGAGCCTCGCCCGCAACGACGAGGGAGCACGCACATGAAGGACTTCGACCAGGCGCTGAGCACGGCGGCTCCCGGCACGATCGACGGCGCCAAGCTGCTGACGCGGTTCGCCTACGAGCCGCTGGCGGTGCCGAGCGGCGGGCCGGTCGGCGAGCACTTCGAGGGCTTCATCCCGGCGATCCTCGACCGCGACGGCGTGCACCACCTGGTCGTGTTCTCGTCGGCGCAGCGGTTCCACGACGAGGGACGCGTGGGGGGCGAGGCGGTCACGATGCCGGTGCGCGAGGTGCTGCTGCGGATGCCCGCGGAGGTGGGCATCGTGGTCAACCCAGGCAGCTCGCAGGGCTTCGAGCTGGGGCCGGACGTCGTCGCGACGTTGCGCGACGAGCTTGCCCGGCCCCACGACGAGTGAGCCGTCCCGACGAACGGGCTACGGCTTGACGGTCGCCAGGAACGTCGCGGCCTGCGTGAGGTCGTCGAAGTCGTCGCCCGCCAGGTCGACCAGCAGGTCGTTGCTCCACAGGGCGAGGCGCCCGATGGTGAGCTGCTCCTTGGCGACCTCGGGCAGCGCGAGACCGTAGACGCGCTTCGCGATCTCACGCTTGCCGCCGCGCGCGGCGCCGTACGTCCAGATCGGCAGGTAGCTGTCAGGTGCCATCGCGTGCAGCACGCGGGTCAGTGCCGGCTCCTTGAAGCCGGTCATCCCGAGGCCGCCCTGGCCCAGGATCAGGCGGGTCAGCCGGTCCGGGAGGGGCACCGTCTCGGGCCCGTACAGCAGGTAGCGGATGGTGTTGCGCGTCCGAGCCGAGGCCTCGTGCTCGCCCATCTTGTCCCACGCCCGGTTGAACGACGCCGTGGTGGCGTTGGTCGCGCCGGGGGTCTCGTTGACGAACGCCTTGAGGTCCCGCGGCTCGCAGCCCGTGATCTCCTCGCGGCTGAACACCCGCTGGTAGTGCGACCAGTCGTGCCCCGGCTCGGTCGGAGCCGCGGTCGCCGCCAGCGCCTTGACCTGCTCGAGACGGGCCGGGTCGACGGCCGTGCGGTCGGGGAACCGCGCCTGCAGGTCGGCCGACGACGAGGGCAGCGGAGCCGCCGTCTTCGCCTCCCCGCGCGTCCACTGGTGGTCACAGGCCGTGCAGCGAACGGTGCGACGATCGTCCGCCAGCCGTTCGACGAGCTCGAGCTCTCCGGATCTACAGACCGGGCATGTCAGCATGGCGCTCCTTCGTGTCTAAGGAGAGTGTGACGCACCCACGGACCCTCCAGGTCCCGTACGCAGGCGGCGGTTGCCCATGCGGGGCGTCATCGCCCGCTGACCTGCGACGATGCACGGTGTGACCTTGCGCGACCAGTTCCGGCCGGTCACGCCGGCAGGTGCAGCCACCACGTGATGCCGGTGCCGATGCGCCGCAGCCCGCACCTCTCGTACAGCGCCAGCCCCGCCGGGGTCGAGTTGAGCACGACCTGCTGGGCACCGGCCGACGCGGCCGCGGCGCACACAGCCTGCATCAAGGCGGTACCGAGGCCCCGCCGCCGGAACCCTTCCCACACCGCGACGTCGAAAACCCCCGCCAGGTCGCCGACGAGGTGCGACCACGCCCGACCGGCCAGCCGACCGTCCTCGTGCGCCGCCGCGTGCCAGGCCCGGGGTGGTCGGAGCCGGGCCATCGCGAGCTCCGCCGCGTACGCGTCGTCGTCGGTGTGCTCCTGCAGCTCGACCCGGGGATCGGCGTCCAGCCCGAGCTCGGCCGGCCCCGCCATCCACCACGGCGACCAGCCTCGCTCGAACCCCGCGGCAGCCAGCGGGCCGGGGTCGACGTCGAGGCCCAACCAGGCGCCGACGATGGTCGTGCCCGTCGCACGCGCCCGCTCCACGCCCCGGGCGAGCGCCGCCGCGTCGATGACCCGCGGAAACATGAGGTCGCCGTTCGCCCAGACCAGCCCCGCGTCCTCCCAGGCGTCGCCGCCGAGCACCTCCGAGTGCAGCTGGAACCAGCTGGTCTGCACGCGCTCGCAGTCGGCGACCGTCACGTTCGTGCGCGTCACGTGGGGACCGGACCGCGGCGGATCCGCTCCAGCAACCCGTCCGGCGTGACCGTGTCGAAGTCCCAGTTCGAGTCGATCCACCAGGTGACGCCGGCGGCCTCGAGCGCCTCGACCTTGTCGCGCGCGGCGACGGGGTCCGTGGGCAGCACGCCCTCAGCGACCAGCTCGAACGGCTGGTCGCCGCGCTGCTCGGTCACCCAGTCGCGCACCTTCCGCAGCTCGTCGGGCCGCAACGGGTCGAACCCGTCCTCCCGACGGATCGCGATGACGCCGTCGCGCCCGGCTGCTCGCCGCATCGACCGCGGCGCGAACCACGATCCGATGACCCACACCGGGATGGTGCCGCGCACCGGCCGCGGCTGGAACACGAGGTCGGTCACCTGGTGGAACGTGCCGGAATAGCTGAACGATTCGCCGGTCCACGCGAGGTCGAGGATGGCCAGGGAGTCGTCGAGCAGCGCCGCCCGGTCCACGACGCCGACGTGCTCACCCGACACCCGGCTGTAGCCGCCGTCCTCGATCGCGCCGAGCCCGACCGGGAGCACCAGCCGACCGCCCGAGAGGTGGTCGACGGTCAGCGCCTGGCGGGCCACCTCCCACGGCTTGCGGCGCGGGAGCGAGAAGACCATGGCTCCGAGGGTGAGCCGACTGGTCCGGACCGCCGCGGCGCCGAGGATCGTCCACGGGTCGTAGGTGTCCATGGGCCCGACGCTGATGCCGTCCCAGGCGAAGAACCCGTCCCAGCCCGACTGCTCCGCGGCGACGGCCATCTCGATCGACTGCGCTGCTGACCCGCACGAGGCGGTGACTCCGAACTTCATGCCTGCCGACGCTACGCCCGGCCTCCGACAGCCACGGGTCCTCGCGCGGCGAGCATCTGCTCGACCACCTGGTCCCAGGGCGTCGCGACGACGCCGAGCACGCGCGAGGAGGCCGCGGCGTCCATGACGTACGGCTGCGAGAAGTGCTCGCCGACGGCGACCACCTCGCGGATCAGAGGAGACACCAGTCCCAGGGCGCGGACGACGGGTGCCGGCACCGGCCGGATCCGGGCGGTCGGGGAGAAGCGCGCGCCCAGCTCGCGGAACGTCAGGGGTTCGGCGGTGGGCACGTGCCAGGCGCGGCCCCAGGCGGCGGGCGTGCTGCCGGCTGCGACGAGCGCCCGCGCGAAGTCGGGCAGGTACGTCCAGCTGTGCGGCTGGTCGACGCCGACGATGGGGCGCACGACCTTCCCCGCCAGCAGCGGGTCGACGAAGCGCGGCCCGGCGTGCGCCTGCGCGTCCGCGAGAGGACCCAGGTAGTCGGCGCCGCGCACCTCGGTCGCGCGCAGCTCGCCCGCGCGGTGCCGGCGCTCGGCGTCCCGCCACATCTGCGCGCGGACGGCGCCCTTGGAGTCGGTCGCGTCGAGCGCGCTGTCCTCGGTCATCACGGCGCCGTGCGTGGCGTAGCCGTACAGGTTGCCCGCCGTGACGAGCACCGCGCCGGTGGCCGCGGCGGCGTCGAGCATCGCCGTCATCAGCGGCGGCCAGTCGGTCGCCCACCGGGGGTACGCGGGGCTCGCGCAGTTGTAGAGCACGTCGGCGTCGGCGGCTGCGCGCACCAGCGCGGGGACATCGAGGGCGTCGACAGCGGCATGGGTGATCAGGTCGGAGGAGACCCCACCCGACCGACTGAGCACGAGCACCGGCGTGCCCTGCTCCGCGAGCAGCTGGGCCAGCGTGGAGCCGACGGCTCCCTTCCCGACGACGACGTGGCGCGGCATGGCGTTTCCCTCCGAGAAGTGAGAGCGGTGCTCTCATCTGTGAGCGATGCTCGCACAACTCTGCAGGCGCACGCAAGAGCAGTGCTCACAATCGCGATCGGTGCTCTGGCACACTGGGCCCATGGCCGAGATCAAGACAGCCCGGGAACGGGCCCGCGCCGAGGTGATGTCCGAGCTCCTCGCCGCCGCGCGCGCCCGGCTGGTCAGCGAGGGTGCCGCCGACCTGTCGCTGCGCGCCGTCGCGCGGGACCTCGGAGTCGCGTCGTCGGCGGTCTATCGCTACGTCCCGTCGCGGGACGCGCTGCTCACGCTGCTCATCATCGAGTCGTACGACGCCGTCGGCCTCCTCGCGGAGACGGCCGTCGCCGCGGCGCGCGCAGGCGGCGCCGATCCCGCACGCGCGTGGCTGGAGGTGGCGCGCGCCGTCCGCGGCTGGGCGCTCGAGCAGCCGTACTCGTTCGAGCTGATCTACGGCACCCCCGTGCGCGGCTACCGGGCCCCGGACGACACGATCGCGTCGGCCCTGCGGCTGTGGGGCGTCATCGTCGGCCTCCTCATGCAGGCTGTCGGGGACGGCTCCCTGCGCGCCACCGGCCCCGACTTCGATCCGCAGGGCCGCCTCAGCCCGGAGGTGTTCGCGTTCGCCGGCTGGTCCGACCCGGCGGACGTGCCCGTCGAGATGGTCCGCGCGGCCGCGCGCTCGGCCACCCTGTTCACCTCGCTCGTCGGCGCGATCTCGGTCGAGCTCTTCGGCCACCTGCACCGGGTCGCCGGCGACCCTGCGCTGCTGTTCGACGTCACGATCGCCACCGCGGCCGCCGGGGTCGGCCTGCACGTGCCGCTGGACTGAGCCGGGCTCCGCCGAGCGGGTGACGCCCGGGTGCGCGACGCGCACGGGGCTCAATGGGTGCTCGCGGGGTGTCGATGCGTCCGCAGAGCGCGGCCCGCGGGGCTGCCGGACCCGAACCAGGAGTGCCGTGAGCCACCAGGACCCGTACCAGCCACCGAGCGGTGCCGCCTGGCAGCCCGGACCGGCGTCGGCGCCGCCTCCGTACCAGCAGCCGGCCTACCAGCAGCCGACGTACCAGCAGCCCGCGTACCCGCCGGCGTACGGCGGCGAGGCGCCCGGGCACCCGTCCTTCGCCGCGTACGGCACCCCCGAACCGCAGTACGGCTACCCGACGGCGCCCCAGTACGCCGCGCCCGGCTACGGGTACGGCTACGCCCCGATCCCCTACGGCGCGGCACCGACGTACGCCCACTGGGGTCTGCGGGTCGGCGCCCTGCTGCTCGACCTGCTGGGGCTGATCCCGTACTGGATCGGCGCCTTCGTCTCCGGCTTCTCCTCGACCGCCGGGTACGACGCCTACGGCCAGCCGACGTCGGTCCCGACGTCGACGGGCACCGCGGTGCTCGTCGTCGGCGCTCTGGTGTCGCTCGGCCTCTGGGTGTGGAACCGCGGAGTCCAGCAGGCGCGCACGGGGCAGTCGTGGGGCAAGAAGGTGGTCGGCCTGCGCCTGGTGCGCGAGGAGACCGGGGAGAACGTCGGCGTGGGCCGGGCGCTGCTGCGCGACATCACCCACTGGCTCGACTGCTGGCTGCTCGGGCTGGGCTTCTGGTTCCCGCTCTGGGACGCGAAGCGGCAGACGTTCGCGGACAAGATCGTCAAGACGGTCTCCGTCAAGTGACGGCTCCGGGCTGGTACGACGACCGCGCGACGCCCGGCGTGGTGCGCTGGTTCGACGGCACGGCATGGACCCCGCACACGTCGCCGCTGCCGCCCGCGCCGGGCACGTCCCCGTCGTGGCCACCGGCACCCGTGGGGGGCTCGGCGGGCGTCGGGCCCGACAACACGCTGCACTGGCTGCTGCCGGTCGGTCGGTCGTGGCAGTCGGTCCTGGCGGGCTACCTCGGGCTGGCGGCGCTGCTGATCTGGCCCCTCGGGCCGGTGGCGATCGTGCTGGGCGTCGTCGCGCTGCGCCGCGCTCGCACCGGGCACGGGTCCGGACGGGCGTGGTTCGGCATCGTCGGCGGACTGCTCGGCTGCGTCTTCGGCGTCCTCTACCTGCTCAACGCCGTCGCGTAGGCGCGGCGGACGACGCCCTCGGCGGCCTTGCCGAACACGCAGTAGTCGTCGTTCGTCGCCGCGGCGCCCTCGTCGTAGAGCCGGGCCGGCCAGTCCCAGAGCAGGAAGCCGCCCACCCAGTCGCGACGCGCGCACGCCGCGAACGCGGCCTCGTACCACTCGACCTGCGCCTGCTCGCTCGGGGCGCCCTCGAGCGCCCAGTCGTTGGGGAGGGCGGGGGAGCCGACGCGGCTCGGGCAGCCCGCCTCCAGGAACAGGAACGGCTTGCCGTGCGCCGCGACGATGGGTGCGATCCGGTCGAGCTGGTTCTCCCAGTCGTCGACCGGGTAGTAGCCCGACGACGAGATGACGTCGACCGCGTCCCACCAGCCGACGTGGTCCTCCTGGTACTTGTCGCAGTTGTACGTGATCAGCCCGTCGTAGACGGCGCGGACCTGCGCGACGAGGGCCCGCCACTCGGCCTCGCGGCGGTCCGACTGCACCATCTCGCACCCGACGCAGAGCATGTCGACGCCCTCCTCCGCCGCGATCCGGGCGTGGTGGACGATGAACTCGGTGTAGGCGGCGAACCACTGCGCCCAGGTGGGCTCGGGCGGCACGTCGACGTCGAAGAAGCTGATGTGCGCGCGCCACGTGCCGTTGCGCACGTTGACCACCGGCTTCAGGCACACCTTCAGCCCGCGCTGCTTGGCGGCCCGGACGGCCCACCGGACCTCGTCGTCGGTGACCGTCGGCTCGTCGCGGAACCGGATCTCGGTGGACTGCGGGGTGTCCTGCAGGGCGCCGAACGCGATCGCCGTCCACGTCACCCCGAGGCGCTCGACCATGAGGTCCAGCGACCGTTCCGCCTCGGGTCCTCCCCACGTGCCGCGCACACCGGTCCAGCCCCACGTCATGCCCGCCACGTAGTCGCCCATCCCGGCAGCCTAGGGCTTACTTCGATGATTTAACAAAGGGTCACTGCGGGTGCATCCACGGCGTGTACGTGATGCCGACGAGCAGGCCCTCGGGGCTCTGCAGGCGCGCGGTCGTCTGGCCCCACGGCTCCTCGGCGGCCTCCTTCAGCAGCCGGTGGCCCGACGCCTGCAGCTCGGCGGCGCCGGCGGCGACCGCCTCGACGGTCGGCACGTCGAGCTCGAGCCACGCCTGGGGCGTCGGCACGTCGGCGGGCCACTGCGGCGACCCGAACGTCGACTCGGCCGCCTGCGACAGCGGCCAGAGCGCGAACGCCTTGACGCCCTCGAGGTGGTCGTTGGTGAGGTAGCCCGGCACCGGCTCCTCGAGCGCGATCCCGAGGCCTTCGCCCCAGAAGGCCCGGGCCGCGGCACCGTCGGTGGTGATGGGGCCGAAGCCCGCGACGAACGAGATCTCCATGCGTCGACCGTAGCCACGACCGCCCACAGGCGGTCAGGCCTGGTAGACGACCGTCGTGTCGACCGTCATCTGGCTGATCGTGCCCCCGAGCCGCGCCTCGAGGCCCAGCTGGTCGCCGGGGAGGAGCCGGTACGCGGTGCGGTCGTCGCGCTCGCGGACGTCCACGACGAGCGCCACCTCGACCGTCATGGCGAACGCGTACCGCTTGCCGCCCTCCACCAGGAACCGCGTGCCGAACGTCGTGTCCGACAGCGTGAGCGGGTGGTAGAGGTTCGCCGAGAGGAGCTCGCCGTGGTACGGGTCGCTGTAGACGTTGTGGCGCACGAACTGCGGGAGCTTGTCCCAGGCGCCGGTCACCGGGTTGATCTCCCAGCCCTGCAGGAAGATGTCGCCGAACGCGCCCACGTGGGAGTACCCGATGGTCCGTCCCTTCGACAGGACGGTCACGGTGTCGATCCCGAGCGCCGCGATCGAGCCGCCGAACCGCACCTCGGACAGGCGCGCGGTGGGCCGGTAGTCGATGCCGACCCCCGCCCAGGCCTGGAACGTGCCCCGGGTCGAGGTCGGGCTGATGACCGCAGCCAGGCCGCCGGTCGCGGCGTCGGCGTACGAGCCCGGCGCCGGTCCCGTGGCGCCCGTCCAGGCGTACCGATAGCGGTTGGCGGCTGGCGGCCCGGTGACCCAGTAGGTGAGGCCGTCGGCGTCGCCCGGGATGTAGAGCCGCGACGGCCAGGCCAGCGTGTAGATCGGGCGGTCCGAGATGCGGTCCGTGAACCGCGAGGTGAAGTCGCGCAGAGTCTGCAGGCTGGCCTCGTCGGGCTGCAGCGTCTCGGCGTCGAAGACGCGGTCGTGCTGGATCCTGTCGAGGTGGGCACGGTCCACCACCTCGGGGTGTCCCGTGGGTCCTGCTGACTCCTCGTACCGCGTGGCGCTCATCGTCGATCCTCTCCTGGGTGGACGGCGGCCACCTCAGAGGGGGGCGGGAGGGCACCGGGAGATACGTCATCCAGCGAGCGCCCGGGCGCGCAGCAGCACCGCGTCGAGCATGTCCGGGGTCAGCCGGCCCGTGAAGGTGTTCTGCTGGCTGACGTGGAAGCAGCCGAGCAGCACCACCTGGGCGCCGCCCGGGCCGGCGAGCACCAGCTCGACTCCGTGGCCGAACCGGGGCCGGGGGCGCGGCACGGCCCAGCCCTGCTCCGCGAGCGTGGTGAGCAGCGCCTGCCACCCGAAGCCGCCGAGCACCACGATCACCGCGGGACGGATCAGCGACAGCTCCCGGCCGAGGTACGGCCCGCAGGTCCGCCGCTCCAGCGGGGTCGGGTCGTTGGCCGGCGGGGCGCAGCGCACCGGCGCCGTGACGCGGATGCCCGTCAGCGTCAGGCCGTCGTCGCGGGACACCGACGTCGGCTGGTTGGCGAACCCCGTGCGGTGCATCGCCGCGAAGAGGAAGTCGCCCGAGCGGTCGCCGGTGAACATGCGTCCGGTGCGGTTGGCGCCGTGGGCCGCGGGTGCGAGGCCGACGACGAGCACCGCCGCCTCCGGGTCGCCGAAGCCGGGCACGGGCCGCGCCCAGTACGTCTCGTCGCGGAAGGCGGCCCGCTTCTCGACGCCCACGAGTTCCCGCCACGCGACCAGGCGCGGGCACGCGCGGCACGTGGGCACGACGGCGTCGAGCGCGTCCAGGTCGGTCGCGGCTGCCGCGGCTCGGGCCACGTCGGCCGCGCTCGTCGGGACGGTCACGGGCGCACCCGCGCGAGATCGAGGGCCCCGCACGAGAACGAGACTGCGCATCCTCGATCTCGCGCCGGACCCTCGATCCCGCGGGTGTCAGCCATCGCCGAGCGCCAGCGCGTCGACGGCGGTGAGGGCCTCGTCGACCGTGCCGACGGGGTGCAGTGCCGGGTCGCCCGGCAGCGACCACCCCCGCAGCGCCACCACGGGGACGCCTGTCCGGACGGCCAGCGCCACCTCGCTCAGCGTGCCCCATGACCCCCCGACGCTGACGACGACGTCGCTCGACCGCACGAGCAGCGCGTTGCGCAGCTCGCCCAGACCGGTGGGGATCGCGACAGTGACGTAGGTGTTCGCGGCCGACCGGTCAGTGCCGGGGAGCAGCCCGACGACGACACCGCCGGCCCCGGAGGCCCCGCGGGCGACGGCCTCCATCACCCCGCCGTGCCCGCCGCAGAGCACCACGTGCCCGCGCTCGGCGAGCCCGCGGCCGACGTCTTCGGCGTCGGCCAGGACCTGCTCGTCGGCCCCGGACGGCCCGACCACTGCGACGTAGCTGCCCACCGGCTCACCCTCCCGCCGTCTCCGGCCTCACGCCAGCGGCCTCGATCTCGTGACTCCCAGCCGAGCTCGCCGGTCGTCACCGGMGAGGTCGGCGCGGAGTCACGAGCTCGCCGCGAACGGGCGACCCTCAGAAGCGGTCCGGGTCGCCCGCGCCCACTCGGACCACCTCCGGCGTGCCGTCAGTCCAGTCGACGACCGTCGTCGGCTCGGTCCCGCAGTCGCCGGCGTCGACGACCGCGTCGAGCACCAGGTCGAGCTCCTCCTTGATCTGCCAGCCCTCGACCATCGGCCACTCGTGGCCGGGCATGAGCAGGGTGCTGGACAGGAGCGGCTCGCCCAGCTCCCGCAGGATCGCCTGGGCCACGGGGTGGTTGGGGATGCGGACGCCGACCGAGCGCTTCTTCGCGTGCGCCAGCCGCTTGGGCACCTCGGGGGTGGCCAGCAGGATGAACGTGTAAGGGCCGGGCGTGGCGGCCTTGATGGCGCGGAACGCGCTGTTGTCCAGGTGCACCAGCTGGCCCAGCTGGGCGAAGTCGGAGCAGACGAGCGTGAAGTGGTGCCGGTCGTCGAGGTGCCGGATCTTGCGGATGCGGTCGGCGCCGTCGTGGTTGTCGATGCGTGAGCCCAGCGCGTAGCAGGAGTCCGTCGGGTAGGCGATGACGGCGTCCTTGCGCAGCAGGTCCACCACCTGCGCGATCGAGCGGGGTTGCGGGTTCTCGGGGTGGACGTCGAAGTACCGGGCCATGGTGACGAGGCTAGGGCTTGTCGGGCGCGACGCCACGAACCTCGTCGGCGGCGAACCGGCGGTGGGAGTCCGCCAGCTTGGCCCGCGCCGCCTCGCCCAGGTCGACGCCGAGCACGTCGGCCAGGCACACCAGGTAGACGAGGACGTCGGCCATCTCCTCGGCGGCGCGCGCCTTGCGCGACGGCTCCGCGAACCGCGCGACGGCCTGGTCCGCCGGCACCCACTGGAACAGCTCGGCCAGCTCACCCACCTCGCCGACCAGCGCGAGGATCACCGACTTCGGGTCGTGGAACTGCTGCCAGTCGCGCTCGGTGCTGAACTCCCGGACCAGGCGCGTGAGCTCGGCGAGCTCGCGCTCGTCGGTCACGCGGGGACCAGGTGGTCCGGGCAGACCTCGAACCGGTCGGGCGCGATCGACAGCTCGGCGCGACCGCCGGTCAGCGAGCGCAGGTCGAGCACGTAGCGGGCCAGCTCCGCCTCGGGCACCGACGCCTCGATGAGCACGAGCCCGTCGTCCAGCGAGGTCGTCGCGTTGATGTGGCCGCGGCGCGCGGACAGGTCGCTCATCACGTCGCCCTGCGCGGTCATCGGCACGGTCACCGACACGTGGCAGACGGGTTCGAGCACGATGGTGCCCGCCGCGTGCAGGGCGTCGCGGACGCCGTTGCCCGCGGCCGTCCGGAACGCCATGTCCGAGGAGTCGACCGAGTGCGACTTGCCGTCGTAGACCTCGACGCGCAGGTCGACCACGGGATAGCCGTGCGGGCCGCCGGAGGCCATCGCCTCGACCACCCCCTTGTGCACGGCCTGCACGTAGGTGCGCGGGATGGCCCCGCCGACGATGGCGTCGACGAACTCGAACCCCGACCCGTGCGGCAGGGGCGAGACCCGCAGCTGCACGACCGCGAACTGCCCATGCCCGCCGGACTGCTTCTTCACCTTGCCCTCGGCCTCGACGGGGCGACGGATGGTCTCCCGGTACCCGACCGGCACCGGTGACGTGCTCACGTGCACCCCGAACACCCGCGCCAGGCGCTCCAGCGCGACGGCCAAGTGCGTGTCGCCGAGCCCCCGCAGGACAGTGCTGTCACCCGAGCGGTCGACGCGCAGCGTGGGGTCCTCGGCGACGAGGCGTCCGAGCGCCGCCGAGAGCCGGTCGTCGTCGGACTGCGTGAGCGGCTCCAGCGCCAGGCCGTAGACGGTGTCCCGGTCCCGCGGTGGGCGGGCGGTCATCGACGCCGCCGGCCCGGTCCGGTCGGCCAGCAGGGTGCCGGACGGCGTGCCGGTCAGCTTGGCGACGGCGCCGATCTGCCCGGCCGGGACGGCGTCGACGGGCAGGTGCTCCTTGCCGCGCAGCCGGAACAGCCCGGGGATCCGCTCCTCCGTCCGGGTGGCCGTGTTGACCAGCCGGTCGCCGTTGCGGACCGTGCCCGACAGCACCCGGAACATGGTGACCTGGCCGACGAACGGGTCCGCGAGCGTCCGGAACGCGTACAGCAGCGTGGGGCCCTTCGGATCGGCGGCGACCTCCACCTCCGTCTTCCCGGCCTGCACGCGCGAGGTCCGGTCGGCGGGCGAGGGGCCGAGCTCGCACAGCAGGTCCGCCAGGCGGTCGACGCCCACGCCGGTCACGCCCGACGCGACGAGCACCGGGAACGCCTCGCAGTCCCGGACCTCGTGCGCGAGCGTCGTCTCGAGCTCCGAGGCGGTCGGCTGCTCGCCCGCCAGGTAGCGCTCGAGCTGGTCGTCGTCGTGCGCGACGATCTCCTCGGTGACCTCGTCGTGCAGCCGGTGCTCCTCGTCGGCGAGCCCGGTCGGCAGCGCCTCGGAGTGGTGCCGGCCCTCGCGGTCGTACGCGAGCCCCTCCTCGGAGAGCACGTCGGCGACGCCCGTGAACGCCGTCTCCTCGCCGAGCGGAAGCTCGAGCGGCACCAGCCCGTCGCCGAACGCGTCCCGCAGGTCAGCCAGCACGTGCCGGAAGTCGGCCCGCGCCTTGTCCTCCTTGGTGACGACGACCATCCGCGGGACGCCCGCCTCCGCCGCGAGCCGCCACGCCGCGTGGGTACCCGCCTGGACGCCGTCGACCGCGCTGACCACCACGAGCGCCAGGTCCGCCGCGGCCAGCGCGGCGTCGACGGACCCCGCGAAGTCGGCCGACCCGGGCGCGTCGAGCAGGGTCACGTCGTAGGCGTTGCCGTCCGCCGCGGTCCACGGAAAGGGGGCGACGCCCAGGCCGAGGGAGATGCCGCGGGCGATCTCCTCGGGCTCGTGGTCCGTCACGGTGCTGCCGTCCTCGACCCGTCCCGCACGGGTGAGCACGCCGGCGCGGTGCAGCAGCGCCTCGGTGAGCGTGGTCTTGCCCGACCCCGCGGCGCCCACGAGCGCCACCGTCCGGATCCTCGGCGTCGCTGCCTGGTCCATCGTCCACTCCCGGGCTCCGGAGTCGTCTGGCTCTTCCCGCCACCCTAGGACGCGACGAGCCCGGGACGCGAGGCGTCCCGGGCTCGTGCTGACTGCCGTGCGGTCAGGTGGCCGCGAGGATGTCGACGACGAAGATCAGCGTCGAGTTCGGCGGGATCGTGTCCCCGCTGCCCTTCTCGCCGTAGCCGAGGTCGGGCGGGATGACCAGCAGCACCTGGCTGCCGACCGTCTGGCCCGTGAGCCCCTGCGTCCAGCCCGGGATCACGCCGCTGAGGGAGAACGTGGCCGGCTCGCCGCGGTCCCACGAGGAGTCGAACTGCGTGCCGTCCCAGAGCCAGCCCGTGTAGTGCACGGTCAGCGTCTGGTCGGCGGTCACGGGGGCGCCGGAGCCCTTGATCAGGGGCTGGACCACGAGCGAGGTGGGCGCGGCGTCCGAGATGGGCGTGATGGACGGCTTGCCGGTGTCGTCGAGCGTGACGGTCGGCAGGCCGGCGGGCGGCGTGACGGCCTCGCCCTCGGCGCGCGCCGGGACCGGCGGGGTGTCCTTGGCGTCGATCACGTCGGCGGCGATGACGTTGGTGCCGCCCTCGGCCGGGACGGCGAACAGGATCCGCACGCCGACCTTCTGGCCGACCAGGGCGTCGTGCAGCGCCGGCGGCAGCTTGTCGTCGGCGACGACGGACTCCGGACCGCTCTCGTAGTTGTCCCCGAGGACGCTGCCGTCCGTGCCGGACACCGCGACCTCGTTGATCGAGAGCGTCTGCCCCTCGGTGATCTCGGCGCCGGTGCCCTCGTCGACCACGCGCACGGTCACGCCGGTCACCGTGAACGGCGTCGACGGCAGGGTGATGGTCGGCTTGGTGCCGGGGTCGCCCTCGACCTTGACCTGAGCGAGCGCGGCGGTGTCGGCGGCGTTCGCCGCCGAGCTGTCCGACGCGGACGGCGAGGCCGACGGGTCGGCGCCGGAGTCACCGGAGCAGGCGGCGACCGTGAGGCCGAGGGTCAGGGCGAGTGCTGCGGCGGCGAGGCCGCGGCGGGCGGTGGTGGTCGTGCGACGCACGAGGGTCCTCCGTCGTTTCGGGTCCCGCCCGGGGAGGCGGCGGACCTCGGCACGGTACGCGAGTTTTCTGGGAGCGCGCTGAGCGAGCCGCTGCGTGGGCGGCCCGAAACGCTTCAGATCAGGCGGCGGTCGCCCTCGCGGACCACGCGCAGCCACCGGTAGCCGTAGCCGGTCAGGTCGACGTCCGTGCGGCCCTCGGCGTCGATGGTGCACGTGCCGTCCTGCAGGAGGTCGACCAGCTCGACGGTGTCGTCGCAGTCGGCGAACCGCAGCGGCACGGTCACCGCATCGGGGCCCAGGTTGTGCACCGCGATGGTCGAGCCGTCGCCCCACGTGCTGCGGTGGGCGAGGACCGCGGGGTGCGGCTGGGACAGGATCTCGGCGCGGGCCGTCCAGCCGAGCTCGGGGCTCTCGCGGTAGCGGCGGACCAGCAGCTGGACGAAGTTGAGCAGCGAGTCCGGGTCGCGGCGCTGGTCGGCCACGTTGACGTGCTCCGGCGAGTACCCGTCGTCGGGGATCGGTCCGGAGAGCTTCCGCTTCGCCGCGCGCGAGAAGCCGCCGTTCGTCCCCGGCGTCCACTGCATGGGGGTGCGGACCGCCATGCGGCCCTCGGCGGCCAGGTTCTCGCCCATGCCGATCTCCTCGCCGTAGAACAGCACCGGCGTGCCGGGCAGCGAGAAGAGCAGCGAGTAGACCATCCGGAGGCGCCGCGGGTCGCCGCCCAGCATCGACGGCAGGCGCCGGCGCAGGCCCCGGCCGTACAGCTGCATGTCGGGGTCGGGGCCGAACGCGTCGAAGACCTCCTGGCGCTCCTTGTCCGACAGCTTGTCCAGCGTGAGCTCGTCGTGGTTGCGCACGAACGTCGCCCACTGGGCGTCGTGGGGGATGTCGGGCCGCTTCGCCAGGGCGTCGGCGATCGGGCGGGCGTCCCCGCGGGCGAGGCCGAGATACAGGTTCTGCATCCCGATGAAGTCGAACTGCAGCGTGAGCTCGTCGCTGTCGGCCTCCCCGCCGCCGAAGTAGACCCGCTGCTCCGCGTACGGGAGGTTGACCTCGCCCATGAGGATCGCGTCGCCCACCCGCCTCGTGAGGAACGAGCGCAGCTCCTTGAGGAAGTCGTGCTTGTGCTGGATGTCGTCGCCGGGGGTGTTGGCGGCGTCGGCCAGGAAGAACGGGACGGCGTCGACCCGGAATCCGCTGAGCCCCAGCTCGGCCCAGTAGCCGATCACCTTCGCGATGGCATCCCTGACCTGCGGGTTCGCCGTGTTGAGGTCGGGCTGCTGGTGGTAGAACGTGTGCCGGTACCACTCGCCCGTCGCGTCGTCCTTGGTCCAGATGCCCGTCTCCTTGTCGGGGAAGACCACCTTGTCCTTGGTCGACGGCGGCTTGTCCGAGCGCCACACGTAGAAGTCGCGGTACGGGTTGTCCGTGCTCTTGCGCGCCTCCTGGAACCACCGGTGCTTCCACGACGTGTGGTTCACGACGAGGTCCGCGATCACCCGGATCCCGCGGTCGCGCGCCGTGCGGATCACCTCGACCAGGTCGCCGACGTCGCCGAGCCGCGGGTCCACCCCGAGGAAGTCGGAGATGTCGTAGCCGTCGTCGTAGTCCTCGGTCGGGTAGAACGGCATCAGCCACAGGCACGTGACGCCGAGGTCCGCGAGGTGGTCGATCCGCTGCACCAGCCCGGGCAGGTCGCCGACGCCGTCGTCGTTCCAGTCCATGAACGTCTCCACGTCCAGGCAGTAGATGACGGCGTTCTTCCACCACAGGTCACCGGTGTCGTGAATCCTCATGGGGACCGTTCCTACCGGCTGCGCCGCCCGGCCGCCCGTCGAGACGGTCGCTCAGCCGCGCAGCTGCGGGAGCAGGTGCTCGGCCGCCATGTCGACGAACGCCTCCAGGGTCGCGCTGCGCGGCGTGCGGGTCGGGGCCGCGTCGTCGTGCTTCTCGTCGTCCGGCGTCGGGTCCGTGGCCACCTGGTGCAGGTAGACCGCGTCGAACCCGATCGCGACCAGCTCGCTCAGCCGGTCGGCCAGCCGGGCGGGGTCGTGGTCGACCAGCACGCTGCGGCGGACCGCGTCGTCGCTCGCGTGGTCGCCGATCGAGTCGAACGCCTCCGGGGTGTCGAGGTCCCAGGCGACCGGCGGACCGAAGACCTGGCTGCGCCACTGCTCGCGCGCGACGGCCAGGGCGGTCGCCTCGTCGGGAGCCCACGACACGTGGACCTGCAGCGCGATCTCGCCCCGACCGCCGGCGTCCCGGTAACCGTGCACCACCTGCCGCAGGGTCTCGGGGTCCTGGTTCACGGTGACCAGGCCGTCCGCCCAGGCGGCATGGGCTCGCGCGGTCGCCGGCGTCACCGCCGGCCCGACGAGGAGCGGCTTCTCGTCGGGAAGCGTCCAGAGCTTCGCGCGGTCCACGGTCACCAGGCCGTCGTGCGTGACCTCCTCGCCGTCGAGCAGGGCGCGGATGACGTCGACGCACTCCCGCAGCCGGGCGTCGCGCGTGGCCTTCGGCGGCCAGCCCGCGCCGGTGATGTGCTCGTTGACGTTCTCGCCCGAGCCGAGCGCCACCCAGAACCGGCCCGGGAACATCGCGCCGAGCGACGCCACGGCCTGCGCGATGATCGCCGGGTGATAGCGCTGGCCCGGCGCGTTGACCACCCCGAACGGCAGCCGCGTCGTGGCCATCGCCGCGCCCAGCCACGTCCAGGCGAACCCCGAGTGGCCCTGCCGGACCGACCACGGAGCCCAGTGGTCCGAGCACATCGCGACGTCGAAGCCCGCCTCCTCCGCGCGCTGCGTGGCCGCCAGCAGCGCGGCCGGGTGGACCTGCTCGTGCGAGTTGTGGAAGCCGACGATCGTCATGGCACCCGTTCCTACCGGGTCCGTCGGGGACCTGCGCGCTGAGCGTCGCCGCCGCACAGTCCGATGAACGCGCCCAGCTCGGCCAGCTGCTCGGGCCTCGTCGGCAGGTAGTCGGTCAGGCGGCGTGAGCGCACGAGCACGGCGCACCACTGCGCGCGGGACACGGCGACGTTGAGCCGGTTCCGGTTGAGCAGGAACTCCATGCCGCGCGGCACGTCGTCGGCAGACGACGCGCACGTCGTGACCAGCACCACGGCGGCCTCCTGGCCCTGGAACTTGTCGACGGTCCCCACGCGGACGCCCACGACGCCCGCCGCCTCGAGCGCCCGCCGGACCGTCCACACCTGGGCGTTGTATGGCGCGACGACGAGGATGTCCGCGCCCGTGAGCGGCCGGTCGGTACCGGTGTGCGGGTCGCGCCATCTGCGGCCGAGCAGGTGCCGCACCTCGCCGACGACGACCGCGGCCTCCTCCGGCGACGACACGGCGTTGCCCTCGTGGTCGACCAGCACGGTGCGCAGGCCCGGCTCGACGCCGTCGAGCGACCGGTCGGCGGTGTGCGGGACGGCCGTCAGCCGGTCCTCGTAGGAGAGCCGCGACACCGCCGCGCACAGCGCGGGATGCATCCGCCAGGTGCGGTCGAGGAAGTAGCCGAGCTCGTCGGGCAGAGTGTCGTGGCCCTCGGCGAGCCAGCCGAGTGCGGATCGGTCGACGGGCGCCGGATGGCGGCCCTGCGTGACCTGCGGGAGCTGCTGCGGGTCGCCGAGCAGCAGCAGGTTCCGCGCGGCCGTGGAGACGGCGACGGTGTCGGCGAGGGAGAACTGGCCGGCCTCGTCGACGACCAGCAGGTCGAACCCGCCGTCGGGGATCCGGTCGCGCGTGGTGAAGTCCCACTTCGTGCCGCCGACCACGAAGCCGCCGGTCTGCCGTCCGTGGAACGCGAGCGCGTCCTTGCCGGCGGGCAGCGACTGCCAGACGGCGTCGTCGGGGTGCTCGTCCTGCGCCTTCTTGCCCATCTGCTCGCCGGGCAGACCCGCGGCGTTCACCGCACGCAGCATGTTCTCCACGACCGCGTGCGACTGCGCCACGACGCCGACCTTCCAGCCCTGCGCGGCCAGCGCGGCGATCACGTGGCCGCCCGTGTAGGTCTTGCCGGTCCCGGGCGGCCCCTGCACGGCCAGGTAGGAGCCGTCGAGGTCGAGGAGGGCGTCGATGATCGCCTCGGTGACCCCCGTGGCGTCGTCCGGACGAGGGAGGGCGAGGCCGCTGCGGGTCCGCGGCGGGAGCCGGCGCAGCAGGTCGACGACCTGCAGGTGCGGGAGCGTGGGGAGCCCGACCGCAACGCCGCCGGCCAGGTCGCGGATGGCCTCGACGATGTTCTTCACGCCGGGACCGGGTGTCGGCGCGAGCGCCATCGGCAGGTCGGGGGACGGCACGGCGCCCGTGGTCAGGCGCTCGCTCACCAGCAGCACGTCGCGCGTGCCGGAGGACGACCCGGCGGCACTCCGCGTGGTCACCTCGAGGATCTCGACGCTCGCCGTCCAGCCGCGGTGGCCCGTGCTGGACGTCTGGGCGTACCCGGGCGGCGGGTCGTAGAGCGCGTAGGCCTTGCCGCCCACGCGGAGGTCGCTGCCCGGCTCGAGCTGCCCCGTCAGCCGGAGCAGCCGGGCGTGGGTCCGCTTGCCCGCGCCGACGGCCCAGTCGTCTACCACCTCGGGTGCGCCCTCCACCAGCAGCGTGCCGCGCGGGTCCAGCCACTCCGCGGGGTCGGACTGCAGGCGGTCGAAGTGGGCCCACCAGAACGGCTTCGCCTCCCTGGCGTGATAGCCGACGGCGGCGGCGAGCATCTGCACCGCCTGCCGGTCGGCCGTCGACTGCAGTCCCTCGGCGCGGTCGAGCAGCTCGACGACGAGCGGGTCCTCCTCAGCCGGCTCCTCCGGCGCGGTCGGCGGCTCGTCGGCCGGGACGGCGCCGCGCTCCGAGCCCCGGGCCAGCAGCCAGTCACGCAGTCGGAGGGTGGAGACGCAGTCGTAGCGGTTGTAGTCGGCGATCCGGTCGAGGCGCTCCTGCCACGCGGTCGCGTCGCCCGCCTCGCGGAGGGCGCAGGCCTCGGCGTACTCGGTGATCGAGTCCGTCGCCGTGGTGACGGCCCCCTCGCGGTGCTCGGCGCCCATGTACAACGGCTCGAGCTTCTTGAGCGAGTACGAGTCGCTGCCCACGCGCAGGCCGCGCCGGACCGTCGCGTACAGGTCGACCAGAACCCCGTCGCGCAGCAGCTGGTCGACGGTGTCCTCGCCGACGCCGTGCCGGCCGGCCAGCCGGAGCAGCGCCGTCCGCTCGTAGGGCGCGTAGTGGTAGACGTGCATGCCCGGGTGGGCTGCGCGGCGCTCGGCGACGTAGGCGAGGAAGTCGACGAACGCCTGCTTCTCCTGCGCGCGGTCGTGCGCCCAGAACGGCCGGAACGCCCCCGACGCCTCGACCACGCCGAACAGGTACTCCAGGCCCCAGTCGGCGGGCTGGTCCGCCGGCACCGAGTCGTCGGTCCACAGCGGGTCGCCCTCGAAGTCGAAGAAGATGTCGCCGGCATCGGGCGCCGGGAGGTCGCTCACGGCCTCGGGGTCGACCAGCTCGAACGGCAGGGGATCGTCGGGGGTGACGCGCTGCACCTGGAGCGCCGCCTGGCGGCGGAGGTTCTCCAGCGTCGCAGCGCCGATGCCGGGCACGGGTCCCGCACCGGCCGCGAGCTGGTCGATGGTGTCGACGCCGGCCGCCGCGAGTCGCGCGCGCTGCGTGGACCGCAGGCCAGCGACGAGCAGCACGTCCCGGCGCGCAGCCACCTCCGCGGCGCACACGTCGCACCTGCCGCACGCGCGGTGGCGAGGGTCGCCCCAGGCTACGGGTGCGTCGGTGGCGCGGTGCTCGTCGAGCAGCCACTCCAGGCGGGCGCGGCGGTCGCGGAAGAGCGGGAGCAGGTCGGGCAGGCGGTGGGTCGACCGCGAACGGTCGCCGAGGATCAGGTGGACCTCGCCGGTCGTCGGGACGTCGGCGGCGACGAGCTGGTCCGCGTACGCCGCGAGCTGCAGCAGCGCGGTCACCTTCACGCTGCGCGCGAGCTTCGTGTCGAGCACCGTCCAGCCGGCCCGCTCGCGCACCACGAAGTCGGCCCAGCCGGAGAACCGGCCGTCGAAGAAGCCTGCCTGGTAGACGACGTCTGCATCCGACGACAGCGCCGCCATTGTCTCCGCCTGGATGCGTTCCAGCGCCGCCCGCTCGGAGCCGGGTTCGTACCGCGGCCGCGCGATCGTCACCACCCGGTGCGCGGCGCGGAACTCCTGCAGCACCCGGCTCTCGTGCGCGGTGCCGAGTGCGGACACCCGCTCGAGCATCGCGTCGGCGGCGATCGTCACGGGGTCCGCGAGCCCGAGCCGGCCGTCGAGGTGGCGCAGCACCGCGAACTCGCAGGCGGCGGCGTTGGCCAGGTCGCTCGGGGAGAGGACCAGACCGCCGTCGTCGAGAAGGAACATGCCGCGAGGGTAGGTCCCTCTGCCGACAGCGTCGGGCGGCTAGGCGCCGACGAACCACGCGGCGACGGCGGCGCCCGAGCTCGTGGTGTCGAACGCGCGCACCTCGGTGGCGACCGAGACGAGCTCCTCGAGGTGGCCCTCGGCGGTGTCGAGGGTCGGGTCGTCGACCGTCCCGCGCGCGTAGACCACCACGAGCGCCGGCAGCCGGTCCGCCTGCGTCGGACGCAGGATCGGGCTCGTCCGCTGGACGGACTGCCGGGCCGACCGGCTGCCGGCGAGCACGACGATCACGTCGACCGGCGGCAGGTCGATGCCCTCGTCGAGGATCTTCGGCGCCGTCAGCGCCTTGAGGGTGCCGTCGCGGAAGGAGCGCAGGCTCGACCGACGGGTCTCGAGGCCGTGGTGCACGACGTCGGCGGCGACCCCGGCTGTCCGGAGCCGCAGAGCGGCGGACTCCGCGTCGTCCTTCGTGTGCGTGAACACCACGGCGTGGGTCGACCGGGCGACCGTCGGGGAGAGCCGGACGAGGGCGTCGAGCTTGGCGGTCGACGTCGCGAGCAGGTCGCGACGCGTGCTCACCGCGCGCAGGTACGCGCTCGCGTCGGTGGCCGCGGTGCTGTTCTCCTGCCAGCGTCCCTGCAGGGTCTTGACGTCCTCGAGGAAGGCTCCGGGCCGGCACCCGTGCACGCGCGTGAGCCGGCCCGCAAGCTCGTCGATCTGTGCAGACAGCGCGTCGTGCTCGACCTGCGCGGCCTCGTCGAGGTCGACCGGGACGAGAGCCACCCGGAACTGCGCGAGCACGCCCTCCTTGCGGCCGCGGCGCAGGCCGCACCCGTCGAGCACGGAACCGAAGTAGGGCAGCAGGACCTGGTCCACACCCGGGTCCATGCGTTCCACGGCGGTCGTCAGCCCGAGCCGCGCACCGAACTGCGTCCGCAGCGTCTCCGCGGGGCGTGCCGAGCCGTACTTGTGCACCTCGTCCGCGATGAGCAGCCCCGGCCGGCCCTGCAGCAGGTCGTTGCCGAACGCCGCGCTGACCAGCGACACCAGCACGTCGCAGTCGTCGAACCCGTGCTCCCAGCCGTCGCCGCGGCGCCCGAGGGACAACCCGGGCAGGTCGATCTCGAACGTGCTGAACCACTGCTCCATCAGGTCCGCCGTCGGGACGAGCACCAGCACCTTCTCGCCGCGCGTCAGGGCGTCCCACGCCGCCAGCACGCCCACGATCCCGCGCCCCTGCGCGCTCACCGCCTCGACGATCCCGCGCCGGTCCGTGGCCAGCCAGGCGTCGAGCACGTCCTTCTGCCAGCGGCGCAGCTGCGGCCCGACGTACCGGACCTCGCCGCCCGGCGGCAGCGGGCCGCGCTCGACGGCCGGCGGCACAGGCGTCGGCGCGACGGGGAGGAGCTCGGCGACCGCGGCGGGCGCGATGTCCGGGACCGGCTCGGCGGCGGGGACGGGTGAGGGCGCGACGACGACCGACGGCGGCTCGGAGGTGCGGACGGGCTCGATGGCGGGGACGGCCGCGACCGGGAGCGGCTCTGCGATGCGGACGGGCTCGGCGGGCGCCACGGGCTCGGCGACGAGAGCGGCGACGCGGACGGGCTCGACGACCTCTACGGGCGCGAAAACGGGGGACGCTGCCACGTCGGCGGCGGGGGCGACGACGGGCACGGGCACGACGGTGCGACGCTCGACGGGCGCCACGGGCGCGATCGCGGGAACCCGCTCGACGAGGGGGGCCGGCGCGACCACGGGAGCCGGCTCGGCAACCGGGATCGGCGCGACAGGCCCGACGGCCTCGGCGACCACGACGGTCTCGGGCCGGGGCGCGGGGACCTCGCGCGCCRGCATGGTGGCCGGAACCCAGACCTGGGCGGTGGCCGGCGGCGTCGCGACGCGGGGGATGACCGGGACACGGACGGGCAGCGGGGGAGCGGCGGGCGTGGCCGTGGCCCGTTCCTGGAGCTGTACGGACGGCCGACCCGCGAAGGCGGCCGCGGGAAGGATGCGATGCTGCCCGAAGGCAGGAGCGGGGCCAGCCGGCGGCTCGGGGGCGCGCGCGGGGGCGCGGTCGCCGAACGACGCCGCGGGGGCGAGGACGGCCGGCGCGGGCWGGTGCGGCCGGGGGGTGTGCGGGCCGGCGACCGGGTGGGCCGCCCCGAGCGCTCGCCACCTCGGCGGGGTGCCGCCGTCGTTCCGGAGCCGCGGGTCGCGCTGCAGGAGCAGCTCGACATCCGCCGGGCCGAGTCCTCGGTACCCGGCCGCCGTCAGGGCGTGGGCGAGCTCGTCGGCCGTCTGCTGAGGACGCGCGCCGAGGGCGGCGTACAGCGCGTCGTTCGGAGTGGACACGGCCGCCTTCCTTGGATGTCGATCAACAGGGCAGGGAGTTCCCTCCCTGTTCTCGGCATCGGCACGGCCGGAGTTCAGTCGCGTGCGCGAACTCGTCGAAGCGACGAGCGGAGAGGCGTCAGGCCGGCGTGACGATCTCGTCGGCGTTGTCCGAGATCCACTCCATGAGCGGCAGCAGCCGGGCGACCAGCTCGGTGCCCCGCGGCGTGAGCGAGTAGTCGACGCGCGGCGGGATGCTCGGGGTCACCTCGCGGTGCACGATGCCGTCGGCCTCGAGCGTCCGCAGGGTCTGGGCGAGCATCTTCTCGCTGATGCCCTCGACGATCCTGCGCAGCTCGCCCCAGCGCATGGTGCGCTCGGACAGGGCGACCAGGAGCAGGACGCCCCACTTGCTGGTCACGTGGTCGAGGACGATCCGGGACGGGCACGCGGCGGGGAGTACACCATCGGTCATGAGGCGGTCCAGGGCGCTGACCTCGTTGCTCACTGTCACGTGCGTACCTTACGCCGAAGTGGGTACCCACGAACGGGAAGGTCCCGCGCCGTGCCTCCGTTGCGGTAGGCGACAAGCCTGCACGTCTTCGAGAGGAACCACCATGTCCGTCGTCGTCACCGGTGCCACCGGCCACCTGGGCCGTCTGATCGTCGCGAACCTGCTCGCCGGGGGTCTGCCCGCCGACCAGATCGTCGCCACCGGCCGCCGCACCGAGCGCCTCGCGGACCTCGGGGTCCGCACCGCCACGGCCGACTACGGCGACCCGGCCGCGCTCGCGGCCGCGTTCCAGGGCGCGGAGACGGTCGTCCTGGTCTCGGGCAGCGAGCCCGGCGTCCGGGTGGCCCAGCACGCCGCGGTCATCGACGCGGCGAAGGCCGCGGGCGTCCGGCGGCTCGTGTACACGAGCGCCCCGCACGCCGACACGGCCGCGCTCGCCCTGGCGCCCGACCACAAGGCCACCGAGGAGCTGGTCCGGGCATCGGGCCTGGCGTGGACCATCGTGCGCAACAACTGGTACACGGAGAACTACGTCGGCGCGCTCGAGCAGGCGCGGACCACCGGCGCCCTCCTGTCGAGCACCGGCGACGGTCGCGTGGCCAGCGCGTCGCGGGACGACTACGCCGCCGGGGCGGCCGCCGTGGTGCTCGGAGAGGGGCACGAGGGCAAGGTCTACGAGCTCAGCGGCGACGTTGCGTGGTCGTTCGACGAGCTGGCGGACGCCCTGTCGACCGTGCTGGGCACGCCGGTGGTCAACACGCAGGTCTCGTTCGACGAGCACCGCGCGATCCTGGTCGACGCCGGGCTCGACGAGGGCACCGCGGCATTCGTCGCGACCCTGGACGCCGACATCCGGCGGGGCGACCTGGCCGACGCGACCGCCGACCTGCGCACGCTGATCGGCCGGCCGACGACGCCGTTGGTGGAGGGTCTGCGCGCCGCGATCGCCTGAGGTCCGGCGGAAAAGGAAGGTGCGCGGGCGGCCCGTCCGCGTACCTTCGCACCTTCGCCGAGCAAGGAGAATGACCGCATGACCGCCACAGTGCAGGCCAAGGGAGTCGGGGCCGGCTTCGGCGATCGGGAGCTGTTCTCGGGCGTCGACCTCGTCGTCGCGCCCGGTGACGTGATCGGGCTGGTCGGGCCCAACGGCGCGGGGAAGTCCACCCTGCTGCGCATCCTGGGCGGGATCCGGCCGCCCGACACCGGCTCGGTGACCGTGTCGCCCGCGCACGCGCAGCGGGGGTTCCTGGCGCAGGAGATCGAGCGGCTGGACGGCGAGTCGGTGCGCGCCCACCTCGAGCGCCGCACGGGCGTCGCCCCGKCTCAGCGCGACATGGACGCGGCCGCGGAGGCCCTGGGCGCGGGGGAGGAGGGCGCCGACGACGCCTTCTCCGAGGCGCTCGAGCGGTGGCTGTCCCTCGGCGGCGCCGACCTMGAGGCGAGGCTGGGCACGGTGGCCGACGACCTCGGCCTGACCGTCGACCTCGACCACCCGATGACGGCGCTGTCCGGCGGCCAGGCGGCGCGCGTGGGCCTCGCGGCGCTGCTGCTGTCGCGGTACGACCTGTACCTCCTCGATGAGCCGACCAACGACCTCGACGCCGCCGGCCTGGACCGGCTGGAGGAGTTCGTCGAGCGGTCCGAGGCCGCGATCGTCGTCGTGAGCCACGACCGGGAGTTCCTCAGCCGCACGGTCACCGCCGTCGTGGAGATCGACCGCAGCCTGCAGCGCGTGTCCACGTACGGCGGCAGCTACGACTCGTACCTGGAGGAGCGCTCGATCGCCCGTCGCCGCGCGCGCGAGGCGTACGAGGGCTACTCGTCGCGGCTCGACGCGCTCAACGCCCGCGCGCGCATGCAGCGTGCGTGGATGGAGAAGGGCGTGCGCAACGCCCGTCGCAAGGCGACCGACAACGACAAGCACGTGAAGCACCACCGCGGCGAGACGTCCGAGAAGCAGGCGGCGAAGGCGCGGCAGACCGACAAGATGATCGCGCGGCTGGACGTCGTCGAGGAGCCCCGCAAGGAGTGGCAGCTCCAGATGTCGATCGCGACCGCCGGGCGTTCCGGTGCGGTGGTCGCCGTGGCGCGGCACGCCGTGGTGACGCGGGGCGCGTTCACGCTCGGGCCGGTCGACCTGCAGCTGGACTGGAAGGACCGCGTCGCCGTGACCGGTCCCAACGGGTCGGGCAAGTCGACGCTGCTGGCGCTCCTGCTCGGCCGGCTGCAGCCCACGTCCGGGGCGGTCGACCTCGGCTCCGGTGTGCTCGTCGGCGAGGTCGACCAGGCCAGGCGCGCGTTCGAGGGCGACGAGCCGCTGGGTGACGCGTTCGCCCGCGAGGTGCCCGACTGGCCCACCGCCGACGTCCGTACGCTGCTGGCCAAGTTCGGCCTGGGCGGCCACCACATCCACCGGCCCGCGTCGTCCCAGTCGCCCGGCGAGCGCACCCGCGCGGCCCTGGCCCTCCTGCAGGCGCGCGGCGTCAACCTGCTGGTGCTCGACGAGCCGACCAACCACCTGGACCTGCCCGCGATCGAGCAGCTGGAGTCGGCGCTCGACTCGTTCGACGGCACGATCCTGCTGGTCACGCACGACCGACGGATGCTCGAGACCGTCCGCCTCACGCGCCGCTGGCACGTCGAGGACGGGCAGGTCACCGAAGTCACCGCGGACTAGTCTCGACGCGCACGCATCCGCCGACGACGAGGACAGCGCATGACGCAGCAGGCACCCATCCGGTTCGGCGTGGTCGGCAGCGGCTGGCGCGCGGAGTTCTTCGTCCGCATGGCCCGGCTCATGCCGGAGCGGTTCCAGGTGACCGCGGTGGTGACACGGTCGGCGGAGCGCGGCGCCGAGGTCGAACGGGCGTGGGGCGTGCCGACGGTCCGGACCATCGAGGAGCTCGTCACGGGCGCGGTGCCCGGCGGCGGCACCGACCGGCCCGAGTTCGTCGTGGTCTCCGTCCCGTGGCCGGTCACCCCGGAGGCGACCGCCGAGCTGGTGTCGCTCGGGATCCCGGTGCTGGCCGAGACGCCCCCCGCCCCCGACGCGGACGGGCTCCGGAACCTGTGGTCCGAGGTGGGCTCGTCGGGTCTGGTTCAGGTGGCCGAGCACAGCCCCGCGATGCCGTCCCACGCGGCCCGGATCGCGGCTGTCGAGGACGGCGTGATCGGGCGGCCGACGAGTGTACAGATCAGCTCGACGCACCTGTACCACGCGGTCGGGCTCATTCGCCGGTTGCTGGACACGGGCCGAGAGGAGGTCGTCGTGCGGGCGTCGGTGTTCACCGCGCCCCTCCTCGGCCCTCTCGGCCGCGACGGCTGGACGGGAGCCACCGAGCCGGCCGACGCCTGGAACATCCTCGCCACTCTCGACTTCGGCGGTGGCCGCAGCGCGCTGTACGACTTCACGGACAACCAGTGGCACAACCCGCTGCGCACCAACCGGATCGTCATCCGCGGGTCGCACGGCGAGATCGTCGACGACACGGTGACCCGGTGGGTCGACGAGCGCACCGTGCTCAGCTCGCCGATCGTGCGCCGGGTCTCCGGGCTGGAGCAGAACCTGGACGGGTTCGACCTGGAGCACCTCAGCCTGGACGGGCGCGTGCTCTACCGGAACGCGTTCCACGGCGCCCGCCTGGCCGACGACGACATCGCGGTGGCATCGCTGCTGGACGCGACCGGCGCGTGGGTGCGCGGCGACGGACCGCCGCCGTACCCGCTGGCCGACGGCTGCCAGGACCACCTGCTCGGGCTGGCGATCGAGGAGGCCGGCCGCACGGGCTTCACGGTGCGGACCGAGCGCGAGGCCTGGGCGGACGCCTGACCGGATGCGAGGCGCTGGCAGGAGTGCGACCGTCGATCGGTGACCCGTTTCGGATACACCCTCATGACCGAGCAGTCCGGACCGAAGGACCTGGTCCGCTACTCCATCGCCGCTGAGCGCCTCGGGTTCGACTTCGAGGTGTCCAGCGACCACTACTTCCCCTGGCTCGACGAGCAGGGCCATGCGCCCTACGCCTGGACGCTGCTGGGCGCGGTCGCCCAGGCGACCGAGCGCGTCGAGCTCATGACCTACGTGACCTGCCCCACCGTCCGGTACCACCCAGCCGTCGTCGCGCAGAAGGCCGCGACGCTCGGGGTGCTCTCCGACGGTCGGTTCCAGCTCAACGTCGGCGCGGGGGAGAACCTCAACGAGCACGTGGTCGGCGAGCGCTGGCCCGCGGTCGGCGAGCGACAGGACATGCTCGAGGAGGCGATCGAGATCATCCGCTCGCTGCTCACCGGCGACCGCGTGAACTTTGCCGGCGACTTCTTCCAGGTGGACTCCGCCAAGGTGTGGGACCTGCCCGACGAGCCGATCCAGATCGGCGCCGCGGTCTCGGGCCCGGACTCGATCGAGCGGTTCGCCACCCTGGCCGACCACCTGGTCGCGGTGGAGCCCGACGCGGACGCCATCCGGCACTGGGACGACGTCCGCGGGCACGCGCTGCCCGAGTCCCGCAAGATCGGGCAGATCCCCATCAGCTGGGACCCGGACCGGGACGCGGCGATCGCCCGTGCGCACGAGCAGTTCCGCTGGTTCGCCGGCGGCTGGAAGGTGAACGCCGACCTGCCGACCACGGAGGCGTTCGACGCGGCCAGCCAGTTCGTGCGGCCGTCCGATGTGGCCGAGCAGATCCCGTGCGGCCCGGACCTGGATGCCGTGGTCGAGGCCGTCTCCGCCTACTGGGAGGCCGGCTTCACCGACATCGCGCTCGTGCAGGTGGGCGACGAGCGGCAGGACGAGTTCCTGTCGACGGCGGCCGGCCCGCTGCTCGAGAAGCTCCGCGCCGCCGCCCCCACCGACTGAGAGGACGATCGACATGGCTGTGACCGCATTCGGCGACCTTCCCCTGGCCGACCGCGACCGCGCGTGGGACGGCGACGCCGCCGAGAAGCGCGTGCGGGCCTGGGCGAAGGCCGAGGCCGAGCCCAACGAGAAGTACCGCGACGCGCACGTCTGGTACGACGCCGACTCCAAGGAGAACTTCACCGCCTACAAGCTGCTGATCGCCGACGTGATCGACGGAAAGCTCACGGCCGTCCCGCGCGGCGTCTTCGCAGCGGCGGCGGTGATGCAGGGGTCGCGCGGCGGGGTCGACGTCCCGGCCAAGGACCGCGACCGCATCAAGAGCCACCTGGCGAAGTACTACAAGAAGCTCGACGAGACGGCACCCTGGGATCAGTAGCCGCCTGCCGACCGTCTCGACCGTGGAGGACGCCATGCCGGACCTGTTGGAGTCGCTGATGCGCGCGAACTTGCTGGAGGTCTTCGGCGAACGTGACCCCGACCGCCGGCTGGAGGCGATCCGTCGGACCTACACGCCGGACGTCGTCTTCGCCGACGCCGAGGGGCAGCTCCAGGGCCACGACGCGTTGCACGCCAAGGCGCAGGGCATCCTCGACGGCGCTCCCGACGTCGTCTTCCGGCCGGCGGGGGACGTCTACCAGGTCCAGGACCTCGGCTACCTCGCATGGGAGCTCGGCCCGGCGGACGGCGATGCGGTGGTCAGCGGCGTCGACATGGGCTTCGTCCGGGACGGACGGCTGGCGCGGGTCTACACGGTCGTCCTTCGGTGACCGGACGTCGCGGACGCGCCGCAGCGGCACTCAGCGGCCGAAGCGGCCCAGCTCGCTGACGTCGTCGTGCCGGAGCTCGAACCAGACGGCCTTGGCGGCCTCGCCCTGCTCCTCCGACGTGCCCCAGCTCGAGGCGAGCTTGTCGACGAACATCACGCCGCGACCGCCGAGCGCGGTGGGCGGCGGGTTGCGCACCACGGGCACCTCGCGGACGCCGTCGGTGACCTCGACGCGCGTGCGCTCCTCGTCGACGTGCACGCGCAGGACCACGGGCGGGTCGGCGTGCGCCACGGCGTTGGTGACCAGCTCGCTGACCAGCAGGACGAGCAGCTCGAGGCGCCCGTCGTCGACGCCGGCCTCGGTCAGTCGGTCTCGTGCCCAGTGGCGCGCGGGAGCGATCGCGGAGAGCGCGGGCGCCACGGCCGTCTCGGCATACAAGGGGAGCCTCCCGGAGAGTGGAACGGGGACGAACACCGCCTTGGGCGCCCGTCGGTTCCCGCCACGGTTCTGCACATCTGATGATTCGGCAACCTGAACACCGGCCTCAAGGCGATTTGTCGCAGCAGCGGCTGCGACCATGGAGCAGTGCCGAACACTTCCACCGCACGTCAGAGCCCCTCCCGGTCCCAGGTCCGGAGGTGGCGCAAGTACCTTGCCGACGAGCGCGCCGAGGCGGCGGTCTACCGCGACATCGCGTCGCGGCGCACGGGCGAGGAGCGCCAGATCCTGCTCGCGCTGGCGGATGCCGAGGGGCGGCACGAGCAGCACTGGTTGGATCTGCTGGGCGACGACGTCGGCAGGCCGCTCCGGGGCGACTTCCGCACCCGGACCCTGGGATTCCTGGCCCGGCGGTTCGGTTCGGTGTTCGTCCTGGCGCTCGCGCAGCGGGCGGAGGCGCGCTCGGGGTACGACGACGACGAGGACGCCACCCCGGCCATGGCCGCGGACGAGGCCATCCACGAGGAGGTCGTGCGCGGCCTGGCCACGCGGGGGCGCAACCGCATCTCGGGCACGTTCCGCGCGGCGGTGTTCGGCGCCAACGACGGGCTGGTGAGCAACCTCGCGCTGGTGCTCGGCATCGGCGCGAGCGGCGCGTCGACGGCGGCCGTGCTGCTCACGGGCCTGGCGGGGCTGCTCGCGGGCGCGCTGTCCATGGGCGCCGGCGAGTACGTGTCGGTTCGGTCGCAGCGCGAGCTGCTCGAGGCGTCGCGCCCCGGTCAGGCGGCCCGGGCCGCGCTGCCGCACCTCGACGTGGACGCCAACGAGCTCGCCCTGGTCTATCGCGCCCGGGGCATGGAGCCGGACGAGGCGCAGGCCCGTGCCGACGAGGTCCTGGGGTCGCTGGACCAGGCCGACGCGTTGGCGGAGCAGGCGGAGGTCGAGGTGGTCGACGAGCACGAGGCGGTCGGCTCGGCGATCGGCGCGTCGGCGGCGAGCTTCTGCTTCTTCGCGTCCGGTGCGGCCATCCCGGTGCTGCCGTACCTGCTCGGCGCCGAGGGGCTGACGGCCGTGGTGTGGGCGTCGGTGCTCGTCGGGCTCGCGCTGCTGGCGACGGGCGCGACGGTGGGGGTGCTCTCCGGGGCGTCGCCGGCCAAGCGTGCGCTGCGGCAGCTGGCCATCGGTTACGGCGCGGCAGCGGCCACGTACCTGCTCGGTCTGGCGTTCGGGGGCGTCGTCTAGCGCACGGTGGGTGTGACGTTCACCACGTGAGCAAGGTTTGGCAACCCTTACTTAGATAAGGCTAACCTGCACGCGTGACCACCTCGGACGCCCTGCGCGGCGACGGCCTGACCCTGGCGTACCACGGCACCGTCGTCGTGACGTCGGCCGACCTGCGGCTGCGGCCCGGGCAGGTCACGGCCCTGATCGGGCCCAACGGCTCGGGCAAGTCGACGGTACTGCGGGCGCTCGCTCGGCTGCACGCCCCCGAGGCCGGAACGGTGAGCCTCCCCGACGTCCCCGACGCGCACGCACTGTCCGCCAAGGACTTCGCGCGGCGCGTGACGCTGCTGTCCCAGTCGCGGCCGACGCCGTCGGGGGTCAGCGTCCGGGACGTCGTCCGCTACGGCCGGCACCCCTACCGCGGTCGCTGGCGGCAGAACGACGCCGACGGGCCGCGCGCCGTCGCGTGGGCCATGGAGGTCACGGGCGTCGGGTCGATGGCGGACCGCGGCGTCGACGAGCTGTCCGGCGGCGAGCTGCAGCGCGTCTGGCTGGCCACGTGCCTCGCCCAGGACACCCGCGTGCTGCTGCTGGACGAGCCGACCACGTACCTCGACCTGCGCTACCAGGTCGAGATCCTCGACCTGGTCCGGGACCTGGCCGACGACCACGGCGTCGCCGTCGGCGTCGTCCTGCACGACCTCGACCAGGCCGCGGCCGTCGCCGACCACGTGGTGCTGCTGCGCCGCGGCGAGGTCGTCGGCTCCGGCAGGCCCCATGAGGTGCTCACCGCCGACGCCCTCACCGAGACGTACGGGATCCGCATCGAGGTGGTGCGCGACGAGCGCACGGGCCGCGTGCACACCCGGCCCGTCGGCAGGCACACGCACCGCTCGCACCTGACCACCGCCTAGCACGCCCTGTTCCACCGACCCCAGAGGACATCCCTGTGCGCACGCTGACCTTCCCTGCCCTGCTCGCGGGCGCCGCCCTGCTGCTCGCTGCCTGCGGCACCACCGAGGAGGCGGCGGGTGCCGCGCCCGTCGAGTCGGCCGCCGCGACCGGCGGCCCGATCTCGGTCACCGACGACCGCGGCACCGTCGAGCTCGACGCACCCGCCACCAAGGTCGTCTCGCTCGAGTGGGGCCTCACGGAGAACCTGCTGACGCTGGGCGTCACGCCCGTGGGCGCGGCCGACGTCGCGGGCTACAACACGTGGGACACGGTCGTGCCTCTGGACGCCTCGACGCCGGACGTCGGCTTCCGCGGCGAGCCCTCGCTGGACGCGATCGCGGCCCTCGACCCCGACCTCGTGGTCACCACCACGGACCTGCCCGCCGAGGTCATCGAGCAGATCGAGGCCGAGTACCCCGTCATCGCGCTGCGCGGCTCGGACGCGTCCGACCCGATCGGCAAGATGCGCAGCACGCTCGAGATCCTGGGCGAGGCGACCGGGACGTCCGAGGAGGCGGAGGCGGCGCTCGCCGACTTCGACGCGGCGGTGGACGAGGCGAAGGCCACGCTGGACGGGGCCGGCAAGGCGGGCGCCGCCTTCACGTTCGCCGACGGCTGGGTGACCGACGGCGCCGTCTCCATCCGCATGTACACCCCGGGCTCCTACCTCGGCGGCGTCGCGCAGCTCCTGGGCCTGACGAACGCGTGGACCGGCGAGGGCGACCCCGACTACGGCCTCGCGCAGACGGACGTCGAGGGTCTGACCGGCCTCGGCGACCTCGAGTTCCTCTACGTCGGCAACGACACCGACGGGGGCGACGCCTTCAAGGACGGGCTGACCGGCAACGCGATCTGGGAGCAGCTTCCGTTCGTGGTCTCGGGCAGCACGACCCGGCTGCCCGACGGCATCTGGATGTTCGGCGGCCCGCGCTCGGGCGAGGCGTTCATCGACGCCGCCGTGGACGCGATCACAGCCTGAGGGCCCTCTCGGCGGGCGGCTCCCCGCCGGCCGCCCCCATGACGACCCGGGAGCACGCACCCATGAACGTGAACGCACCGACGCCTGCAGGACCCGCAGCGCCGGTCACCGCGGATCTCGCACCCACCCGTGCACCCGCGGCGTCGGGCACCACGCCGGACGGGGGATCGGCGCGCGGGCGCATCGTGGCGGTGTTCGTCGCCGCAACCGCCGTGGTCCTGCTGCTCGCCGCGGTCGACCTCACGCTCGGCACGTCGCGCGTGGGGCTCGGCGACCTGCTGGGCCTCCTCACGGGTTCGGGCGACGACGAGGCCCTCGCGGTGCTCGTCGCGTCGCGCGCGCCGCGGGTGCTCGCCGGGCTGCTGGTCGGCGTCGCGCTGGGCATGTCGGGCAGCGCGCTGCAGTCGGTGGCGCGCAACCCGCTGGCGTCGCCCGACACCCTTGCGGTCAACGCCGGCGCGTACTTCACCGTGGTCCTCGCCGCCGTCACGGGGTTCGCGCTGCCGTTCGCGGTGAGCGGGGCGCTGGCCTTCGTCGGCGGGCTCGCGGCGGCCGCGCTCGTGCTGGCCATCGCGCGCGGCGGAGCCGAGGGGCCGACGCGCCTGGTGCTCGCGGGTTCGGCGACCATGCTGGCGCTGTCGTCGGTGACGATCCTGCTGATGATCCTGTTCGCGCAGGAGACGCAGGGGATGTTCGCGTGGGGCGAGGGCTCCATCGTGCAGTCCGGGACCACGAAGGTGGTCCAGGCGGCGCCGGTGGTGCTGGCCGCCGGGATCGCGCTCGTGGTCTGGGCGCGCCGGCTCGACGTGCTCGCGCTCGGCGACGACACCGCGTCGGTGCTCGGCCTCGACGTCCGCCGCACGCGCGTGGTCACGGTCCTGCTCGCGGTGCTGCTGGCGGCGCTCGCGGTGACGGTCGCCGGGCCGATCGGGTTCGTCGGCCTCAGTGCGCCGGTGATCGCGAGGCTGGTCGCGGGCCGGGTGCCGGGGATGGCGCACCACCGGCTCCTGCTGCCGTTCGCGGCACTGACCGGCTGCGTCGTGGTGCTGGCCGCGGACGTGCTGCTGCGGCTCGCGGTGCCGGGCGTCGCCGGCGTCGCCGTCCCGACCGGCGTGGTCACCACCCTGTTCGGCGCGGCGATCATGGTCTGGCTCGCGCGCCGCCTGCGCGACTCCGGCCCGGCGCGCAGCACCGCCGCGGTGGGCGCGCACCCGGCATCGAGGAGGCGCGTCGCGGTCGTCGTCGGCGTCCTCGTCGTCGCCGTGGTCGCCGCGCTCGTGGCCGGCTTCCTGCTGGGCGACCGCCTGCTGCTGATGGGCGACGTCGCGAACTGGTTCGCCGGGGTCGGCGGGCGGCAGGTGAGCTTCGTGCTCGACCAGCGCACCCCGCGTGTGCTGGCCGCGCTGCTGGCCGGCGCGGCGCTCGGGCTCGCGGGCACCACGGTGCAGGCGGTCGCGCGCAACCCGCTGGCCGATCCCGGCCTGCTCGGCATCACCGGCGGCGCGGGCGTCGGCGCGGTGCTCGCGATCGTGCTGGTCCCCGGCACGACCATCTGGGTCGTCTCCGCCGCCGCGTGCCTGGGCGCGCTGGCCACGTTCGCCCTCGTCTACGGGCTGGCCAACCGCCGCGGGCTGAGCTCCGACCGGCTGGTGCTGGTCGGCATCGGCGTCTCGGCCGTGGCGACCTCCCTGATCACGCTCATCGTCGTCCTGACCAGCCCCTACAACACCACCATGGCGCTCACCTGGCTGTCGGGCTCGACCTACGGGCGCACGGCCGCGCAGGTGTGGCCGGTCGCGATCGCGCTCGTGGTCCTCACTCCGCTGGTGCTGCGCTGGCGCCGCGACCTCGACGTGCTGGCGGTCGACGACGACGTGGCGCGCGTGCTCGGCGTGCAGCTCGAGCGAACGCGCCTCGGCGTGCTCGTCGTGACGGCCCTGCTCACGGCCGTGGCCGTGTCCGCGATCGGCGTCGTCGGGTTCGTCGGGCTGATGGCGCCGCACCTGGCCCGGTCGCTCGTCGGGTCGTCCCACGGGCGCGTCGTCCCCGTGGCGGCCCTGCTCGGCGCGCTGCTGGTCAGCGTCGCCGACACCCTCGGCCGCACGGTCATCGCCCCCGCGCAGATCCCCGCCGGGCTGCTCACGGCCCTGATCGGCGCCCCGTACTTCATCTCCCTGCTGTGGCGGACCCGAAGGAGCGCAGTGTGACGAACGACCGTGTGAGGACAGCCTCACCTTCCTCTACTCTGGTCGACGTGCCCGTCCAGGTCGAAGCCCCCGCGCTGCCCTTCCGCATGTTCGCCGTGCGGGTGGCCGCGGTGCAGCCGATGTGCCCGAGCGTGCTGCGCGTGACGTTCACGGGTGACGACCTGGACCGCTTCGCCGACAACGGCTTCGACCAGCGCATCAAGTTCTTCCTGCCGCTGGCGGACGCCTCCTACGACGAGCTGCTCAGCCTGTCGGGAAGCGGCGACTGGTACGGCCGCTGGCGCGCGATGCCCGACGACCGCCGCCACCCGATCCGCACCTACACGGCCCGCGGCGTCCGGCAGGACCGGCGCGAGATCGACGTCGACATCGTGCTGCACGGCGACCTCGGTCCGGCCTCGCGCTGGGCGCTGTCGGCCGCACCCGGCGACGACCTGGTGATCCTCGGCCCCAACGCCGAGGCCGCCGGCCCGCACGGCGGTGTCGACTTCGTGCCCCCGGCGCACACCGACCGCCTGCTCATCGCCGGCGACGAGACCGCGCTGCCCGCCATCGCGGGGATCCTCGAGCGCCTGCCCGCCGACGCCCGCGGCGAGGCCCTGATCGAGATGCCGCTGTCCGGCGACCGCCTGCCGCTGGTGGCGCCGGCCGGGGTGACGGTGCGCTGGTACGGCCGCGACGGCCGCGCCCACGGCGAGCTGCTGATCCCGGCGGTGCAGTCGGCGGCCGCCCGCCTGCTGCCCGGGCAGGCGCCCGCGCCGGACATCGAGCTCGAGGACGTGGACATCGACGGGGGCCTGCTGTGGGAGGTGCCGGTCGACGAGGCGGGCGCGCCGCTGCGCAGCGACGCCGCCCTGTACGCCTGGCTCGCCGGTGAGGCCGCCGTCATCAAGACCCTGCGCCGGCACCTCGTGGCCGAGTGCGGCGTCGACCGCAAGGCCGTGGCGTTCATGGGGTACTGGCGGGCGGGGCGCTCCGAGGCGAACTGACGGTGCGGGTCCCGCGCACCCTCTCTTGCCGCCGGGGCGCTGCGGACGGACACTGAGCGCATCCCTTCCGGTCGGAGGTGCTCGACGTGCACGACGACTCCGCATTCCCTGACGTCCTCCCGGTGCTCTCCGCCGGGCACCATCGGGACCCCCGCGACGGGGGATGTCTCATGGAGTGGGTGAGCCTGCTCGCCGGTGAGCGCTGGAGCGACCACCCCGCCTGCACCCATCGACTGCTCGCCCACCTGGCTCGCTCGGTCAACGACCGCGTGAGCGACGCGGCGCGGCCTGCGCTCATCCACCTGCTGCCGTCGCTGACCGGCGCCCGGAGCGACGACCGGTCGTGGTCGCTCGAGATCGCCGCGGTCACCGTGCGGCACGCCCTGCGGTGCGCGGGCGCGCAGGACGCGCGCGAGCTCGCGGTCGCCCTGGGGACGCTCGACCGGCTGCTCGCGCCGACGGACGGGCGCGCACCGGGCGAGCCGCGCGCGACCACCACCGAGGCGCTCGCGACCGTCCCGGCGGCTGCCGCGTGGGCCGCGGAGTTCACACGGGCCATGGGTACGCCGCGGCACGTCCGCGGCCTGACGCGCGGGATCGTCGACGCCTCGATCGCCACCGTCGCCGCGTCGTCCGGCGCCGACGACGCGCTCGTCGCGATGCTCACCGACGCCGTCCTCACGTGCCAGGGCCTCGCGCTGGCCGACCGCTCTGCAGGGGCGATGTCGGAGAGGTTCGAGCCGAGCGAGCTCACGTCCCGCTGACGATCACCAGCTCGTTGCCCTCGGGGTCGACGACCCGCGAGCGACCGTCCGACTCGTCCAGCAGTCGGCCGCCGGCGGAGAGGGTCGTGGCGAGACCCAGACCTCAGACGAACCCTCGGGCGGCCGGTCGCTACATGCGGCTGAGGATGTCGGCCTTCTTGCTCGAGAACTCCTCGTCCGTGAGGATCCCGGCGTCGCGCAGTGAGGCCAGCTTCGTGATCTGTTCGAACAGGTCCTCGGGTCGTGCGCCGATCTCGACTGCGTCGACTGTGATCTCCGGGGCTACCTGCGCGACAGCAGCGGTGAGCGCTCGCACGGGCGCGACGGACGGCGCGGGCCCGGCCATCTCGTAGCTGATCTCCCGGCGGACGGTATTGGTCGCCTGGTGACGCAGACCGTCGATCTGGATCGACCGGTGCTCGAGCGCGAGCCTGGCGTCACGAGCAGTCGCGTTGATCACCCGCTGCGCCCCGGGCCCGTCGGCGATGTCGTCCATGGTCACAACCTCGCGCGTGGCTCCCCTCTGCACGTGGACGGTCACTGTGTAGACCCCCCGGACCTTCTGCGTCATCGACTGGCGAACGTCGACGTCGACCACGTCGGCGGCCGCCACCTGCTGGGCGTCGGTTCGCAGGGTGCCCTTGGCGAGGTGCAGGTAGTAGATGTCGAGGGAGTAGCGTCCGGTCGTCAAGCCGCCGACTCCTTTGCCGACGGAAGACCAGAGCGTGCCGTGGGGAACGTCAAACTCGCTCGACGTGAGCCGGCCCGCGGCGGCCGTCGCGGCGCCCTTGAGGCGGGACGTCTTGGACGGTGCCAGCCCGTCCGCAGCCTCGTCCTCGTCCTCCAGAGTCGCTGCATGGACGTGTTCGGTCCACGCCGAGCCGTCCCAGTATCGGGAATGGCCGGCGTCGATCGGGTACCAGCCCGCAGGCGCCTGCTGGACGTTCGTAGTCATGACAATTTCTCCATCGCAAGGGTGTTGTGGGCGAGAAAGACCGGGGCGGGATCGATGCTCCGCCGAGCGCGACGGCCAACCCCAGTGGTGAACGCCGGGCGCTAGTTATGACAAAAACACTATCGGCGCTGGCTTGCCGCGGTGGGGGACCAAGGTCTCATCGGGTCCTCCCGGAGGTGTTGCAGTCAGCTGAGCGGGAGCTCACGTCGCGCTGACGATCACCAGCTCGTTGCCCTCGGGGTCGGCGACCCGCCGCCGACCGTCCGACTCGTCGAGCAGTCGGCCGCCGGCGGAGAGGGTCGTGGCGAGGCGCGCCTGCGCGAGGTCCGCCGGCACCGCGAGCTCGAGGTGCGTGCGGTTGCGCTGTCGGAGACGCTCCGTCTCCGACGTGTCGATCTCCTGGAACATCAGCACCGGGTTCAGCCGCCGCGGGTCGTCGATGTCGAGGACCCAGGCCCGCGGGTCGGGCGTGTACCCGAGCGCGGCGACCCAGAACGCGCGGACCGCGTCGATGTCGGCGGCGTCGAGGACGAGCTGGGCGAAGCGGGGGACGCTGAGATCCACCGTGGCCCCGAGGTCGCGGGCGGCGGCCTGAAGGTGCTCGGCGAGCTCGGCGAACTCGAGCTCGAGCCCATGGGCCTCGGCCTCCCACAGGTCCTTGCCGCTGTCGAGGATCACGAGCCCGGGGCGCAGGTCGACCAGCAGCGGGAAGCCCGCCCCGTCGGCCAGTGCCGCGGCCGCGGCGGCCAGGTCGCGCTGTTGCGTCGGCGACGCGGTGCGGTAGCAGGCCATCGCGCTGAACACCGCCTGCCAGTCGGCCGTCCCGCCGCTCTCGCTGAGCGCGTCGCCCGGCACCAGGTCGACCTCGTTGCCGTCGGGGTCGACGTGCCGGACCCCGAACGGTCCCGAGGCCTCACCGAGATCCGCCTGCTCGACCGCCGCGGCGGGCCGCACGACGTCGACGTGGAACCGGTTGCGTAGTGGTCGTGACTCGGTCGACCGGCGGATCCGTAGCGCGGGGTCGCGCCGCAGCGGGTCCGCCAGGCCGCCGGCGTCCGTCGTGGCGTAGTCGAGCGCGCTCTGCCAGAACGGCCGGACCGCCGACGGGTCCGCGGACTCGAGCACGACGCTCAGGTGCTGCAGCGCGGCAGGGTCTGCTCCCAGCCCGAGGTCCCGCGCAGCCGCGGACACGGCGTCTCCGTGCTCGGCCGAGCCTGGACGGACGCGCACGCCCGAGGAGCGCAGGTCGACCGCGATCTCGGGCGACACCTCCACGATGCGCGCGGCCAGCTCGGCCCCCGCGCTCAGCGACGGCGCGTCGAACCAGGCCGTCGTCACGCCGTCGATCCTGTGCCAGTCCGTCGCGCTCGGCATGGTCGGAGCCCCTCCGTCGGGTAGCGGTCGTGTCCCGGCTCAGGCCGGGGGGACGTTCTGGTTGAGCCGGAAGACGTTGTCGGGGTCCCAGGCCGACTTGACCTCCTGCAGTCGCGCGAAGGTGGCGGGTCCGTAGGCCCGGTGCACGCCCGCGACGCCCTCGACGCCGAGCGCGTTGACGTACACGCCGACGCTCCACGGCTCGATCGTCGCCGCGAGGCGCCGGCAGGTCGCGGCGTGGCGCTCGTCGTCGGCCGGGTCCTCCCACTTGGCGCCCACGTCGTACTCGAACCGGGTGTCGCGGTGCGCGAAGGCCGTCGCCGTCGGGTCGACGTCCGCGATGGCGCCGCCGTACGCGACGAGGCTCGCGGCACCCAGATCCGCCTCGGTGTGGGCGAGGAACGCCTCGAGGGCCGCGTCGGGGAGCTCCCGGACGTAGTGGCTCTTGGCGTAGCGCCGGAAGCCGTACGCCGAACCGACGTCGGACTGCCGCTGCAGGTCCAGGTAGCTGATCGGCGCGACGCGGCGGGCCAGCACGTCGCCGAGGCCGTCGAGCCGCGCGATGGTGGAGGCGGCGTCGTCGGGCGGGCCGACCCAGACGAATCCGAGCGTCAGCGGCGAGCCCGCGCGCACCTCTGCGAAGAGGGTCGCGCGCCTCGGCGCGTCGTCGGACCACGCCAGCCACGCCCGGAGCGCGTCGAGGCCGCGCGCCGGATCGAGGTCCACCTCGGCGACGAGCGCCTGCGTGCCGACGTCGTGCAGCGCGAGGTCGAAGCGCGTGACGACCCCGAAGTTGCCGCCCCCGCCCCGCAGCGCCCAGAACAGGTCGGGGTGCCCGTCGGCGGTCGCGTGGACGAGCTCGCCGTCCGCCGTCACGACCTCGTACCCGAGCGCGTTGTCGCAGGTCAGGCCGCGCTCCCGGCCGAGCCAGCCGACGCCCCCGCCCAGCGCCAGGCCGCCGATGCCCGTGTGCGACACGATCCCGGCGGTGGTCGCGAGCCCGTACGGCTGCGAGGCCGCGTCGAGCGAGCCGAGCAGCGCCCCGCCCTGCACCTGCGCCGTGCGGGCTGCCGGGTCGACGGCGACGGCCCGCATCCGGGACAGGTCGATCATGAGGCCGCCGTCGGGCACCGCCCAGCCCGCCGCGCTGTGCCCGCCGCCGCGCACGCCGAGCGGCAGGCCGAGGTCGCGCGCCGCCCGCACCGCGGCACGCACGTCGTCGGTGCCGGCGCACCGCACGACGTACGCGGGTCGACGGTCGACGGCGCCGTTCCAGACGACGCGCGCAGCGTCGTACTCGGGCGAGCCAGGGACGAGGACCTCGCCCTCGAACGTGGCGGGCAGGGCTCCGGCCGTGGGCATGTGACGACTCTGGCCGCTCCCGGGCCGGTCTGCCAAGGGTCGCAGCACGCTCGATCGGGCGGCGAGGCGCCCGATCGAGCGTGCCGGCGGCGCCGCAGTCCTACGCCACGGAGTCGGCGACCACGGGCGCGGGGGCGCCGAAGCCCTTCGTCGCGAGCCAGTCGAGGACGACCTCGGCGACGTCGGACCACCCGGCGTCGATCGTGAGCGAGTGCCCCTTGCCCTCGAACTCGTGGTACTCCGTCGACGAGGCGGTGTTGTCGGCGTACAGGCGGAACACCTCGCGCGTCACCTTGGCCGGCACCGTGTGGTCGACCGAGCCGGAGGTGAGCAGCAGCGGACCGCGCACGGCCGTGTGGGTGTCGACGGTGGCCGGCGACCGGCGGGAGAAGTTGGCGGCCGCGTCCTCGAACAGCGGGCGGCCCGGGCCCGGGATGGTGAACGCCTCCCACAGGCTGTCGGACTCCTCCTGGCTGAGCGCGTTGCCGAAGCTGTAGCGGAACTCCTTCGCGGTCAGTGCGACGGTGCGCTTCTTGTTCGCCGGGTTGCCGAGCACCGGCAGCCCGGACTTCAGCTGCGAGAACGGCAGCGCCTTGACGCCCTTGATGGGTGCCGGGTCGATGGCGACGGCGGCGACAGCGAGGTCGTGGGCGAGCAGCTCCTGGGCGATGAGGCCGCCGAACGAGTGGCCGATCACGATCGGCTTGATGCCCTGCGCCTCGAAGATGCCGGCGTAGTGCTCGCAGATCGCCGTGATGCCGACGTCGTTCTGCGGCTCGGGGTGCTCACGGGTCTCGGCGACCGTGGCGGCCTCTCCCGGCCAGCCCGGGGCGGTCGCGGTGAAGCCCCGCGTCGCGAGCAGGTCGATCCAGGGTGCCCAGGCGGAGGCGTGGATCCAGAGGCCGTGGATGAGGACGACGGGCGGGTTCTCGGTCATGGGTGCTCCTTGGAGTGGGACGGGGACTCAGCGCCCGGCGGCGTCGAGGATGACCTGGGCGACGGCGTCGGGACGGCTGAGCATCGGGACGTGCGAGGTGTTCAGCTCGACGGTGTGCGATCCGGCACGGGCCGCCATGGAGCGCTCGGCCTCGGGCGGGATCGCGTGGTCCCTGGTGGCGACGACGTACCAGGACGGGATGGTGCGCCACGCGGGGACGCCCGACGGGGTGCCGAGGGCCGAGGCCAGCAGCGGGCGCTGTCCGGCGGCCATCACCGAGGCCTGCGACGCCGGCAGGTCCGCCGCGAAGACGTCGCGGAAGTACGCGGGATCGACGTAGGCGTCGACGTCGCCGGGCGCGGCGCCGGCCGTGGGGCGGACGACGATGTGCTGGCCGAGCAGGGCGGTCCCGCCGCCGAGCGCGTTGGCGGCCCCGATGCTCTCGCCCTCGTCGAGCGCGTAGGCGGCGACGTAGACGAGGGCCTGGACGTTCGCGTTGCCGGTCGCCGCGTTCGTGATGACGGCGCCTCCGTACGAGTGCCCGACCAGCACGATCGGCCCGGGGACGGTCGCCAGGAACGAGCGCAGGTAGTCGGCGTCCGGGGCGATGCCCCGCAGCGGGTTCGCCGGCGCGTACACCGTGTAGCCCTTGCGCTGCAGGCGCTGCGTGACCTCCGACCAGCTCGACGCGTCCGCGAACGCCCCGTGCACGAGGACGACCGTCGGCTTGGGTGCCTCCGGGCGGTGCGCGCTCGCGCTGCCCATGCTGAACGCGGCGGCGAGGCAGAGCAGGATCGCGGTGGCGAGCGTGCGCACGACGACGCGTGCGCTCCGGGTGGTCGGTGCAGGCATGGTGCGCTCCTCAGAGGTGGAGGCGGCCGGTCACAGGGTGGTGACGAGCCCGCCGTCGATGCGGATGTCGATGCCGGTGGCGTTCCCCGCGCGGGATCCGGCGAGCAGGACGACGAGGTCGGCCACCTCGTCGGGACGGGTGAACCGGCCGGTGGCGGAGTCGGCAGCCGCGCCGGCGGCGACCTCCGCCGGGGTCCGGCCGCTGCGGGCGGCGATCGTCTCGGCGACGCCACCTCCGCCGAGCCAGAGGTCGGTAGCCACGGGCCCGGGGCTGATCGTGTTGACCCGGACGCCGAGCGGGCCGACCTCGCGGGAGAGCGACTTGCTGTAGCTCGACAGCGCCGCCTTCGCTGCGCTGTAGTCGACCACCGCCGGGTCGGGCAGCGTGGCGTTCACCGAGCTGATCGTCACCACGGACGACGGCGCGCTGGCCAGCAGGTGCGGCAGCGCGGCCCGGGTGGCCCGGACCGCCGGCATCAGGTTGGTGGCGAACGCCCACGACCAGTCGTCGTCGGACACCGCGGTGACGCCGTCGAGGCGAGGACGGACCCCGCCGACGTTGTTCACCAGGACGTCGAGCCGGCCGTGCGCGGCGATCGCGGCCCCGACGAGCAGGCCCGGCCCCTCGGCGGTGGCCAGGTCACCGGTGACGACGTGCACCCGGTCGCCGAACGACTCCAGCTCCGCGTTCGGCGACCGCACGCCGGCGACCACGAGCGCACCCTCGGCGACCAGCGCGCGCACGATCGCGAGACCGATCCCGCGGCGCGCGCCGGTGACGACGACGACCTTGCCTGCCAGCTCCTGGTCCATGCCTCCACCGGACCACGGCGTCCGATTCGTCCGCGCCCGGGAAACACCCCAGTCAGTGCGCCGGGACCCCCAGGAGGCCGCGCAGCTCGCGCCGTGAGGTCGCGCCGGTCTTGCGCAGGATCTTGGTCATGTGGAACTCGATCGTCGACGAGGTGACGAACAGGTTCGATGCGATCTCGGCGTTCGTCATGCCGCGCGCGGCAAGGGCGGCGATGCGCGACTCCTGGGGCGTGAGCGTCCCGTCCGCCCCGTCGCGCGCCGGTGCGGAGGCGCGCTCGCCGGTGGCCAGCAGCGCGGAACGTGCCCGCTCCGCGAACGCGCCCGCGCCCATCGCAGCGAACAGCTCGTGCGCGCGTCGCAGCTGCGTCCGCGCGTCGACGCGCCGGCCCGTGCGGCGCAACCACTCCCCGTAGAGCAGGTGGGCGCGCGCGACGTCCGTCGCCACGCCCGTGGTCCGGAGCAGTGCCACGGCGGCGACGAACAGGTCCTCGGCCTGGTCGTCCGGTGCGAGCAGCGCCTGCGAGCGGGCCAGCAGTCCCGCCGCCAACGGCGTCGAGGCCGCGACCGCCCGGTCCGCCAGCCGGTCGAGGGCACGCCGGGCACCCGCCTCGTCTCCCGCACGGGCGGCCGCCTCGACCAGGTCCGGCAGGGACGTGCTGGAGAACCCGGGCGTGTCGTCGTCGAAGATCTCGGTGAGCAGGTCGCGCGCGACCGCATAGTCCTGCTGACCGAGCGCCAGGACAGCCAGGCAGTGCGCGGCGAACGAGGTCCAGAGGCCGAGGCTCTGCTGGCCACGCATGAGGGCAGCCAGCTCTCGCGTCTGCGCGTCGCGGCCCTGCCACGCGTACAGCAGGACCCACGGGACCTCGCTGCGCAGGCCATAGGCCGCGCTCAGCTCCTGGCTCTCCGCATACAGCACGGTGGCCTCGGTGAACCGCCCCTCGCGAACCAGGCCGGCGGCGCCCGACGAGAGGGTGACGGACAGGTCGACCAGCGCGCCCTCCTGGCGGAGCCGCAGCTCGAGCCGGCCGACCAGCTCGCGCCGTGCTGCCTCGTCCCACAGCTCGTCGCACGCCATCATGGCGAGCAGGACCGCGCCGACGGTGTTCCGGCCGAGGTCGCCGGCGTCGACCGTCAGCGCGTCGAGCGCCCCACGCATGGGGCCCACGGCGGCCTCGTAGCCCGAGCCGATCCGGGTCGCGAACGCGTCGAACAGCTGGTCGAGAGCCTCGGACCGCGGACGCCGCGCCGCCGAGGACAGCGTGGCGGCAGCGACCGCCCGGTGGGTGGTCCCGCTCAGGTACCGGCCGGCCATGATGGCCGACAGCAACCCCTCGCACAGGCAGTCGCGGATGAAGGCGGTGTCGCCCGGTGCCGCCTCCGCGACGGCATGCATGAGCGTCGCGGCGGCCTGGGCGGGACGCGCACGCGCGATGTCGATCTCGGCCTCGACCAGGAGCCCCCGGGCCCGTTGCGGACCGGTCGCCGACGAGGCGCTCTGCCCGACGAGGACGCCGGCGGTCTCGAGGTCTCCGGAGAGGACGTATGCGTCGGCAGCGTCCAGCGCCCGGCGCAGCGCGACCGTCGGGTCCGTCGTGAGCTCGGCGGCGCGTCTCAGGAACGTCGCCTGCGCGGCGTAGCCGCCGCGCGCGCGGGCGCGCAGGGCGGAACGCTCGAGCTCGACCGCGACCGCGTCGTCCGGGGCGCCGGCCGCCTCCGCCAGGTGCCATGCCCGCCGGTCGGGATCGGTCGGGGCGGTCGCGTCGGCGAGCGCGGCGTGGGCCGCCCTGCGGGCGTGCGGTGCCGCGGAGCCGTAGATCGCGGAGCGCACCAGGGGGTGGGCGAACCGGACCTCGTCCCGCACCGAGCAGATCTCCGCCACCGCTGCCTGGTCGGCGTCCTGCGGGGTCAGCCCTCGTAGCTGGGCGGCGCGCCACACGGTCTGCGGATCGTCTGCCGATCCGCAGGCCGCGAGGAGCGCGAACTCCTGCGCCGCGCGGGGCAGGGCGGCGACGGCCCGCAGGAAGTAGTCCTGGATCCCGCTGGCCAGCGGCAACGGGTCGGGCAGTGCTGCGGTGCCGGCGCGCTGCTGTGGGCTGAGCGACTGGGCGATGGCGATCGCGGCGAGCGGGTTGCCGTTGCTGTGCGCGACGATGCTCGCGACGACGGCCGCGTGCACCCGGCCGGTCACACGCTGGGCGAGCAGGGTCGTCGCCGCCGGCAGCGTGAGCCCGGCGAGCTCGATCCGGTCCAGACTGTCGAGCGCCGACAGGACCGCGGCCTCGTCCCGCGTCGCCAGCACCAGCGCGACGGACTCGCGCTCCAGCCGGCGCGCGACGAACGCCAGCGCGTCGAGCGACTCACGGTCCACCCAGTGCGCGTCGTCGACGACGCAGAGCACGGGAGCCGGGCCCGACGCGCCCAGGATCGTCAGCGTCGCGAGCCCGACCAGGAACTTGCTCGGCGTCGGGCCGTCGGCCTCGCCGAAGGTGACCTGCAGCGCCGACCGCTGCGGTGCCGGGAGGCGCGCGACCTCGTCGGCGAGGGGACGGAGGATCCGGTGCAGGGCGGCGTAGCTCATCTGGCGTTCCGGCTCGGACCCGGACACCCGCAGCACCCGCGCTCCGGGCGCGGCGTCGACCATCTGCTGCAGGAGCCGGCTCTTGCCGATCCCGGCCTCGCCGACGAGCACGACCGACCGTCCGACCCCCGCCGACGCGTCGGCGACCAGGGCGTGCAGCATGCCCGCTTCGGCCTCGCGGCCGACCAGGACTCCGGCCCCACGACTGTCGGTCATCGCTACGCCTCGCAAGCTGTCGGCGCCGCTTCGCCGCCGCGGTGGAACGGACGGTTGCCCGGTACAGGCGTGAACGTATCGCGCCGAGATGACGGGCGAGGGCGGATGCGTCCCTAGGACCGCGCGGGCGCCATCCGCTCGGCGCGCGCGACCGCATCGGGCACGGTCAGCCGGCTCACCTCGCCGCTCGCCTTGTCGACGAGGCGGGGCCCGTTGGCGATCGGCCCGGCGCTCCGCCCACCGCTGGTGTCGAGGACCACCAGCAGGAACGACGACGCGTCCTCGCGCACCCGGCGGCGGTCCACGCGCAGGTCAGCGGAGCCCAGGGTCGCTTCGACGGCCGCGACGGCCTCGTCCAGGGTCATGCCGCCATTGTCGCCGGTGCGTCGGACTCGTCGACCGGTGCGCTCCGCGGCAGGGCCAGCGCCGCGACGAGCGCGATCGCCGCCAGCGCCGCCGCGACCCAGAAGAGCGCCGACGACCCCGTCGCGACCGCCGCCCGCGCCGCCGACTCGACGGCCGTCGGCAGGGACGCGAGGCGCTCGGGCGTCAGGGACGCCGCGTCGACGCCGTCGGGCATCGCGCCGGCGACGGCGCTGGAGAACAGGGCGCCGAGCGCGCCCGCGCCCACCGCGGCACCGATCATCCGCATGAAGCCCGCGGCGCCGGTGGCCGCGCCGACCTCGTCGGGGCGCACGGAGTTCTGCACGAGCACCATGGGCGTCTGGAAGAGCAGCCCGATGCCGAACCCGGCCAGCACCATGTAGCTCGCGGTGACCCAGGCGGACGTGTCGACGGTCATGGTGGCCAGCAGGACGCTCGCCGCCACCACCACCGCGGTGCCGAGCACCATGGCCGGCCGGAAGCGCGCGGGTGTCGTCGTGAAGCGGCCCGTCAGCACGCCGACCACGATCGCCGGCAGCAGCAACGGGAGCAGCAGCAGGCCGCTGTTGCTCGCCGAGTGCCCCTGCACCAGCTGGAGGAACACCGGCAGGTAGGTGATCGCGCTGGTCATGACGGCGCCCATGGCCAGGGCGAGCACCACGAAGGAGAGCACGACCGACCGGGTGCGGAACAGGTCGAGCGGCAGGACGGGGTGGGTGGCCCGACGCTCGACGACGACGAGCGCGCCGATGGCGACGGCGGCGACGAGCAGGGCGCCGAGCACCTGCCACGAGCCCCACCCGTACCGGTGTCCGCCCCACGTGGCGGCGAGCACGAGGCCGGAGCTCGCGAAGACGACGGCGACGAGCCCGGCGACGTCGACCCGGCCGCCGCGGGGGCGTGCCGGCAGGCGGACGAAGGCCAGCACGCCGGCGATCGAGGCCAGGACCAGCGGCACGTTCAGCAGGAAGATCCAGCGCCAGCCCAGGTGCTCGGTGATGACGCCACCCGCCCACGGCCCGACGATCATCGACACGGGCGCGATCGCGCCGAGGATGCCCTGGTAGCGGGCGCGCCGGTCGGGCGGTGCGACGTCCGCGACCACCGCGAGCAGGCTGGTGAACGTCATGCCAGCCCCGAGACCCTGCAGCGTCCGCGCGGCGATGAGCGCGCCGATGCTCGGCGCCAGGCCGGTGAGCACGGAGCCGACGCCGAACGCGACGAGGGCGACGAGCAGCAGGGGTCGACGGCCGAAAATGTCGCCCAGACGGCCCGCGACGATCGTGCCGATCGCCATGGCGAGCAGGTACGACGTGGTGATCCAGGCGAGATCGTCGAAGCCGCCGAGGTCTCCCGCGATCGTCGGCAGCGCGGTGGCGGCGACGAGCGCGTCGAGCTGGAGGGGGACGAGGGCCAGCACGAGGCTGACCATGATGAGCCCKAGGCGCCTCGGGCTCAGGCCGTTTTCCGGCGGGCGTGGCATCGTGGCGGTGGCCATCTCATTGCTCCTTACTTGTCGACCGGCTAGTAACGCGTCGAGGGTAGTCCCGGTTACTTGCCGGTCGTCAAGTAGGCTTGCTGAGAGCTGCCACAGGAAGAGGAGTCCGATGCCCCGCGACGGGAGTGCGACGAGGGACCAGATCGTGGCCGTCGCTATGCGCCGGTTCGTCGAGCACGGCTACGACAAGACCTCGTTGCGCGAGATCGCCGACGAGGTCGGTGTCACCAAGGCCGCGCTCTACTACCACTTCCGCACCAAGGAGGACATCGTCGGCAGCGCGATGTCCGGCTATGCCGAGCGGTTCGACGAGCTGGCGTCGTGGGCTCGGACGGAGCCGCCGGGGCGCGCGCGCGACGAGCAGCTGGTCGACCGGCTGCTCGCCCTCGTGCAGTCCGACGGCGGGATCATCCTGAGGTTCGGGCAGACCAACCCCGCGGTCGTCGAGCGCAGCGAGTTCGGCGGCATGCAGCTCGGCGTGCTGCGCACCCTCGTGTCGGCCATCGCGGGCGACGACCCCACGCCCGAGGCCTCGCTGCGCGCGACGCTGCTGTTCGCGGCGCTCATGCTCGGCGCCGTCGGAGGGGAGTCGCCGCTGCCGATCGGCGGCGACCAGGCGACCCGCACCGCTGCCGCCCGGGCGGTCGCCCTCGACCTGCTGGCGCCGCTCGGGGCGCCGTAGCGTGCCTCCCCGATCACCCCTGCCGCCGCGCCACGGCCTGAGTGCCGCGTGGCTGCGCACCCCCGACCGCACCGACACCGATAGCTGGCCGACGATGGGCGACTGGTTGCGGGACAGGCTGCCGGCGCACGTCGACGTGGCCGACATGCTGGAGCACGGGCGCTTTGTCGACGAGGACGGCCGGGCGGTGCGCGCGGACGACCCGTACGGCCCCCACCGGTTCGTCTGGTTCCACCGCGACCTGCGCGAGGAGCCCGAGGTGACCGCGCCGATCCACGTGGTGCATCACGACGAGCGCCTCGTCGTCGTCGACAAGCCGCCCTTCCTGTCCTCGATCCCGCGGGGCCGGCACGTGCAGCAGAGCGTCGTCGTCCGCCTGCGCGCCCAGCTGGGCCTGCCGGACCTCTCCCCGCTGCACCGCCTGGACCGGGTCACGTCCGGGCTGCTGATGCTCGCGACCGAGCCGCGGTGGCGGGGTCCGTACCAGACGCTGTTCGAGCGCCGGGGCGTGCGCAAGACGTACTGGGCGGTGGCGCCGGTGCGCGAGGATCTCGAGCTCCCCGTCGTGGTCCGCAACCACCTGCGCAAGGAGCGCGGCTCGTGGCAGGCCGAGGTGGTGCCCGGCGCCCCGGTCAACGCGGAGACGCTCGTCGAGCTCGAGTCCCAGGCCGCCGCGCGCGGGGTCTACCGGCTGACCCCTCGCACGGGCCGTACCCACCAGCTCCGCGTCCACCTGCACGGCCTCGGCATCCCGATCGTCGACGACCCGCTGTACCCCGAGGTGCTCGACGTCGAGGTCGACGACTTCAGCCGCCCCCTGCAGCTGCTCGCGGGGGAGCTCGCGTTCACCGACCCCGTCGACGGCAGCGACCGCCGGTTCCGCAGCGTCCGCCGCCTCCCGCTGCTCGCCGGGGGCTGAGTCGGCGGCCTCTGCCGCGCGGTGGCGCCGATCCCTGCCTACGCTCGGACCTTCGGACGAAGCTACGGAGGACCGCGCATGAAGAGGCTCGTGTTTCTCGCCGGCGTCGGCGCCGGGTACCTGGTGGGCACCCCGTCGGGTCGCCGCCAGCTGGCCAAGTTCAAGGTCTGGGCCACCGACGTGTGGCAGGACCCCCGCGTGCAGGGGTACGTCCAGGAGTACGAGGGCAAGGCGACGGAGTTCGCCAAGCAGCAGGGCGCCGCGCTCTGGGAGAAGGCCGTCGACACCGCCACCGGGGCGATGTCGGGCTCGACCAGCAAGTACGACCGCGACGACGCCGTCGTCGAGCCCCTGATGGACGCAGACGACGCCAACCCCGGGCAGCGGTGAGGCCGACCCCTGCGCCGGCAGCGCCCGGCCAGGAGTCGGTCTGGGACTACCCGCGCCCCCCGCGCGTCGAGCGCACGGCGGAGCACGTCGTCGTGACGCTCGACGGGCATCCGGTGGCGGCGACCACGGACGCCGTCCGCGTGCTCGAGACGAGCCATCCGCCGGTGTACTACCTGCCCGTCGACGCCTTCGAGCCCGGCGTGCTGGAGGCGGCCGTCGGGTCCTCGGTCTGTGAGTACAAGGGGGCCGCCGGCTACGTGTCGGTGCGCGTCGGCGACCGCCTGCTCTCCCGCGTCGGGTGGACCTACCCGGCGCCGCTGCCGGGTTACGAGGTCCTCGGCGACCGCGTCGCGCTCTACGCCGACGACCTGACCTGCACGGTCGACGGCGAGCGGGTGCAGCCTCAGGCCGGCGGGTTCTACGGCGGCTGGATCACCTCGCGCGTGGTCGGCCCGTTCAAGGGGTCGCCGGGCTCCCGCGGCTGGTGACCGTTGACATGTGACTAATCAGTCACCTATTGTCGACGGCATGGACGAGGACCTGGTGTTCAAGGCGCTTGCGGACACCTCCCGTCGCCACCTGCTCGACCAGCTCTATGCGCGTGACGGCCGCACGCTCACAGAGCTCGAGCAGGGCCTCGACATGACCCGGTTCGGGGTCATGAAGCACCTCAAGGTGCTCGAGGAGGCGGGCCTCGTGGTCACCCGACGATCGGGGCGGGAGAAGCTGCACTTCCTCAACGCCGTCCCGATCCAGCAGATCCACGAGCGGTGGATCGACAAGTACGACGTGCGCGGCGCCGAGCGCCTGCACGCGTTGACCGACCTCAAATCAGCCCTGGAGTCCACCATGAGCACCACCGACACGGCCACCACGACCGTCCTCGTCAACCGCATCTGGATCAAGGCCGACACCGCGACGGTGTGGCGCGCGATCACGTCCCCCGAGTGGAACGACCGCTACGGGTACAAGTGCGCCAGCACCTACGACCTCACGCCCGGCGGCGCGTTCAGCACCGAGCCGTCCGCCGCGATGATCGAGTACGGCGGCGCGTCCGCCGGGCAGCCGATCGTCGACGGCGAGGTGGTCGAGGTGGTGGCGGGCAGCAAGCTCGTCCAGACCTGGCGCACCCTCTGGGACGCCGAGGCCAGCACCGAGGGGTTCACGCGGCTCACCTACGAGCTCGAGGAGCGCGGCGAGGGGATCACGCAGCTCACCGTCGTCCATGACGTGACCGGAGCCCCGCGGACCGCGGCGCTCGTCTCCGGCGACCTGCCCGAGTTCGGCGGCGGCTGGCCGCAGATCCTGTCGGACCTGAAGACGGTGCTCGAGACGGGCGCGTCCCTGGAGGGCTGACGCCACCTCCCCGCCGCCGAGAACGGCACTTCCCCGCGAGAACGGCACCCTGAACTGCCGTTCTCACGGCGAAGTGCCGTTCTCGCGCGACCGGCGAGTGGCTCAGGCGTGCAGCAGGCGGAGCGCCTCGTCGACGACCTGGTCCGGGGTGCCGTGGACCGGCACGTTCACGCCGTCCTCGTCGGGACCCAGGGGTTCGAGGGTCGCCAGCTGGCTCGCCAGGAGCGTCGCCGGCATGAAGTGGCCCCGGCGCACCGCGAGGCGCCGGGCGAGCTCGTCGGCGGGGACGACCAGGTGCACGAAGCGGACGCGGCCCTCGGCGGTGCGCAGGACGTCCCGGTAGGCGCGGCGCAGCGCCGAGCAGGTGACCACCGTGGAGCCGCCCGCGGCCGTCATCGCGTCCCGGATCGCACGCAGCCACGGGGCGCGGTCCGCGTCGGTCAGCGCCCGGCCCGCGTGCATGGCCGCGACGTTGGCGGCGGGGTGGAGGTCGTCGCCCTCGATCATCGGCCGCCCGAGCCGTTCCGCGAGGAGCGCCGCAGTCGTCGACTTGCCGGTCCCGGACACCCCCATGACGACGAGGTGCTCGACGGCGCTGCTCACGGCCCCAGGGTCCCACGTCCTGCGAACCACCTGACGGGCGCGACCGGACAGCGAGAACGGCACTTCCCCGCGAGAACGGCACCTCAACCTGCCGTTCTCGCGGGGAACTGCCGTTCTCGGCGCCCCGTGCCGGCCGACGCACACCGTGAGCTCGTGACTGGTGGTCGGGCTCGCCGGTTTCGACCGGCGAGATGGGCGGGGAGTCACGAGTTGGGCGCGGCGGGACGCGGACCGGGTGCGTCTCCCGGGCAACTAAACTCGCCCGATGCCCTCGTTCGTCGTCGACACGACACCCCTGCGCGCCAGCCCGGCGTTCCGGCGGCTGTGGTGGGGGCTGTCGATCTCGAACCTCGGGGCGCAGCTGACCGTCGTGGCGGTGGGGCTGCAGGTCTACGCCCTCACGCGGTCGACCGCCTCCGTCGGCATCCTCGGGCTCTGCGCGCTCGTGCCGCTGGTGTTCTTCGGCCTGTACGGCGGCGCGATCTCCGACCACTACGACCGGCGCAAGGTGGCGCTGGTCGCGTCGCTGGTGGCGTGGGGCGCCACGATCGGGCTGGCGGTGCAGGCGTGGCTCGGCAACTCGCAGGTGTGGGTGCTGTTCGCGCTGGTCGCGGTGCAGTCGGGGGCGTTCGCGGTGAACTCGCCGGCGCGGTCGGCGATCATCCCGCGACTCCTCGACCCCACGCTGATGCCCGCGGCGAACGCGTTGCAGACGCTCGGGTTCAGCGTCGCGTTCACCGTCGGTCCGCTGCTGGGCGCCGCGCTGGTGGCCGCGTTCGACTACGGCGTCGCGTACACGCTCGACGCGCTGCTGTTCACCGCCGCGCTCGCCGCGGTGTTCCGCCTGCCCGCCCAACCGCCCGAGCACTCGGCGAACCGGCGGGAGCGGGCCGGGCTGGCCTCGGTGGTCGACGGCTTCCGGTATCTCGGCACGCAGCGGAACGTGCGCATGACGTTCGCGGTGGACCTGGTCGCGATGATCACGTCGTCGCCGCGCGTGCTCTTCCCGGCGGTCGGCCTGGTCTACCTGGGCGGCGGCGCGACGACGACCGGCGTGATGGCGGCGTCCGCCGCGGTCGGCGTGGGGCTGGCGGGGCTGTTCTCCGGCGGCCTGACCCGGATCCGCTGGCAGGGGCGGATCATCGCGGTGGCGATCACGATCTGGGGTCTGGCCATCGCAGGCTTCGGGCTGGTCCTGGTGGTCGCCGGGCAGTCGCACCCGGACCAGGTGCTGTGGCTCGCGCTCGCGATCGCGGTGCTCATGCTCGTGGTCGCCGGGGCCAGCGACGCGATCAGCTCGGTGTTCCGGCAGACGATCCTGCAGACCGCGACGCCCGACGACATGCGCGGCCGGCTGCAGGGCGTGTTCATCGTCGTCGTCGCGGGCGGTCCGCGGCTGGGTGAGGCGCTGCTCGGCGGCGCGGCGGCGAAGATCGGCGAGGGGTGGGCCGCGGTGATCGGCGGCTCCCTGTGCGTCGTGCTCCTGTGGGTGCTGGTGCGCACGCAGCGCTCGTTCTGGGACTACGACGCGCGCCACCCCGTGCCCTAGGGTCGCGGCACGTTCCGCAGGTTCGAGCGGGCCATGGCCATGACCTCGCCCAGCCCGCCGCCGAGCACCTCCTTGCTCATGGCGGCGGTGAACCCGGAGACCTGCGCGCGCGTGATCTTCGGCGGCAGCGAGAGTGCCCGCGGGTCGGTGACCAGGTCGACCAGCGCCGGACCGTTGTGCGAGAAGGCCTCGCGCAGGGCGGCGCGGATCGCCGTGGGCTTCTCGACGCGCACCGACGGGATCCCGACCGCCGACGCGATCGCCGCGTAGTCGACTGGCGGGGTGTCGGTGGCGTAGGAGGGCAGCCCGTCGACGAGCATCTCGAGCCGGACCATGCCGAGCGTCGCGTTGTCGAACACGACGATCTTCACCGGCAGGTCCAGCACCTTCACCGTGATGAGCTCGCCCAGCAGCATCGACAGGCCGCCGTCGCCGGCCATCGCGACCACGTGCCGGCCTCCGCCCGACAGGGCCGCGCCGATGGCGTGCGGCACCGCGTTGGCCATCGACCCGTGCAGGAACGAGCCGATGACCCGACGCCGGCCGTTCGGGGTGATGTAGCGGGCCGCCCAGACGTTGCACATGCCGGTGTCGACCGTGAAGACGGCGTCGTCGGGCGCCTCCTCGTCGAGCACCACCGCGGCGTATTCGGGGTGGATCGGCTCGGTGTGCTCGACGTCCTTGGTGTACGCACCGACCACGCCGCCCATCGCGCGCTGGTGCTTCTTGAGCATCTGGTCGAGGAACCGGTGGCTCTTCTTGGGCGTCACCAGGTCGAGCAGCGCCTTCGCGGTCTCGCCGACGTCCCCGAGCACCGCGAGGTCGTTGCGCGTGCGCCGACCTAGCCGGGTCGGCTCGATGTCGACCTGCGCGGTGCGGACGCCGGAGGGCAGGAACTGGTCGTACGGGAAGTCGGTGCCCAGCAGGAGCAGCAGGTCGGCGCCCTCCATCGCGGACTGGCACGCGCCGTAGCCGAGCAGCCCGGACATGCCGACGTCGAACGGGTTGTCGACCTGGATGTGCTCCTTGCCCCGCAGGCTGTGCCCGACGGGCGCGTGCAGCAGGCGGGCGAGGGCCAGCACCTCGGCGCGCGCGTGCCGGACGCCCGCCCCGGCGAAGATCGTCACCTTGCCGGCCGCGTCGATCGCCTCCGCGAGGGCGCGCACGGCGCCCTCGTCGGGAACCACCCGCGGCGCTGGCGGGGGCGTGAGCACGTCGACGCCGGCGTCGGGCGCCTCGAGGTCCGCGACGTCGCCGGGCAGGGTGAGCACGGAGACGCCGGGGGCGCCGTACGCGTGATGGATGGCCGACCGGATGACGCGGGGCGCCTGCGCGGCCGTCGAGATCATCTCGGAGTACACCGAGCACTCGAGGAACAGCCGGTCCGGGTGGGTCTCCTGGAAGTACTGGGTGCCGATCTGCGCGCTCGGGATGTGCGACGCGATGGCCAGCACCGGCACGCGGGAGCGGTTGGCGTCGTAGAGGCCGTTGATCAGGTGCAGGTTGCCCGGCCCGCAGGAGCCCGCGCAGACCGCCAGCCGACCCGTCAGCTCGGCCTCCGCGGCAGCCGCGAAGGCGCCGGCCTCCTCGTGCCGCACGTGCACCCAGGAGATGTCCACGCCGTCGTCGTGCGCCCGCCGGACCGCGTCGACCACGGGGTTGAGGCTGTCCCCGACGATGCCGTAGATGTGCCGCGCGCCGGCGGCGACGAGCTGGGCGACGAGCAGGTCGGCGATCGTGCGGCGACGGGCCACGGGGTCCTCCGGGGGATGGGCGGCGGTCCGCCCATCGTGTGCCCGCGGGCCGTGACCCGCACCTCAGGCCAGCGCCGCCAGGGCCGCGTGCAGGTTCGCGGTGACCGCCGCGCGGTGCGGCTCCACCCAGTCGCCCTCGAACTTCCGCGGCGTGATCTCGATCATCATCACGAGGCAGAGCCGCATGCGGTACAGCTCGAGCCGCGCGACGGCCGACGGGCTGGTGACGTCGAGCCCGGGCCCGTAGCCCTCGAGCAGCGCCGGCGTCCCGACGGCCCGGCTCATCGGGTCGACGCCCACGAGGTCCGCCAGCGGGTCGCCCCAGAACGCGCGCTCCGGGTCGATGACGCCGACCACCGCGCCCGTGCCGGGGTCGACGAACACGTTGCCGGCCCAGAGGTCCGTGTGCACCAGCGCGGGCCGGGTGACGTCCGCAAGGGTGTGCCCGTGACGCGCCATCGCCGCGCGCACCTGCGCCGCCGGGACGGGCACGGACCAGCGCTCCGCGTCGTCGAGGAGCTCGTCGATCATGGCGCCGAACGACTCCGCCCAGGTCGGCGCCTGCCGCCCGCACGGGTAGCCGAACGTCGGACCGGTGATCCGGTGCATCGCCGCCAGGACCGCTCCGACGTCGCGCATGGTCCGCGGGTCGTCCGGGGCGAGGTCGGAGTCCACCAGCGGGACGCCGGGCAGGTGGCTGACGACGAGGACGTCGGTGGGCAGCAGGGTGCGGGAGAAGTCCGTCAGCAGCACCGTCGGCATGCGCAGGGCGGGGAGGTCCGCGGCGAGCCCGTAGACGAGCGCCTCCGCGCGCAGGAGGTCATGCTCGTAGCCCAGGAGCTGGTCGGTGCCGGCCGGGGCGGTCTTCACGACGACGCGCGAGCCGTCGGTCATGGTCACGCGGTAGGTCGTCGCGAACTGGCCGCCCGTCAGCAGGTCGGCCGAGGCGAGCGAGCCGAGCGGGCGGACGAGCTGGCGGAGGGCGTCGATCACGGCCCGAAGGTACCGACGGACCGCGCGGGCTCCACGGACTCCGCGATCTCGCACGCCGCGACGGCAGCGCCGCCGGTCGCGGAGGGCGAGCCGGCCTCGACGGAGTCGGGCACGTGGTCCCGGACGTCCCCCCGCAGGGTCCGGAACGCCGCGAGCGTCGCGACCACGGCGAATCCGGCGGAGACGACGACCACCAGGAACCCGGCGTGCGACCCGTGGGCGTCGATCTGTGCCCCGGCGATGGACGAGCCGACGGACACGCCGACGCCCAGCGACGTGCCCACCCACGTCAGCCCCTCGGTCAGCCGCTCGCGCGGGACCAGGTCCTGCACCAGCCCGTTGCCGTTGATCAGCGTCGGAGCGATGGCGAACCCCGCGACGAACATCACGGCCGCGAGCGCCGCGAGGGACTGCACGAGGAAGAAGAAGCAGACGCCGACGGCGAGCGCGACGACGCCGGTGGCGAAACGCAGGTGCAGGGGCCGCTTCCACTGCCGGGTGCCGTAGAGCAGGCCGGAGATGAGCGAGCCGAGCGCGAAGATCGCCAGGATGATGCCGGCGGTGCCCTTGGACCCCGACTCGTCGGCGAAGGCCACCGTCGAGACGTCGGTGGCGCCGAAGATCGAGCCCATCGCGACGAACACGATGGCCAGGACGACCATGCCGGGCTTGGCCAGCACCGAGCCGCGCGGGCGGGGGCTGCCGGCCGCGGCCGCCGGGGGCTCGGTGTGCCGCAGCGAGAGGAACCAGTAGCCGCCGACGAGCATCGCGACGAGGGGCACGATCAGCCCGGCCGTCGGCGCGACGCCCGTCGCGAGGAGCGTGGCGACCACGGGGCCGACGATGAAGACCAGCTCGTCGAGCGCGGACTCCAGCGAGTAGGCGGTGTGCATCCGGTGGGAGTCGTCGCCGAGCACCCGCGCCCAGCGCGCCCGCACGAGTGACCCGAACGACCCGATGGCGGCGCCGGTGACGACCGCCGCGACGTACAGCCACGCCTCGTGCGCCTGCAGCGACGCGGCGATCACGAGGCCGACGAGCCCGACGGCCGCGATCGCGACGGCTGGCCGCATGATCCGCGACTGCCCGTGCCGGTCGACCAGGCGAGCCAGCTGCGGGGAGCACACGGCCTGGGCCACGACGTACACGGCAGACACCCGCCCGGCCAGGCCGTAGGAGCCGTAGAGCGTCGAGACCATGAGCACGATGCCGATGCCGACCATCGACATGGGCAACCGGGCGAGCACGCCGGCGCCCGAGAACGCGAGCGCCCCGGGACGCGTGAGCACGTCACGGTAGGGCTGGAGCATGTGGCCAGTGTGTCACCAGGACTACCGCCCGGGCTCGCCGTGCCTCACCATCGAGGCATGACGGACGTGCAGGTCAGCGACGCTCCCGACGAGCACCGGTTCGAGGCGCGCAGCCCGGACGGGGAGCTGTTGGGCTTCTCGGTCTACGACACGATCGGGCCGACGGTGGTGTTCACGCACACCGAGGTGGACCCGAAGTTCGAGGGGCAGGGGATCGCGTCGACCCTCGTGCAGGCCGCGCTGGACGCCGTCCGGGCGAGCGGGCGGGACGTCGTCGCGTTCTGCCCGTACGTGAAGGCGTGGATCGCGCGGCACCCCGATTATCAAGATCTCCTGCGGGCCGTCCAGCGCTGACGAGTCTGTTCAGATAGCCGTTACATCCGTTACATCGGTTTACACAGAGTTTTCTTGCGCCCCTAGGTGATGCCGGCCCCACCGTGCACAGTGGCCGTACCGCTCCAGCAGAGGGCGGGTGTCGCAGCCGTCGCGCCGGGTCGAAACCTGACTCCGCGGCCCTTGACGAGCAGGTAGACCCAGGCCCACCGCGGCCGACACCTGCCGTCCCCGCTGCATCGTCAACGGCGTCGGTCAGCTTGCCCATGCCCGAACACGGCCACCTGGGGTGCCTATGTTCGTCTTCGTCCTGCAGCTCCGGGAGATGTTCGCCGGACAGTCCGAGCTCTACCTCTTCGCGTTCTTCTCCACGCTGGTCTGGGCCCTGTGGATCCTGAAGGTGGTGCTTGCCCGCCGCTACCGGCCCGTCACCGCCGCGTACGACGTCTCGACCAGCGTCGTCATCCCGGTGGTGGACGAGCCGCTCGACCTCTTCCGGTCGGTGCTCGCGCGGATCGTCGCGCAGCACCCCGACGAGGTCATCGTCGTCATCAACGGTGCTGTGAACACGGCGCTCGAGCAGGTCAGCGAGGAGTTCGCGCCGCTGGTCAGGTGGGTGCACACGCCCATCCCTGGCAAGCGGAACGCCGTGATGATCGGCACGCAGATGTCGACGGGCGAGATCACGGTGCTGGTCGACTCCGACACGGTCTGGACCGACGGCACCCTGCCCGAGCTGGTCAAGCCGTTCGCCGACGCCTCGGTCGGCGGCGTCACCACGCGGCAGCGCATCCTCGACCCGAAGCGGTCGTGGATCACGCGCTGGGCGGACTGGCTGGAGAACACCCGGGCGCTCTACTCCATGCCGGCGCAGTCGGCGCTGGGCCAGGTCGGCTGCCTGCCGGGACGCACCATCGCGTTCCGTCGGCGGATCCTCATGCAGGTCATGGACAAGTTCATGAACGAGAAGTTCCTCGGCGTCTTCCTCGAGGTGTCCGACGACCGCACCCTCACCAACCTCACGCTCAAGGCCGGCTACCGCACCGTCTACCAGTACTCGAGCCTCTGCTACACGGACGCTCCTCTGCAGGTGAAGAAGCTGTTCAAGCAGCAGCTCCGCTGGGCGCGCGGCAGCCAGTACAACACCCTGCGGATGCTCCCCTGGATGCTCGGGCACGCCCCCGTGCTGGCGGTCTTCTTCCTCACCGACATCCTGCTGCCGTTCCTGCTGCTGGGGACGATCCTCGGCTGGGTCTACCGGTCGGTCTCCGGCACCGGGACCAACCTGTACGAGGCCATCCTCGAGACCTACACGGGCCTCAACGGCTGGGTCTGGGTGGTCGCCCTGATGATCGTGTCGTCGGTGCTGTCGATGTCGATCCGGCAGATCCGGCACCTGCACGAGAAGCCGTCGGACTTCTTCCGGCTGCCGGTGTTCATCATCGTGTCGACGTTCTTCCTCATGCCGATCCGCATCCTCGGCTTCGTCCGGATGGCGCACGCCAGCGGCTGGGGGACCCGCGCAGGCGCGTACGGCGGCGGTGGGGAGAACGAGGACCTCATGGCCGAGCTCGAGGAGGTCAGCGGCGGGGCGCCGGTCGACCTGGTCGACCGCGCGGAGGCCGGCTCCGCCGTCCGGACCGAGGTGCGTCGCGTCCGCGCAGCCCAGGCGGCACAGCAACCCACCGCGACCCGACGACGTCTGAACCCGCTCGCCGCGGTGCCGTACGGCATCGCGCTGGCCCTACTGGCTCTGGAGGCGCTCGCCTATGTCTGAGCACACCAAGAACCGCGTCCTGCACGCATCACCGAGAGCCCGCCTGGCCGCCTTCGCGGTGGCCCTCGCCCTGCTCGCCGTCACCGCCGTCGTCTGGCTGTCACCGTCGAAGGCGGAGCCGACCGCCGAGCCGAAGAGCGCCGAGCAGATCGCGCTCGAGAAGGAGAACGCCCAGCTCAGGTCGGCCCTGGCCGCCCGCACCGACGAGGTCGACAACCTGACCAGCTCGCAGCAGAAGGCGGCCGCCGAGCGCGCCGCCGGAGCGGCGAGCGGCAAGGCCAAGGCCGCCGCCGAGAAGGAGGCTGCCGCCGCGAGCGGCCAGCAGAAGGCCGCCGCCGAGCGGGCCGCCGCCGCGGAGGCCKGCCGGCTGAACGCCGCCGCCGCCCGGTCGACCGCMGCCGCCCGCGGGCAGGCCAAGGCCGCGGCCGAGAAGAAGGCCGCTGCGGCGATCGGGCAGGCGAAGGCCGCCCAGRACC
>NZ_JBFUKJ010000022.1:0-128878 GCF_056400905.1 Cellulomonas sp. P4_H12
GTCGCGGCGAGGCTGCGGCCGACCGCCCGGTGCGCCGCGTCCCGGCGGTCGTCGGTCGCCGCGCGCACCACCGCCGCACGGACCAGCGGGTGCCGGAAGTGCACGACGCGGTCCTCCACCCGCACCAGCCCGGCGGCCACGGCGGGGCGCAGGTCGTCCGCGGCCACGGGGTGCCCGGCGGACGCCGTCGTCCCGTCAGGAGCGGGCTCGAGCAACCGGGCCGCGAGCACATGGCCGCGCACGTCCGGCACGTCGTGCAGCGCCGCGACCAGCAGCAGGTCGCGCGTGCGCCGCGGGAGGTCGGCCAGCCGCCCGGCGAACGCCCGCTCGAGCCGGTCGGTCATCGGGATGGGCTCCAGGTCCGACGACGGACGACGGTGACGGTCGCGGATTGCCGCGGGAAGCTCCGCCAAGGCCAACGGGTGCCCGCCGGCGACGTCGAGCACCCGGCCGCGCTCGTCGTCGTCGAGGCCCGTGCCGTGCCGGACGAGCAGGGCGCGGGCCGCGTCGGCCGGCAGCGGGCCGACCACCAGCTCGGGCACGCCGACCGAGGCGGGGAGCCGGGGTTCGACGACGCCGCCGGCGGACTCGGTGATGGACACCAGCACCACGACCGGCTCGTCGACGGCCCGGCGGGCCAGCGCCAGCACCACCTCGGTGGACGCCGCGTCGAGCCAGTGCAGGTCGTCGACGAGCAGGACCGCGCCGGTGTCCCCCGCGGTCGACGTGAGCAGGTCGAGGACGGCGAGGACCAGGCGGAACGGGTCGGGCGCCGGCTCGTCGGACGGTCCGAACGCCGCGGCGAGCACGTCCCGCGTGGTCGGCGGGAGGGCGCGCGCGTCGGCGAGCACCGGGCGAAGGAGCTGGTGCAGGGCCGCATAGGGCAGCCGGGTCTCCGTGGGCACGCCGACGCACCCGAGGGTCAGCTGGCCGCGGTGGCCGGCCTCGTGCGCGGCGTGCGCCAGCAGGGCCGACTTCCCGATGCCCGCGGGGCCGCGGAGCACCAGCGCGCCGCCGCGGACCGGGAGCCCGTCGAGCAGCGCACCGAGCGCGGCCCGCTCGGAGTCCCTACCCACCAGGTCGGGGTCGCCCACTGGTCGTATTGTGGGCCCGCCGCACCCCGCGCCACAAGGGCGATTGCGCAGGTCAGCGCGATACAGAAGCCCTCGACCGCGCGTCGCGGGCAACCCGCCGAGTCGCGCTGGCGAGCCTCCGCCGCCGCGGGCGCACCGGGGACGAGCGGTGGCACCGCGTCGCTGCGGCCGGTCCCCCGCCCGCCATCCGGTGGAACCGGCGCCGCCACCCTCAAGGACGCCGCTCCCGGGGCCGATCCCGCACCCATGAGTGATGCGCGCCCGACGCTGTCCCTTCCCGCGTCCGGCCCGCACGGCACCGAGCCCGGCGTGCGGCCGCTGACCCCCGACGAGCTGGGTCACCTCGACCGTGCCCGCGCGCACCTGCGGGCCAGCGGCGTCGACCTCGGCGACCCGCAGGCCGTCGGCGTCCTCCTGCACTCGGCGCGGACGCGCTGGGCCGACGGACCGCCGACCGCGGTGCCGCAGGCGATGGTCATGGCGCTCGGCGTGGGCGTCGGCGACCTCGTCGTCGCCCGCGTGCCCGGGGCGCGGTGGGCCCTGCGAACCGGCGCCACGCCCGCGCCCGCCGTGGTGTCCGCCTCCGGCGACGACGCGGCCCTGCCGCTGACGGACGTCGGCGCGCGCTGGCAGACCGGGTGCACGCCCGGCTGGGTGGCCGAGTACGTCGCCGCCGCCGCCGCGCACCTCTCGGTCGGCGCCGGCCCCGAGCTGCCCGTCCAGCGCACGCCGGAGCGCGCCCCGGCCCTCGACCCCCAGCACCAGGACGCCGACTACCTGCCCGCCCGTCCCCCGACGGAGGGGCAGCCGCTCTCCAGCCGTCGGTCCACCCCGCCGCTGACCGCCCGGCCCGTGGAGGACCAGCCGATCGCCCTGCGCGCGCTGGCCGACGCCACGGGGGCCCCGCGCTCCGCCTCGCAGCCCGACGCCTACGCACCGTCCGTGATCCGCCCGACGCCGGAGCCCTACGCGCCTATCGCGATCCGCCCGACGCGCGAGACCCCCGCGCCAGACGCCACGCCCGCACTGCCGGCGCCGACGCACGACGCCGCGGCAGCGCTCCCGACGCGGGGGGTACCCGCACCGACGGTGCCGTCGCCGGTACCGGCCGTCGAGCCCTTCGCGACCGCCGGCCCCGCGCGCACGCCGGCCGACCTCCCGCACCCGCCGTCGCCGGCCGCGCAGGACATCGCCCTGGGCGTGCTGGACCACGCGCTCGAGGCGGCCCTGTCCGGGGAGGCCGGCGCCACGTTCGCCCTGGTCGACGGCGGCCCGGCCGCGACCCACGAGGTGCGCCGGTTCGCGGCGGACGAGGCGTCGTCCGCGAGGGAGTGGGTCCGGGCCTCGGGTGCCGACCGCGCCGCCGTCGCGTGGATCGGCCGCCTCCCGGGCGACACGTCCGACCCGAGCTCGGTGGGCGCGCGCGCCGTGCTGGTCGAGGCGTCGGACGCGGGCGAGCCGAGCCTGGTGGTGGCCCACCGGTTCTCGGCCGCCATCGCCGAGGGCGAGGGGCGGGCGCGTCCCGCGCGGGCCATCGGCGAACCGCTGGTGCTCGGGCAGGGCACGCCGCTGCTCTGAGCCGCACGGGAACGCTCGGCGGACGGGAGTCGTTGAACAGGACCCCGCGACCCCGAGAAGGAGCCCATGGGCGTCCCCGTCACCCCCGTCGACCCGCAGCTTCCCACCGTCACGGCGCCGCCGTCCCCGGCCGCCAGCGCGTTCGACCCGACCGCCGACGTGCGCGCCGAGCTGGACCGGCAGATCTCGGCGTACGTCGAGCTGGGCCTGCCGGCGCTGCTCGGCGAGGACCCGGGCGCCTTCCGCGACCGGCTCGCACCGCTCGGTGAGGTCGCCGTAACACCGACCACGCCGGCCGCCGTCGAGGGTGACGACGTCCCGTTCGTGCTGGTGCTTCCCGGCCTCGACCTCAACGACGTCGCCCCCGCGATGCGCCGCGGCAAGCAGCTCGGCGTCAGCGTGATCGATCGCGTCGAGGCCCCGACCTACCGCCCGATCGACGGCGTCGAGGTCCCGCCCGAGCCGTACCTGCTGTGGGGCGTCGACACCGGCTCGGAGTTCTGCAACGTGCGGCCGGAGGACGCGCTGGCGACGATCACGAGCCGGGGGCGGACGGCGCTGACGATCGACGAGGGCGTCGCCCTCGTCGTGGTCCGGCCCGACATGCTGCGGCCCAACAAGTGCTTCTCGCTGCTGGCGTCCCGGACTGGCACCAACCAGCGGGTGCCGGCGGTGTGGATCAGCGAGCGGCGCGCGAAGCTCGGCTGGTGCTGGGACCGCAACCCGCACACGTGGCTCGGCGCGGCGTCGGCCGCGGACCGGGTCGCGCGCCCGGATGCGTGACCTAGTCTGCGACTGGCCGGTCGACGACTCAGGAGGGGCCATGCGCTTTCGCACCACGGTGGAGCTTGCCGGAAAGACCGCGACCGGACTGCCCGTGCCGGACGACGTCGTCGCCGCGATGGACCGCGGGGCGCGCTTCCCGGTCGTCGTGACCATCAACGGCTTCTCCTACCGGAGCACGGTGACGCCGTACGGGGGCCGGACGCTGCTCCCGCTCAGCGCGGAGAACCGGGCCGGCGCCGGTGTCGAGGCCGGACAGGAGATCGACGTCGACATCGAGCTCGACGACGCCCCACGGACCGTCGACGTCCCGGCCGACCTCGCGGCCGCGCTGTCGGACACCGGCCGGGCGGCGTTCGACGCGCTGTCCGTGAGCCGGCGCAAGGCGATCGTCGGGCCGATCGAGGACGCGAAGACGCCCGAGACGCGCGCGCGCCGGATCGCGAAGGCCGTCGCGGAGCTCGGCTGAGCGGCGCTGCTCGTCGCGCGGACGCGCGCGCCCGCGGCTAGCGTCCCGGGATGCGCACCCTCGTCACGGCCACGCTGGTCGGCACCGCGCTGGTGCTGATGGCGGGCTGCACCGCGTTCCCGGACCCCAACCCGCGGCCCGACCAGGGGGCGGACGACGACCACCTCGAGGACTCCGTCTCGGTCGACCGGGGGTCGGCCGACGACGCGACGCTCTCGCTGACCGGCCGCGCGACCTCGATCACGGTCAGCACCGACGCCCCGGCGGGCGACCTGCTCGAGGTCCAGGCGACCGGCTCGGACGGGCGGCCCGGCATCGACGACTCCGGCGACACCCGGGTGGTGGTGCTGGACGGCGGCGCCGCGGTGGTCCGGCTGGCCGACGACGTCGCCTGGACCATCGACCTCTCGGCCGGCGCGGACACCGTCGACGCCGACCTCGACGACACCACGGTGTCCGGGCTCGTGCTCGACGGCGGCGCACGGAGCGTGGAGCTGACGCTGCCCGCGCCGACCGGCGCCGTGCCGATCGACCAGCGCGCGGGCGCCGACCATCTCGTCCTGCACCTGCCCGAAACAGCCGCCGCACGGGTCACCGTGACCTCGGGCGCGGGCAGCGCGGACATCGACGGGGAGACGACGCAGGGCATCGGGCCGGGCACCGTGCTGACCACGGACGGGTTCGCCGAGGACGACGACCGCTACGAGGTCGCCGTGGCCGGCGGGCTGGGCAGCCTGACGATCGACCGGGCCGGCTAGTACTGCTGCGCGCGCACCGGGTACCAGCGCGACCCGAACCGCCGGGTCACGGTGCGCCCGCTGATGTCCGCCAGCTCGTCGAGCCGCGCGAGCACGGCCCACCCGACGCGGCGGGCCGTCTGGTCGTCGTCGGCCTGGAACCGCACGGTGATCCGCGCCTCGCCGCGCACGACCGTGACGTCGTGGGCCTCGACGGTCGTCATCGCCTCGGCGGTCGCCACCGCCTGCGGCAGCACGTCGGGCGCGGCGACGCCCGGCTGCAGCAGGCCGATCGCGGCCGCGACCCGGTAGGACGGCACGCGTCAGCCGCCCGCGCCGCGCGGGGTCGAGACAGGGTCCACGGGCATCACGGTACGGCCGGTCAGCCCTCGCTCGCGAACGTGGCGCCGAGGTCGGCGGCCTCCCAGTCGGCCGCGTCGATCGTGCACGCCCCGACCACGACGCCGTCCGCGACGAGCCGCGTCTGCGCCGACCACCCCGGCCCGGCCTCCGCGAGATCCTCCGCCGGGACGGTCGCGTCGTCGAGGGTGACCGGGCTGGCCCAGCTGGTCACGGCGGCCTGCTGCGACTCGGCGATCGTCGTCCCGTCGGCGCGCCGGATGTCGGTCTCGAACCGCACGTCGGACGGCTCGACGGCCGCGGGCTGCCAGAACCATCGCACTCGCAGCCCCGTGTCCACGGCGTCGTCCGTCGTGCGGCGCACCCACCAGCGCCGCTCGGCCATGCTGCCGCCCGTCCGGGCGGCGTCGCCCGAGGCGGTGGCGCCGGTCACCGTGCCGTCCTCGACGCACGGCACCGCGGACTCCCACGTGCCGCCCCACGAGCTCAGGGACGTCGCGAAGCCGACGCCGAGCACGCAGACCGCACCCGCGGCGACGCTGACCACCGTCGACCCGAGCGCCGACGGCTCGTGCCGGAGACCGGCGAACCACGGGTGCGGGGCGGGCTCGCGGGTCTGGACGACGACCGTCCCGACGATCGAGTCCGCGAAGGTCTGCCGCTTCGCGTGCCACAGCGGGCGCAGATAGCCGATGAGCAGGATGGCGTCGAGCAGGTGGGCGACCACCCGGACCGCCGACACCAGGAGGCCGGCCGGCCGCTGGTCCGACGCGCGGACGACCGMGACGCCGGCCACCCGCCGACCAGGGGTCGCCCCGGTCCAGCCCTGCAGCAGGAGCATGCCGACCACGGCGCCGACCAGCCACGGGCTCGTGAACCACGACACCGCGTCGTGGACCACCCCGTCGGGCACCGTCTGGCCGAGAGGCGCGTGCGGGGTCAACGACGGCCCGTCCGCGCCCGCCCCCAGCACCAGCCACGTCGCGCCCGAGAGGATCGCGCCGTCCAGCAGCGCGGCGACCACGCGGCGCGACCACGGGGCGAGCGGCGGCCCGTCGACCGGCTCGGCGACGTCCGTCGGCAGCGTCGCGATGTGCGTCACGCGCAGATCGTGGCAGAGCGACGAGCCGGAGGGACAGGCCCGGACGGCTGTCTCGGGCCTGACATCTCGCGCCCCTGCCTCGTCATAGAGGCGTCAGCTCGTCATCTCTGGGAGGCAACCATGCAGACATCGCTCGAGGAGCGGCTCCGGCTGGTCGAGGACCGGCTCCAGATCGAGGCGCTCCGTGCCGCGTTCTCCGACGCCGCCCTGCTCAACGACTACGACCGCCTCGCCTCGCTGTTCACCGCGGACGGCGCCCTGCGCATGCCCGACATCCCCGCCGAGCTGCTCGGCCCGGAGCAGATCCGCGTGTTCGGGAGGAACCGTCCGGCGACCTTCCTGGTCCAGACCTCGCACCCGGGGATCCTCGTGCTCGACGGCGACGAGGCGACCGGGCGGACCCCCATGCACGAGCTCGCCGGGACCCGCGACGGCGGCTCGGTCATGAACTTCGCGCTCTACCACGACCGGTACCGACGCACGCCTGACGGGTGGCGGTTCAGCGAGCGCGTCTACGAGCTGCTCTACCTCGACACCACGCCTCTGACGGGCGCACCCGCCGCGACGGGAGCGTCCCGGTGACGGCGATCGGCATCATCCTGGGCAGCACGCGCCCGCACCGGAACGGCGAGCAGGTCGCGGTCTGGGTGCAGGAACGGGCGTCGCGACGAACGGACGCGACGTTCGACCTCGTCGACCTCCTCGACTACCCGTTGCCGCACCTCGACGAGCCGATGCCCGCCGCGTACGGCGGCTACGTGCACGCCCACACCCGGGCCTGGTCCGCGAAGATCGCCGGCTACGACGGCTTCGTCCTGGTCACGCCCGAGTACAACCACTCCACCTCGGCCGTGCTCAAGAACGCCCTTGACCATCTCTACGTGGAGTGGAACAACAAGTCGGTGGGCCTGGTCTCGTACGGGGGAACCGGCGGCGTCCGAGCCGCGGAGCACCTGCGCCTGGTGTGCGGGGCCATGCAGATGGCCGACGTGTGCCAGCAGGTGGCGGTCCCGATGGCGACGGAGTTCGTCGACGGCTACACGCGCTTCACGCCGAGCGACGGCTCGACGGCGTCCTTGGACGTCCTGCTCGACCAGGTGGTCAGCTGGGCGTCCGCGCTCGCCCCGCTGCGGGCCGCCGCCTCCTGACATCCGTCCCGACCCGCTCCCGGAAGGCCCCCATGACCATCACCGCCCACACCATCCACCTCACGGTCCGGGGGGCGGACGCCGCCTCCCGCTGGTACGTCGAGGCGTTCGACGCGACCGAGCTCACCCGGATCCAGGTCCCCGGCGACCGGCTCATCCACGTCCAGCTCCGGATCGGCGACCTGCGGGTCACCCTCGCCGACGAGTTCCCCGAGCTCGAGTCGTTCGGCCCCCAGCACCTCGGCGGGACGTACGCCGCGATCTACCTGCAGGTGGACGACGTCGACACCGCCTGGGCCCGCGTCGTCGGCGCCGGCGCGACGGTGCTCCGGCCGCTCGGCGACGCCTTCTGGGGCGAGCGCGAGGGCCAGGTGCTCGACCCGTTCGGTCACCGGTGGGGTCTCTCGCAGCACCTGCAGGACGTCTCGCTCGACGAGCTGCAGGCGCGCGCGACCGCCGCGTTCTCCACGCCGAGCCCCCATGGCGAGTGACACCCCCGCTGCGCACCTGGACGAGCAGCCGCTGCTGCTCAACGTCGCGTACCGGCTGCTCGGGTCGCTGAGCGAGGCCGAGGACGTGGTCCAGGACGCCTACGTCCGTTGGTTCGGCATGTCGCGACAGCACCGGGGCGCGATCGTGTCGCGACGGGCCTGGCTCACGACGGTCACCAGCCGGATCTGCCTGGACGTCCTGCGCTCGGCCCGGGTGCGGCGCGAGCAGTACGTCGGCGCGTGGGTCCCGGAGCCCGTCCACGCACCGGCGGAGTGGCCGCGGCTCGACGGGGCCGCCGGCGATCCCGCCGACCAGATCGTCCTGGACGAGTCCGTGACGATGGCGTTCCTCGTCGTGCTCGAGACGATGAGCCCGGCCGAGCGGGTGGCGTTCGTCCTCCACGACGTCTACGGCTACCCGTTCCGGGAGATCGCCGACATCGTCGGCCGCTCACCGGGCGCCTGCCGACAGCTCGCGTCCTCGGCGCGGGCGCGCGTCCGCAGGTCGACGGCGCCCCCGTCCCCGTCGGCCGAGCAGGCGGAGGTCGTGCGTCGGTTCACGGCGGCGTTCGAGGCGTCGGACATCGACGCGCTCGTCGGTCTCCTCGACCCGGACGCGACCGTCACCCCTGACGGCGGAGGTCGCGTCGCCGCCCGGACCGAGCCGCTGCGCGGCGCCGAGACCATCGCGGCCTACCTCGCAGACCTCGTGGCGCGCGCCCCCGCGACCGTGCGGTTCCGGCGACGGGCGGTCAACGGCCGCCCCGGGCTCGTCGGCGAGCAGGACGGGGTGGTCGTCACCGTCTTCGCCTTCGACATCGCGCACGGCCGGATCCGGCACATCTGGGCGGTCCGGAACCCGGACAAGCTGCGTCGCTGGATCGAGCTCGCGCCGGCCGTGCGCGACGGATCTTCGAGGTAGGCGACACCGGGCGCCCGAGCCCCCAGTTGCCGGTCCGACAGATCGGACCTAGCGTCGAAACGACGGTTCGATAACGTTATCGAAAACCCCTCCCGCAGAGCCGTCCCTCATGCAAAGGAGCATGTCGTGCGCAGACCTCACACCCTGATCGCCGCCGCACTGGCGGCAACCTCCCTGGCTGTCCTGCCCAGCACGGCCTTCGCCGCGCCCGCGCCACCGGCAGATCCCCACGCCTCCCAGCACTCGGCCGCCATCAAGAAGAACACGCTGCGCAGCCTCGCCGAGCAGGCCGGGATCAAGTTCGGCGTCGCCGTCAACACCGACGCCCTCGCGAGCGACACGAAGTACCGCCACATCGTGGCCGACCAGTTCTCGAGCGTGACGCCCGAGAACGTCATGAAGTGGGAGGCCGTCGAGCCCACCCGCGGCGTCTACGACTACGCGGCCGCCGACGCCCTCGTCGCCTTCGCCCAGGCGAACGGCCAGGTCGTCCGCGGGCACACCCTCGTGTGGCACAACCAGCTGCCGACCTGGCTCACGACCGGCGACTTCACCGCGGCCGAGCTCCGCGACATCCTCCGGGCGCACATCCTCGAGGAGGCCGGTCACTTCCGGGGCGACATCCAGCAGTGGGACGTCCTCAACGAGGCCTGGAACGACGACGGCACGTTCCGGCAGACCATCTGGTACGACGCGTACCAGGAGCTCACCGGTGACGGCAGCGACTACATCGCGGACGTCTTCCGCTGGGCGCACGAGGCCGACCCGGGCGCGCTGCTCTTCTACAACGACTACAACCTCGAGTTCACCGGACCCAAGAGCAACGCGGTGTACACGTTCCTGCAGGGGCTCGTGGCGGACGGCGTGCCGATCGACGGAGTCGGGTTCCAGGGACACCTGGACACCCAGTACGGGTTCCCGGACGTGCAGGCCAACCTGCAGCGGTTCGCCGACCTGGGTCTCGAGGTGGCCATCACCGAGGCCGACGTCCGCACCTTCGTGACGCAGAAGCCGAACGGCACGTACACCAACACGCCGCTCAACCCCGGTGACGCGCAGAAGCAGGTCGACTACTGGGTCGGCATGCTCGAGGCGTGCCTCGCGGTCGACGCGTGCAACTCGTTCACCGTCTGGGGCGTGTCCGACGCGTACTCCTGGATCCCCGGGGTCTTCACCGGCGAGGGTGCCGGTCTGCTGTTCGACATGCACTCCAACCCCAAGCCGCAGTACGACGCCCTGCGCGAGGTGCTGCGCGCCGCCGCCTGACACGTCGCGCACACACGGGGGCACGTCCGTCCGGGCGTGCCCCCGTCGCGCCGTCTCGCGTTCACGCACGGCCAGGCGGCACGATGCGCGGATGGAGACGACCGGCACGTCACGCGTCCGCTGGCTGCGCTACGGAGCGGTCGTCGCGTTCGGGATCGGGTTCGGGTACGTCGAGGCGGCCGTGGTGCACTACCTGCGCCTGGCGCTGGGCTCGGAGCTCGACTACGAGGCCCCCGTGCGGCGGGTCTACCTGGACCTGGGGGCGATCCGGTTCGTCGACCCCGTGCGCACGATGCTCGTCGACCCGGACCTGGCCCGCGCCGAGACCGTGCGCGAGGCCGCGACGCTCGTCATGCTGGCCGCCGTCGCGGTGCTGGCCGGTCGCCGGTTCTGGCACGGGGTGGCGGCGTTCTTCATCGCGTTCACCGTCTGGGACCTCACGTACTACCTGTTCCTGTGGGTGCTGACCGGGTGGCCGACGAGCCTCGCGGACACCGACGTCTTCTTCCTCATCCCGGTCCCGTGGTTGGGCCCCGTGGCCACCGCCGTCGTGGCGTCGACCGTGGTGCTCGCGGTCTCGTCGTGGTGGTACCTGCGGCCGGCCGCCTGGGCGGGCCCGTCCGCGACTCCGGGTCCGGTCCCGGACCGCGGGTGAAGGCGTCCGCCGTCCTGTTCAGAGCCCTCGGCCCGGAGTAGAACTGTGACGAACCGGTGCAAAGGTGCGCCGGTGATCCGTCGAGGAGGTTGGAGCCATGCCGAAGTTCATGGACGTTCACCACGGGATGACCGGGATCACGCCGGAGGCGCTCAGGGCCGCGCACCAGGCGGACGTCGACATCCAGGGCGAGGAAGGGGTCGACTTCCAGAAGGCGTGGGGCGACCCGGAGTCGGGGATGGTCTGGTGCGTCTCCGAGGCCCCCAGCGCCGATGCGGTCCGGCGCATCCACGAGCGGACCGGTCACCCGGCCACGGAGATCTACCCCGTCCCGGTCGAGGCGTAGCGCCGGGTCCGCGCGGCGTCCGGCCTCGCCGAGAGGCGGACCGGACCGCCGCGCCGCGTCAGGCGCGGGCCGTCGGGTCGGCGGTCCTCGCGTACCAGGCCTCGTTGACGGTGCGCTGGATCACGACGCGCTGGCGGGTCTGGGCGACGATGCCGATCACGGCCAGCACCACCAGCAGCACCCACCAGATCCAGCTGGCGTCGACGGCGCTGCTGAAGCTCGCCTGCGTGAAGTCGGCGGAGTTCAGGATGCCGAACACCAGCATGAGGCCGCCGACCACGCTGACGGCGCCGGCGACGGAGCTGAGCACCGCGAGCACGACCATCGGCATGTTCCCGACGATCGACACGATCCCGATGACCGCGCCGACGGCCACGCCGACGAGGACCGCGACCCAGTTCCAGTCGATCCCCAGGGCGACGACCAGGCCGGACCCGATGGCGAAGCCGAACGCCGCCATGGCGAGGATGACGGCCACCGCGTAGAAGAAGTAGGCGAGGAGCGCGAAGATCAGGGCGAAGACCAGCCCCGACACCCAGCCGAGCGCGGTCCCGAGGAAGCGCTCGTCCGCGAGCTCGGCGAAGATGCCCGCCCCGAAGGCGAAGCCCGCGAAGAAGCCCCAGATCGGGAGCACGACCCGCAGTGCGAACTGCCCGGCGAAGAGCATGACGCCGCCGGCGAGGATCGCGAGGAGGCCCAACAGAATGTCTGCCATGGGGGCAATGTAGGACACTTCACCGCGATCCGTGCGTGATTCGGCCCGCGCGCGTCAGGCGAAGTCGAACAGCGGGGGGAACACGATCACGATGACCGCGGCCCAGGCGGCGTAGACCGGCAGGTACCGCGTCTGCCAGCGCTCGAGCTCGGCGAACGTGCCGCGACCGCGCAGGAACCGGGCGCTCCGCCACGCCGAGACCCCGAGGTGCACGAGCAGCAGCAGGTTCAGGCCGAGCGCGGCGATCTTGTTCGGGCTGGTGCCGAACTCCGCGATCCGCGTGAGCATCGCGGTGAGCAGCACGACGTCGACCGCGAGCGCCGCGCCCACCAGCACCAGCTGGAGCACGTCGGCGAACGCGGGCGGCGCGAGCGGGTCGCGGGCCGAGATCGAGTAGAGGAGCAGCGCCAGGACCAGCACGAGGATCGCGTCCATCAGGATGAGCAGCTCGCGGTCCACCTCGTCGAGTCCCCCGGAGGCGAGCAGCACCACGAGGACGGCCACGAGCATGACGATGGTCAGGGGCGTGAAGATCCGGGTCAGCACGGGCGCGATGTTCTCGACGACGTCCTGCTTCGCCTCGACCAGCCAGGCGGCGACCACGAGAGCGCCGGGGACGGCGAACGGCAGGATCCAGCCCGCGATCACCGGACCGGGGTCGACGCCCACGATCTGCAGCACCCCGGCGGTGAGGCCGAGGAGGACCCCGCCTCCCAGCGCGAGCAGCGTGAAGTAGATCGCGAGCTCGCCCGTGAACCGCACGAAGTCCATGCGTCGCCCGTCGGAGCGCCAGGAGCCGGCGACGTACGCCAGGCCGACCAGCAGCCACAGGACGACGGGTGCGTGGATGATCGCGAGCACCTCGGTCGACCCCTCCGGAACGAAGGGGTACGCGTTGAGCGCGACCGCGAGCACGACGAACGGCACGGCGATCGCCGCCACGGTCCGCAGTCCGGCCTGGCGCTTCCACCCGAGGTACCCGGCGAGGAACGGCAGGACGAGCAGGCCGACGTTGCGGGCGAACGCGAGCTCGTCGTCGAACCACGCGATCCCGACCCGCACCGCGATGCCCGCCCCGACCGCGAGCGCCAGCACGACCGCGAGCTCGCGCCACCGAGGTGCCGGCGAGCCGGCGGACGAGTCGTCGGGGACGAGCGCCAGCTGCTTCCACAGCCGGTCCGAGTGCTCGCGGGCGTACTCGCGGGAGACGGCGTCCAGGTTGCCGAGGCGCTTGATCGCGACGAGGAACGCCTCGTCGTCGTCGAGCCCGGTCGCACGCAGGTCGGTCACCTGGCCGCGCAGGTGGTCCTCGAGCTCGTCGACGTCGGCCGACGAGATGACCTGGCGTCGGTGCACGTACCCGCGCCACCGGTCGATCTGCGCCTCGAGCTCGTCGTCCTGCGCCATCACGCCCACCCCTCCACGACGGCGGCGGGTCGCGGCGCGGACTCCCAGACCTGCCGGAGCGCGTCCGCCACGACGGTCCACTGCGCGTGGCGCTCGGCGAGTGCCGCCCGGCCCGTCGAGGTGATCGCGTAGTGCTTGCGGCGGCGGCCCGCCTCGGACGTGCCCCAGGACGACGACACGTGGCCCAGCCGTTCCAGCCGGTGCAGGAGCGGGTAGAGCATGCCGTCGGTCCACTGCATGCGGCCGCCGGAGAGCTCGCCCACGCGCTTGAGGATCGCGTACCCGTAGAGGTCGCCGTCCGCCAGGATCCCGAGCACGAGCGGTGTCGCCGAGGCGGCGACCAGGTCCTTGTCGATGCGCACGAGGGCTCCTCTACCTTGATGTGCTAGGTATCAAACCCTAGCTGCTCTAGGTATGCCGAATGCACCCCGGCAGACGCGTCTGAGCAGCGCACCCCACCGGGTTGATGACAAATGTGACCTGTGTCACATATGTTCGGTATATCCACATTCACCCGTTCGGGGGAGTCGTCATGTCGTTGTGGGACGAGCTGCCCGGGTCGGCCGGCAGCGGTGGCGCCCTCGACACGCTCGAGACCGTGCTCCAGTCGGCCCCGGGCGTGCAGCAGCCCGATCTGACGGACGGCGACGGCACCTGGCACATCTACCGGGAGACCGCCGACCTCACCGGGCTCGGCCTGTCCGGTGCGGGCACCCCGATCGAGTTCCGCGACCCGCACGTCACGCTGACCGTGGGCCGGCACGTGGGCGACGACGGCTGGCGGATCGACCTGACGGCGCCGGTGGTCGCGATCGCGCTGCCGTTCCTCACGCCCGCCCGTTACGACGTCGCCAACGCGCTGCTGGTGCCGGACCCCTCGCAGCGCGGGGTGTTCCTGGTGGTCGGCGGCCTGACCGTGCGCCTGCAGCAGCTCCAGGGCCAGGACGTGAAGTTCTCGCTGGTCAGTGCGTCGACGTCGGGCGACCCGACGGACCAGATCTACGACCTCATCCGGATGGAACCGGGCTACGCGATCGTCGGACCCGGCAACGCGGTCGGCTTCGGCTTCCGGGGGGCCGTGCTCGACCTGTCCGACACAGCCGGTCCGTCGAACCTGCCGGCGGGTGCCCGCACCATGCCGAACAGCTGGCAGGGATTCTTCCTGCCGGAGATCCGGCTCTTCGTGCAGCCGAACGGGTTGGACGGCCTGCACGTCACCGCTGCCGCGCGGGACCTCTACATCGGGGTCGGCGCGTCGGCCGGGGTCACGGGCATCTTCGAGGTCGAGGTGGTCAACGGGGCGTCGCTGTCCGTCGAGGCGTCCTTCCTGACGCCGACCGGGCCCGTGATCCCCGCCGCCGACGGCTCGGCGACGGTGCCCGCGAGCTCGACGCTGATCGTGTCCACGCACGGCGGCTCGGGCTCGAACACGATCACGATCACCCCGGACAACGCCACCGCCGTAGTCGGCGAGCGCGCGGCGATCACGACAGACGCCGACGGCACGTCGATCACCGTCACCGTGCACGACGCGACGGCCGGCCTGGACAAGACCCTGACCCTGCACACCGCGCTCGCGCCCGGTGCCGTCTCCGGGTCGGGCTCGACCAGGGTCCTCGGCATCACGCCGAGCGACCCGTCGGCCCAGTGGCAGCTGCAGGTCGACACGCTCGACCCGGCGGTGATCAAGCTGAGCCACGAGCCGCCGGCCGGGGCGACGATCGCGTGGACGTCGCCGACGCTCACGTTCGTCGGCCCGACGAACGGCCCGACGGTGACCGTCGACCTGGCCTCCCTGACCGACGCCGCACCCATCGAGGGTGACCTGTCGGTGACGTTCTCCGGCGCCGTCGCGCAGGACAGCGACTGCTACTTCCTGGTCGACCACCCCAAGACCGGTGAGTTCAACCCCGCGCCGGGCACCGACCCGTCGAGCCGCGAGCTGGCCTGGGTGCTCGGTCCGGACTCGACGCGCGACACGAAGTCACCGTCGCGGTCGGGCCTGGCAGCGAGCGGGACCTACCTGGCGGCGGCGCGGGCGCTCGCCGCGCGGATCCCGCACGGCACCCACATCGAGGTCGACGGGTACGCCTCGTACGAGGCGACCACCTCCGACCAGTGGAACAAGGACCTGTCCGCCCGCCGCCGGAGCGCCGCGATCGCGATCCTCAAGGACGCGGGCTTCACCGACGTCCAGCCGGGGACCGCGACGGGCGACGACACCGCCCACGCGCACACCTGGCCCGCGACGGCCGCGACCAACCCGGCCACCGCCGCCCCACCGGAGAGCGAAGGGTTCTGGTGGCTGGCCCGCGCCCGGGTCTCGGCCTTCGCGCCGGTCACCGTCGGCGGCCACCTGCACGCCGAGGTCTCGCACTGGTCGAACGACACTCCCCCGGCCGAGAACACGCCGGCCCGGCCGGCACCGCCGTCCTGCTTCCGGCGCATCGGCGTGCGCGTCGAGCTGTTGCGCTCGTCGTTCATCCGGGCCGAGGTCTGGGGCGAGCTCGACGTCTCGTCGGCGGCGGGGCAGGTCAAGCCCGGGCTCGACCTCCCTCCGGGCGGCAACCCCGGCGACGGGATCGTCGACTTCCTGGCGCGCATGCGGATCACCGAGGATCGGCAGGCCTGGTCCGTCGAGGCCGAGGTCAAGTCGCACGCGGGCGACGTGGACGGCCTCTACCAGCGCAAGCGCGGCGACGGCATCCCCGACCCGGTGATCGACGGCGTCGGCGCGATGGCGGTGATCGCGCCCTTGACGGCCGCAGTCAGCTCGCTGTCGCCGGCCGCCGGCGCGGCGGTCGCCCTGGTCGGGGCCGGGCTCGGCGCGTCCGGCACGGTGATGAGGACCCAGGAGATCACCCTGTACGGGGTCGACGTGCTGGTCAGCCACGGCATCGTGGGCGCGTCCGGCGAGGTCGGCGACCCGTCCGCGGGCGAGCGGGTCAGCGTGCTGTTCGACGTCGAGACGCAGTTCATGGTCGACGTGAAGATCATCCGCACCACGCAACCGGTCAAGGCCCGCTACAAGGCGATCGGGATGGCCGCGACCTGGGGTGCGGCCGGCGCGGCGTTCACCCCGACGTTCGTCTTCGACCCCGACAAGGGCTACACGATCGACGCCCCCGACGGGTCGGTCGCGGCGGTGTCCCCGCTGGACCAGATCCTGCGCGTGTTCGGCTTCAAGGTCTCCCGCGACAACCCGATGTTCATCGAGATCCAGTTCGGGATCGGCCTGGAGATCGGCATCATCACCATCGACACCGCGACGGTGCGGGCCACGTTCCAGAACGGTGGGGGCGCCCCGGACATCTCGATCTCCCGGCTGCGCGCGACGATCGACGTGCCCGGCACGCTGCACGGCACCGGTGAGGTGTCGATCTCCGAGAACCTCATCGGGGGCGCGTTCGACATCACCGTCACCCCGGTCTCCGTCCGGATCGCCGCCTCGCTCTACATCGCGAAGGGTCCCGACGGCAACGTCGGCGTGCTGTTCGGCGGGCTGGTCGAGCTACCGGTGCCGATCGTGCTCGGCAGCTCTGGGCTGGGCATCTACGGGTTCCTCGGCGGCATGGGCGTGAACTTCGAGCGCGTGATGCCCGCCACCGCGCTGCCGGCCCTGGACTGGGCCAAGCAGCACCTGGCGAACAACACGCTGTTCAGCGCCCCCGACGCCTGGCAGTACTCGGCGGACCACTACGGTTTCGCCGCCGGGCTGGTGCTGGGCACCGTCGACGGCGGGTTCACCCTGAACATGAAGGGCGTCCTGCTGATCGAGGTCCCCGGACCACGGATCGGCCTGATCATGCTGGCCAACATCCTGTCCCCCGGTCTGCCCGGGGTGACCGGCGACACCAGCGCGACGATCCTGGCGGTCATCGACCTCGACTTCGGCCGCGGCACGATCCTGATCGCGCTGCGGGTCGACTACGACATCTCCGGCCTGATCACCTTCCACGTCCCGGTGACCGCGTTCTTCGACACCAAGACGAACCCGTCGCACTGGTACGTCGAGCTGGGCAGCTACGCGGACCCGGTGAGCGTCCAGGTGCTCGGGGTCTTCGAGGCGACGGGCTACCTCGGCGTGTACGGCGACGGGAAGACCCTGCCCACCGACCCGGTGCTCCAGTCGGAGGGCCTCACCTTCGCGGTCGGCTTCCACGTCTCCGCGGTGCTGATGGGCTACAAGCCGTCCGGGCTGTACCTGGAGGCGTCCGGCGGCTTCGACGCGCTGCTCGCCCCCGACCCGATGTACCTGGGCGGGATCTTCGAGATCGGCGGCGAGCTCCGGCTGTTCATCATCTCGATCTCGGCCTGGGCCAAGCTCGTGGTCATCTACCGCGACCCCGGTGCACGGCTGTACGTGCACGGCGAGGCGCACGGCAAGGTCGACTTCTTCTTCTTCAGCGTCGAGGGCTCGGTCGAGCTGACCATCGGCAGCCCGCCCGCCAACGACCCCGGCGAGCCGCCGCCGCTGGTGAGCGGGGTCTCGCTCATCGCCCGGTCGACGCAGGTGACGATCGAGGGGTCGGCGTCGTCCGGCCCGGTCGACGGGTCGCTCGGCAAGGCGGCGCCGGGCGGCGTGGGCGACGTGCCGGTGGTGCCGATCGACGTGGTGCCCCTGGTCGAGTTCGCGGTGGCCCCCAAGGCGGACGCCGCCACGGTCGTCGGCGGCGTGCTCGGACCGTGGACGGCGCAGCCCTACAACCCGTGGGTCCAGGTGGGCGGTCACTGGTGGCGGTACGACGTCACCGCCGTGCGGCTGACCGGGGGCGCCCTGCTCCCGCCGACCTCGCCCGCCCCGGCCGCCTGGTGGGTGCACGGCGCCGACGGCAACGGCCGCAAGGTGGGCCTCGGCCTGCTCACCTGGGTGCCGGTGGCCCAACCGGCCGCGGTGCCGTACGGCGAGAACCTCGTCGACCACGTCACGCACGTCTGGGGGGAGATCTGCTCGCCGCCGGCGGGACCGGCGCCGCAGCTGTGGACGTTCGACGGCGAGCCGACCGGGCCGGACCCCACCGGGTGGTTCCTCACCGGGCTGCCCTGGCCGGACCCGCCGGGTGCGACGCGCTCCACCCCCGTGCGCACCGGGCTGCGGGTCGGCGAGGCGTGGCGGGTCGCCGGTTCGATCGACCCGCTCCAGGGCACGGCACCCGCGGTCGTCGTGGGCGGCGCGGTGCCCTGCTTCGACGGGCAGCGCTCGGACCCTGCCGGGATCGGCCAGAGCTGGGCGGTCGCCGGTCCGCACGAGCCCACGGGGGRCCGCGGGCTGACCCTGCTCGAGGCCGCCGTCGGCGCGGCCGGCCTGTACGACGCCGGCGCACTGCTGCACACGGCCACGTGGCGGTCGAGCCGGGCGCGGGCGGCGCTCGAATGTGCGGGAGAGATCCTGCGCAGCCCCGCGCTCGACTCCGACGAGCCGGCGCCGCACGCGGACGACGACACCCGCACGCTCGTCAAGAAGGCCTGGGAAGCGACCGGTTTCCAGCCCGACGAGCTGGCCGACGCCGTCTGGTTCGAGCCCCAGGACGCCGACGACGGATTCACGGACGTCGGCGTGCTGCTGCTGGTCGACCGCCGGATCGTCGAGGGCGGGCTGTTCGTCGTCGGCCGGGCCGCCGACGGCAGCGAGCTGCGGCGCTACCCGGTCCGCGGCACCGATCTGCTGTCCGCGCAGAACCATCCGTCCGACCACTGGTTCGACCMCGACGGGCCGTGGGCCGACCCGGTGTCCCGCGCCGGGCACCTGGCCGCCCGCATCGGGGCCGAGGACGGGCTGGTGCTGGTCTGGGCCTATCTCAAGGGGATGCGTCCGTCGGCCCGGCGGATCGTCGTCGGGTTCGACCGCGCGCGGGCCCGCAAGCTGCCGCCGCAGCCGTTCTACGTGGTGGGGGTGGAGTCGGTGCTCGAGTCCGAGGCGCGCCGCTACGCCTGGGACGTCACCGTCAAGTCGTCCGACCAGACGGCGGTCTCCACGGCGCTGGCCGCCGCCGGCACCGAACCGCTGCTCACGCCGAACAGCACGTACGCCGTGGAGATCGACTGGACCGCGACGGCTATCGCGGTCAGCGGCGACCAGTACAGCCCGCCCGCCGGTCAGCAGCCGGCCGCGACGCTGACAGCGGCGACCGTCGGCGGGTCGCAGGACCGCACGCAGAGCTTCACGTTCCGCACCGGTGCCGTGCCGACGCCGCCGTCGCAGAGCGACGACCTCACGCCGTGGGTGCTCGCCACCGAGCCGGACCGCGGCGAGGACGGCCTGTTCACCCACGCCGGGATCACCGTGACGTTCTCCAGCCAGCGGGTCACCGCGCTCTACGCCGCCTACGGCAAGGAGCTGTTCGTGCAGGTCAGGGCGGCCTCGGGTCACCACCCCCGGCTCGCCGACCAGCCGGGCACCGCCAACCCGCAGGTCACCGTCGACCCCGGCTCGCCGTACCTCGGCACGGACCAGGTCTACGGGGTCCAGCAGCCGTGGCGCGAGGCGCTCGGCGAGGTCGTCACCGGGAAGCCGTGCATCGACCAGTCCCACATCGACGCGCACGACGAGGCGCCGTACTTCCTGCCCTACGTGTTCGACCCGCTCACCGAGTATCTGCTCGACGTGCACGCTCGGCCGTCGGGCACCGCCGGCGACGGCGAGATCGTGTTCCGGGCGCCGTTCACCACCGGGCGGTTCACCGACCTGGCCGACCTCGCCCGCTACGTCTCCCCGGCGCCGATCCAGCACCGCGGGGTGCTGACGCCGGGCGCGCTGACGCCGCTGGTCGGCGACGTCACCGGCGCCGCGCTGGACCAGGCGTTCGAGGACGCTGGGCTGGGGGCACCGCAGGTGCCGGCGTTCCCGCTGGTGCAGGTGCTGTGGACCACCGACCCGACGCCGCAGCCGGTCGCGGTGGTCGTCGAGTCGAACGAGCGCCTGGTGCGCACGCGGGTGGGCCCGAAGCAGGTGGTCGCCTCCACCACCGACCCCGATCCGGTGCACCACTACTGGGCGCGGGTGCCGTACCGGTGGCTGAGCGTGGTGCGCTCCGCCGGAGCCGGGGCCGCCGTCGACCGCATCGCGGTCGGACCGGGCGGTACCCGGGTCGTGGCCTTCCTGGCCGCGAGCCAGCGGGGGACGACGCTGAACCTGGACCTGCAGGTCACCAGGGTGGACGGGACGGCCGGCACGTCGGCGCACGCACTGTCGGTGCTGCTCGCGCAGGCGCCGTGGGAGGAGGAGGCCTGATGGCTCGCATCGCGAATCCCTCGGTGTTTCGTGCCGAGGCGGTGGTGATCGACTGGAACGCGGTCGCCAACACCCAGCGGGAAGCCGGCGGTCAGGTGGGCGACGCACCGCCGCGTACCCGGGTCAGCTGGGCGTGCGCCGGCGCGCTCGGTGTGCCGCACGGGGTGTTCACCGTCTGGTACCGGTTCCCGAAGGCCGTCAAGCTCGTCCCGTCGCGCGACCCCGTGCAGAGCTACGGCTCCCAGTCGCTGCTGACCTGGACCGGCACCGCCGGCCGGGTGGTCGTGCAGGGCACGGTGTCCGATCCGGGACGGCCCGTCACCGTCACGCTGTACTGGGGCGCCCCGACGACGGAGTCCGCGGTCGCCGCCGCCAGCCGGACCGGTAGCGGGACCGTCTCGGTCGACCTGCGGACGTCGGGCGCGACCTGCGCGCTGGTCGACAACCTCAGCTCGCCGGTGGTGTCGGTGCAGCCGCTGGCGGACATCGTCAACGCGGGCGACTGGACGCCGTACGAGCTGGTCGGCCTGCCCGTGGACGGTCCGCTCGGCGACTACGACGGGGACAAGCAGGGCATGCTGAGCTCCCCGACCGACCCGACCAGCGCCGCGCTGGACCGGTTGTCGCGCGGAGCCCCGCCGTTCGGCTGGTTCCCGGTGCTGCCGTCCGGGGTGGCCGCGCCCGAGTGGCTGACACCCGACCTGCCGCGGATGGTCGCCGTGCTGCAGGGCGAGCTGCTCCCCCGGCTCGACGACCTGTACCAGCCGGGGCTGCCCGAACGCGACCAGCGCTCGATCACCCGTCCGACCATCGTGCCCGGCCCGGGCCAGACGACCGTCGGCGTCGGCCCGACCACCCAGATCGACGCCGCGCCCTGGCCGATGCTCGCGATCCCGTCGCAGACCGACGCCTACCTCAACCTCGCCCTGGGCTTCGGCACCGCGTACCCGCCGATGTCGTCCGACCTCCGGGTGGCACGGGGCGCCCCGCCCGAGTTCCTGGTGACCGCGACCTACGCCGGCGGACCGGCGATCGACCTCGACGGCGAGATCATCGGCGTCGGCCCGGCCGGGGAGTACGCCGCGTACGCGCCGCCGGTGCAGCACGGGGTCACGGCGTCGCCGCTCGGCCTGACCGCGGCCCGGTACTCGCTGAACGCACCGGCCGGCATCGACCAGCCGTGGCAGGAGAACGTGCGGCTGTCCTGGCCGCGGCCGACCGTCGGCGCCGGCTGGGGACGGGTGACCGCGCAGGCCTACTGCCGCTACCCGACGGGCGCCGGGCAGGCCGAGCCCGGCTGCGAGAAGAACGACGACTGGGGCGGCTGGCGGATCGGGTCGGTGCCCGGCGCCGACTCCGCGGGGCGGACGTCGGTGATCGACCCCTACGCCGACATCCCGCTCGGGTCGGGCGGCCGGCACCTCGGCTTCGGCGCCGCGCACGACGACATCTACGGCGTCTGGTCGCCGTGGGTCGAGACGCACGTGGACACGACCGAACCGGGCGCGACGCCGCCGATCCTGGCCAACCCCGCGCTGACCGCCAGGTACTCGGGGTCGGCGTCGGCCTGCCCGGCGCACCTGCGGGTCGAGACGATGCTGGAGTGGACGCAGCGCACCACCACCGGCGTCGAGCTGACGGCCGTGCTGTACCCGATGGTCGGCCCCTACTCCGCGCCGCCGGCGGGCGTCGGGCCCGGCGTCGCCCCGGCGGGCTGCCACACCGCGTCCTGGTCCTACGCGTTCGCCGGCGACGTCCCGACCGGCGCCGGCTGCACCGTCACCCCGCTCGACCAGGACGGCTACGACGCGACCCGGACCGTGCCGCCGCTGCCGATCACGCCCGGCAGCGCTCAGGGCGACCCGCGCCGCTTCCGTACCGACGTCGACCTGACGCCGCTGGACTTCACCGCGACCGGGCGCTGGGGCGTCGTGATCTGGGCGCGCCGCGCGACCGCGGTCGGTCCGTCGCCCACTGGCTGGGTGGCGTCGACACCGGACCGCTGGGTGATCGCGACCGCCGGATCCCCCGTGCCCGTCGTGCCGCAGGTCGTCATCCTGCCCGGCGTCCCGCTCGGGTCGATGCCGGACGCCGCCGGGTCGAGCCACGTCCGGATCGCCTGGGGCGCGCCGCCGAGCGCACCGGTGAAGAACTGGGTGATCTGGGGAACCACCGAGCAGAACCTGCGCGACACCCTCGGCCTGGGCGCGGCGCCCAACCCGATCCCGGGCGCGCGGCTCCTCGAGCTGCGCGGGGTGCTCGCCGCGCGTGGCGCCGAGGCGAAGAGCGCGTTCCGGCGGGTGCTCGAGGTGCCGGAGAACCCGGGCTCGCCGCGAGCGGCCGACGTCCCGCTCGCGCGCGGCGCGTCGGACCTGCAGCTGTTCGTCGTCACCTCGACCACGCCGACGGGCACCGACTCGCCGTTCCCGACGGTCGGCCTGGACACCCAGACGCAGGTCTTCATGGCGCCGCGCGTGGTCAGCCCGGCGCCGCCGCTGGTCCGCACCGTGATCACCGAGACCGGGGTCGAGGTCGACCTGGAGGTCGCCTCGAACGTGCCGGTCGGCGGCTTCCGGCTGTACCGCACCCGGGTGTTCGACGCCGCCCGCCGTGCCGACTCGATGGGCAAGCCGACCATCGTCCCGGCGGCTGCCGTGCTCGTCGGCGGCCAGCCGCGGCGCGACGTCCGGTCCGGGGCTCCGCTGTACTCCGCGTCGACGACATTGGCGACCGGTGCGGGGTGGCAGCCGTCGTACCTGCGCGCGGTCGCGGTCCCGGACACCTCGGGTGTGCCGGAGCAGGCGATCCGCGGGCTGCTGTCGGGCGAGTCGGACATCGTCACGGTCGCCACCCCGCCGTCCGGCGGGCCTGACCTTGCGCCGCTGGTGGTCTCCGACGGGACGCCCGACCACCTGGTGATGGTCGCCCGGACGTCGACCGCTGCCCCGGACGACACCGCCTGGGGTCCGCACCGGGTCGCCGGCAAGGGTGTGACGGTCTCCGACGCGGACCTCGCCGCCCTGGCGACAGTCGCGCTCGCCGACGTGGTGACGCTCGGCGACGGCACCCCGGCACCGGCGACCCTGCCGGCGCCCGGCGAGGCGGTGCTGGTCCGCGGTCCGAGGTCCGGCGGTCGCACACCCCTCGCGGTCTGGTTCGCCCGAGCCGACGCGACCGCCGACGTCGACGTCGCGCTGCGACTGGTCGACCCCTTGGGTCGCGCGACCGTGCAGCGGGCCACCGCCCCCGGTGTGCCTGCGCCGCCCCCGGCACCCCCGACCCTGACGCTCGTCGGCGTCTCGCACCCGACGCCGAAGACCACCCGGGTGACCGTGACCACCTCGGCGTCGGCCGCGGACGTGCCGCCGGCGACCTTGTCGGCGTCCGCGCACCCCCGGATGGGACGCGGTCCGCGACTGCGGATCTACCGCGGCTCGGCGGCGCTGCCCGACATCCCGCCGACGACCTCGGCGGTCGCCCAGCCCGGGGTCATCGGCTTCGGCTGGCGCCGGCTGCTCGGGCCGTTCGGCATCCGCCGGACCCGCGTGTGGGACGTCCTGGTCCCCGCCGGCGCGCCGCTGACCGTCACCGTCACGATCGTCGACGGCGACGGCCAGTCCGCCTCGATCACCACCACCGTCTGACGTGGCGACCCTCACCACGAGACGACTCGGCCCGGGCGACGAACGGCACGCCCGCGAGCTGTTCACGGTCATGGCCGCGCAGTTCGACGAGCCGTCCGAGCCCCTCGGCGACGAGTACGTGGCCGACCTGCTGTCGGCCGCGTCCTTCTGGGCGGTCGCGGCCCTCGACGGCGACCGGGTGGTCGGCGGGGTCACCGCGCACACGATCCCGATGACCCGCTCGGCCTCGTCGGAGCTCTTCGTCTAGGACCTCGCCGTGCACGAGGGCTTCCGCCGGAAGGGCGTCGCGGCACGCCTCGTCGCCACGCTCCGCGCTCTGGCTGCGGAGGCGGGCATCGAGGTCGTCTTCGTCGCCGCGGACGATGACGACGCCCCCGCCCTCGCGTTCTACCGATCGCTGCAGCCTGAGGAGTCTCCGGTCCGCATCTTCACCTGGGACTCCACCGCCCCCGGGCGTCCCGGACCCTCATGAGCTCGACCCGAGCGACGCTCGAGCCCTCCCCGCCGATGACACGACGAAGGCCCCGTCCCAGCTGTGCGCTGATGACGGGGCCTTCAGGTGGAGCCGCCTAAGAGAATCGAACTCTTGACCTTCTCATTACGAGTGAGACGCTCTGCCGACTGAGCTAAGGCGGCGTCGTCAGGAACCGTGGTCCCCGGCGAGCCCGCTTACTGTACCCGGAGGAACCCCGGCCCTCCAAAGCGAGCGTCGGGCGTCATCCCGCCAGGGCCCGGACCGGGCGGCCGGGGGCGCACGCGATCGCCGCCAGGGTCAGCGCCAGCGCGTCCTCGGCGACGGCGGCCTGCCAGGCGGGGATCCGTCCGGCGGCCCACGCGCGCCACGCGGCTCCGCCGTACGTCCCGGCCAGCCCGCCGACGGCGCCGGCGAGGACCGGCAGGAGCGGGCGCGCATGGTCGCGGGCCGCGAGCATCGTCGCGCCGGTGGCTCCGGCGCCCGCTCGGATCATGGCCCCGTTGTGCTCGAGGCGGCTCGGCGCGCTGGGCAGCTTGTCCGCCACCAGCTCACCGACGACGGCGAACGCCGAACCGGCGCGCACGAGGGGGCCGCGGCCGCCGGTCAGCGTGGGTGCTCCAGGCCCGAGGGACGAGCGGGCGCCGGCCGCCCAGCCGAGCAGGGCCGACCGCAGCACGAGCCCCGCGCCGGGGCGTCGCCGGGCCGGGCCGCCGGAGAGGCCGAGAGAGGGAACGAGGGGTGCCATGCAGTCACGGTGACGTGCCGCCGTGCCTCCGGCAACCGGAGGCGCCGGTCAGCAGCGCGTGCCCTCCGCGGGCACGGTCCCCGAGAGCAGGTAGGCGTCGACCGCGTTCGCGATGCAGTCGTTGGAGGAGCCGTAGGCCGTGTGGCCCTCGCCCTCGTAGGTGAGCAGGACGCCGGAGGAGAGGAGGTCGGCCAGCTGCTCGGCCCACCGGTAGGGCGTCGCGGGGTCGTTGGTGGTGCCGACGACGAGGATCGGCGCGGCGCCCTCGGCCGCGTACGAGTCGAGGCCGCCCGCCTCGGGCACCGGCCACTTCGCGCACAGCGTCCCGCCGTAGCCGAAGAACGAGCCCACGGTCGGCGCGGCGGCCTCGATCTGCGCGGCCTCGGCGCGCATCTCGGCGAAGTCGGCGGAGTCACGGTTGTCCAGGCAGTTGATCGCGTCGAACGCCACCACGGAGTTCGTCGTGTAGGTGCCGTCCGGACCGCGGTCGGAGTACTGGTCCGCGAGCGCGAGGAGCGTTGTGCCGTCGTTGTGCTTGAGCGCCTCCGTCAGCGCCTGGGTGAGGTACGGCCAGTAGGACTTGGCGTAGAGCGGGAGGGCGATGCCGTAGAACGCCAGCGAGCTGGTGACGTCCCGGTCGCTGCTGGTGGGCAGCGGGTTGGCCCGTGCCCGGTCGAGCAGGCCGCGGATCTGCGCCAGCCCGTCGTCGACCGATCCGCTCAACGGGCACCGCGATCCGGCCTGGCAGTCCGCGATGTAGGCGCGCAGGGCGTTCTCGAAGCCGACGGCCTGGCCCTCCGACGCCTCCGCGGACGTCAGCGTGGGGGGCAGCGCGCCGTCGAGGACCATGCGGCCGACCGTCGAGGGGAACAGGGCCGCGTAGGTGGCGCCCAGCTCCGTGCCGTACGAGAAGCCGAGGTAGGCGAGCTTGTCGTCACCCAGGGCCGCGCGCAGCACGTCCATGTCCTTCGCCGCGCTGACGGTGTCCAGGTGCCCGAGGGCCGCTCCCGTGTTCTGCAGGCAGGCCGCGCCGAGCTCGCCGTACGCGTCGATGACCGCCTGAATGCCGGCGTCGGTCGAGTAGTCGGGGTCGGTGGCGATGAGCTGGTCCAGCGCCGGGCCGTCGACGCACTGCACCGGGTTGGAGCGCTGCACGCCGCGCGGGTCGAACGCCACCAGGTCGTACTGCCGCTGGACGTCCTCGCCGACCATGCTCTTCGCCTGGTCCAGGAAGCTGACGCCCGAGGCGCCGGGGCCGCCCGGGTTCAGCAGCAACGAGCCCAGCGGCTCCCCGCCGGTGGCCTTGCTGCGGGCCAGCGCGAGGCCGATCGAGGGGCCCGCGGGGTCGGCGTAGTCGAGCGGGACCTGGGCCGTGGCGCACTCCCCCTCGGCGCAGGTGGTCCACTCGAGCTGTTGCCCGTAGTACCGCGCCAGGTCACCGGTGGCCTCCGCGGACGGAGACGTCGCTCCGGGGGTCGGGCCCGCCGCCTGGTTCTTGGGCGAGACGCACCCGGCCAGCAGGACGACGGCGACGGCAAGGAGGGCGACGAGGCGATGCCGTCGGTCGCGCGAGGCGCCCGAGGGCGCGACGGGGCGGTCGGAGAGCGGCATGCGCCCACGGTAGCCGCCGATCCTGGGCCTCCCTGGCCACTCGGGGTCCGGGGCACGCACCCGACACCCGATCTGCACACGAGCCTCAGCCCTGGGGGCGCAGGGCCACCGCCATCGCCTCGACGGCGAGCAAGGGCGCCACGTTGCCCGCGAGGCGCGTGCGCGCCTGCCCCACCGCGTCCATGCGCCGCAGGGTCTGCTCCGGCGTGCTCGCCTCGGCCAGGGCGCGGACGGTCTCTTCGTGCTCGACGTTCACCAGCTCCACGCCGGCGCCCAGCTGGACCACCAGCACGTCGCGGTAGAGCGAGAGCAGGTCCACCATGGCGCGGTCGAGCACGTCGCGCTGCGACCGGGTGGCCCGGCGCTTCTGGTCCTCCTCGAGCTGGCGGACCTGGGTGCGCAGCGCCGGCGGCAGGGTCGCGGCGCCCTCGGCGCCCAGGGAGCGCAGCAGCTCGGCGCGCTCGTCGGCGTCGCGCTGCTCGGTGGCGGCCTTGGCGTCGGCCTGCGCGGTCTCGACGAGCTCGCCGGCGGCCAGCACGGCATCCCCGACGCCCCGGATCTTGGCGGCGATGCCCAGCACGGCCCGTCGACGGGCCCGGGCCTCGGGGTCGCGGGCGAGCCGGCGGGCGATGCCGACGTGGCTCTGCGCGGCGCGGGCCGCGATCCCCGCGACCTCGGGATCGATGCCGTCCCGCGACACCAGGAGCGCGGCGACGGCGTCGACCGGCGGCACCCGGAGCGCGACGGCGCGGGATCGCGACCGGATGGTCACCAGCACGTCCTGCGGGCTCGGCGCGCAGAGCACCCAGACCGTGCGGGCGGCCGGCTCCTCGATCGCCTTGAGCAGCGAGTTCCCGCTGGTGTCGTTCAGGCGGTCGGCGTCCTCGATGATGATGACGCGGTGCCGACCCTGGGAGGGCGCGCGCTGCGCCAGCTCGACCAGGGGTCGGGCGGTCTCCGCACGGATGAAGACACCCTCGGTGGCGACCACGGTGACGTCCGGGTGCAGACCGCGCAGGGTGGTCGTGCAGTCGTGGCAGACACCGCACCCGCCGGTGGCGCACTGCAGCGCGGCCGCGAAGGCGCGCGCGGCGTTGGACCGGCCGGAGCCCGGCGGGCCGGTGAGCAGCCAGGCGTGGGTCATCGCGGCCGGGTCCTCGATGGCGTGCCGCAGGACCTCGACCGCGGGCTCCTGGCCGACCACGTCGTCCCAGACGCTCGTCACTGCGCGACCCCGAGCACACCGGCGACGCGCTCGCGCACCGCGGCCGCCAGCTCGTCGACCGGTCGCGTCGCGTCCAGCACCAGCCAGCGCCCGGGCTCCGCCTCCGCGCGGAAGAGGAACGCCTCGCGCGTCCGGCGGTGGAACTCGTCGCCCGCGCGCTCGAGCCGGTCCGGGTCGCCCGTCAGCCGGGCCTTGCCCGCGACCGGGTCGAGGTCCAGCAGCACGGTGAGCGCGGGAAGGAGCCCGTCGACCGCCCACAGCGAGAGGCGCTCGACCTCGTCGGCCCCCAGGTCGCGACCGCTGCCCTGGTACGCGACCGAGGAGTCCAGGTAGCGGTCGGTGACGACGACCGCGCCGCGGTCCAGGGCGGGCCGCACGAGAGACGCGACGTGGTGCGCGCGGTCGGTGGCGTACAGCAGGGCCTCGGTCCGGGCGTCGACGTGGTCGCCGTGCAGCACGGCGTCCCGCAGCAGCACGCCCAGCTCGGTGCCGCCCGGCTCGCGGGTCAGCACGACCTCCCGGCCCAGGCCGGTCAGCCAGTCGCCCAGCAGGCGGGCCTGCGTGGACTTGCCGGCACCGTCGCCACCCTCGAAGGAGACGAAGAGGCCGGGGTGCGAGGTCACGTGCGCCAGGGTAGCCGCCGGCGGGGACACGCCCCGGTCACTCGCCCGGGTACGACACCCCGATGGCCGAGCGGATCGTGTCCATGGTCCGGAGCACCTCGAGGGTGTTGTCCCACGTCATCCGCGGGCTCTCCGTGGCGCCGAGCGCTACCTGGCGGGCGACCTCCGCGGCCTCGTACTGCAGCCCCTTGGTGCCCGGCTGGTCGAACTCCCACACGCGGCCGTCCAGGCGCTGCACGCGGAACGAGGTCGGCGCGTAGAAGCTGCCCTCGACCACGATGTTGCCCTCGGTGCCCGAGATGAGCGCCATGGTCGGCGTCTTGGCCCACATGGTCGTCGACAGCGTCGCCTGCGTGCGCTCGCCGTACGACAGCACGATCGAGATCTGCCCGTCGACGCCCGTGGTCGTCAGCTGCCCGACGGCCTGCACTGCGTCGGGCACCCCGAGGAAGTCGTGCGCGAACGACACCGGGTAGACGCCCAGATCGAGCAGCGCACCGCCGGCGAGGGCGGGGTCGAAGAGCCGGCTGGCCGGGTCGAACGTGAACGCCTGGCCGTGGTCGGCCGTGAGGTTGATGATCTCGCCGATCTCGCCCGCGTCGATCACCTGGTGCAGCGCGTAGACGTGCGGCAGGAACCGCGTCCACATCGCCTCCATGACGAAGACCCCAGCCTCGCGCGCGGCGGCGAAGACCTCCTCGGCCTCCCCCGCGTTGCGCGTGAACGCCTTCTCGACGAGCACGTGCTTGCCCGCGCGGATGGCCAGCAGCGCCTGCTCCTTGTGCTCGGAGTGCGGGGTCGCGATGTAGACCGCGTCCACCTGCGGGTCCTCGACCAGCTCGCGGTACCCCACGTGCGTCGTGGGGATGTGGTGGGCCGTGGCGAACCGCTGGGCGCGATCGCGGTTGCGCGAGCCCACCGCGACCAGCTGGGCGCGCGTGTGCGCGTTCACGGCGGAGGCGAAGGTGGCGGCGATGTTGCCGGCGCCGAGGATGCCCCAGCGGATCGGCGGAGCGGTGCGAGGGTCCTGCGCGCGGTCGGCCATGGGCGACAACCTAGCGCGGTGTGCGGCACAGTTGCCGGGTGCCGTCCGATCCCGACCGCCTGACCGCGTGGGGCCAGCAGCTCGTCGAGGTGCACGACCATCTGCGCGACGAGCTCGACCGGCTCCTCGACGATCTCGACGGGAGCACCACGCTCACGCCCGGCCTGCGGACGCACTGCACCGCGTTCTGCGACGCGGTCGGCCGTCACCACACCGGCGAGGACCGCACGGCATTCCCCGCCCTCGCCGACCAGTACCCCGAGCTCCGGGACACGCTGGACGGGCTCGCGCGGGACCACCGGATGGTCGCGGACATCCTGCAGCGGATCGACCGTGCCCTGCGGACGGCCGACGACGACCCGACCCGGGCGCGGACCGAGATCGACGGGCTCGCCGCCATCCTCGAGTCGCACTTCCGCTGGGAGGAGCGGGCCATCGTCGCGGCGCTCGACGACCTGCGGGACCCGACGCTGACGCGCACGGACCTGTTCGGCTGAGCGCTACTTCTTCGCCGCAGCCTTCGGCTTCGTGGCCGTGCGACGCGCCGGCGCCTTCTTCTTCGCCGGTGCCGACGCGCGCTTCTCGGCCAGCAGCTCGACGGCCTGCTCGCGCGTGATCGACTCGGGCGTCAGGTCGCGCGGCAGGGTGCGGTTGGTGACCCCGTCGGTGACGTAGGCGCCGAAGCGGCCCTCCTTGACGGTGATCGGCTTCTCCGACGTCGGGTCGTCACCCAGCTCCCGCAGCGGCGGCGCGGCGGTCGCCCCGCGCCCGCGCTTGGGCTGCGCGTAGATGGCCAGGGCCTCGTCGAGCGTCGTCGTGAAGAGCGCCTCCTCGGACGCGAGCGTCCGCGAGTCCGTGCCCTTCTTCAGGTACGGGCCGTAGCGGCCGTTCTGCGCCGTGATCTCGGTGCCGGACTCGGGGTCGACGCCGACCAGCCGGGGCAGCGACAGGAGCATGAGCGCGTCGTCCAGCGTGACCGACTGCAGCGACATCGACTTGAACAGCGACGCCGTCCGCGGCTTAGGAGCCGCGGCGAGCGCACGCTTCTGCGCGGCGGCCGACAGCGACGTGTCGATCTCGGGGTCGGGCAGGATCTCGGTCACGTACGGGCCGTAGCGGCCGTTGCGCGCGACGATCGGCGTGCCGGCCACGGGGTCGGTGCCGAGGACCTGGTCGCCCTCGGGCTGCGTCTCGAGCAGCTCGCGGGCCTTGGCCACCGTCAGCTCGTCGGGCGCCAGCTCCTCGGGAACCGACGCGCGGCGCGGGTTGCCGTCCTCGCCCGGCTCCGCGAGGGAGTCCTCGAGGTAGGGGCCGTACCGGCCGACGCGCAGGACGATGCCGTCGCCGATCGGGATCGAGTTGACCTCGCGCGCGTCGATGTCGCCCAGGTTCGCGACGAGGTCGCGCAGACCCTCGCCCTCCTCGTTGCCCGACCCGTCGCCGAAGTAGAAGCGGGTCAGCCAGGCCACCCGGTCCTTGTCGCCTGCGGCGATGGCGTCGAGGTCCTCCTCCATCTCGGCGGTGAAGTCGTAGTCGACCAGCCAGTCGAAGTTCTCCTCGAGCAGCCGCGTCACGGCGAACGCGAGCCACGACGGCACGAGCGCCTGACCGCGACCGGTCACGTACCCGCGGTCCTGGATGACGGAGATGGTCGCGGCGTAGGTCGACGGGCGGCCGATCCCGCGCTCCTCGAGCGCCTTGACCAGCGAGGCCTCGGTGTAGCGCGGCGGCGGCGAGGTGCGGTGCCCGTCGGCGGTCAGGTCGGACGCGGAGACGTCGTCGCCCTCGGCCATCTTGGGCAGGCGGGCGTCGTCCTTCTCCGCCGGCGCCTCCTCGGAGTACCGCGAGACGTCCTGGCCCTCCTCGTACGCCGCGAGGAACCCGCGGAACGTGATGACCGTGCCGGAGGCGGAGAACAGGACGTCGGTGCCGTCGGCCGCGGTCGCCCCGAGGCGGACGGAGGCGGTCTGGCCGCGGGCGTCGGCCATCTGCGAGGCGACGGTGCGCTTCCAGATCAGCTCGTACAGCCGGAACTGGTCGCCGGAGAGCTCGCGGGCCACCTGCGCGGGCGTGCGGAACTGGTCGCCCGCGGGCCGGATGGCCTCGTGCGCCTCCTGCGCGCCCTTGGCCTTGCTCGCGTACACGCGCGGCGCGTCGGGGATGTACTCGGGTCCGTACAGCTCGGAGGCCTGCCGGCGCGCGGCGTCGATCGCCTGCGAGCTCAGCGACGACGAGTCGGTACGCATGTAGGTGATGTAGCCGTTCTCGTACAGCCCCTGCGCGGTGCGCATGGTCTGTCGCGAGGCCATCCGCAGCTTGCGCGACGCCTCCTGCTGCAGCGTGGAGGTGGTGAACGGCGCGGCCGGGCGGCGCGTGTACGGCTTCGTCTCGAGCGAGGTGACGGAGAACGACGAGTCGGCCAGTCCGGCCACCAGCGCGGTCGCGCGGGCCTCGTCGAGGTGCGCGACGTCGGCGGCCCGCAGCTGCCCGGAGTCGAGGAAGTCGCGGCCGGTGGCAACGCGCTGCCCGTCGACGGAGGTCAGGCGCGCGGCGAAGGACGGCTCGGCGGTGTCCTGGACGGCGAAGGTGCCCGTGACGTCCCAGTAGTCGGCGGCGACGAACGCCATGCGCTCGCGCTCGCGCTCGACCACCAGCCGCGTCGCGACGGACTGCACGCGGCCCGCGGACAGCCCCTGACGGACCTTGCGCCACAGCACCGGGCTGACCTCGTAGCCGTACAGCCGGTCGAGGATGCGCCGCGTCTCCTGCGCGTCGACCAACCGGTCGTCGAGCTCGCGCGTGTTGGCCAGTGCCCGCTCGATGGCCTCGCGCGTGATCTCGTGGAACACCATGCGCTTGACCGGGACCTTGGGCTTGAGCTCCTGCAGCAGGTGCCAGGCGATGGCCTCGCCCTCGCGGTCCTCATCGGTGGCCAGGAAGAGCTCGTCCGACTCCTTCAGGAGCTTCTTGAGCTCGCTGACCTTCTTCTTCTTGTCCGAGTCGACCACGTAGTACGGCGCGAACCCGTTGTCGACGTCGACCGCGAACTTGCCGAACGGACCCTTCTTCATGTCCGCGGGCAGCTCCGAGGGCTGGGGCAGGTCGCGGATGTGCCCGACGCTCGCCTCGACGTCGTACCCCTCGCCGAGGTACCCGGCGATCGTGCGCGCCTTGGCGGGCGACTCCACGATCACGAGCTTGCGCCCTGCAGACATCGGTCAGGCCCTTCTCAGACTTCGACGGGCCGGACGACCCGCTTCACGTGCATCGCTGGGGACTCTACGGCGTCCCGTCAACCCCGCGGCAATCGGGATGCCGCGGCCTGCCGCAGCACCAGCATGACGGCGAAAGCCAGGCACGCCGCCATCAGGGTGGCCGCGGCACCGCCCAGATAGGCGGTCACCTGCTCGGCGCGGGCCTCGAGATCTGTCCGGTTCTGCCAGGTGTGCGACAGGGCGACGACGGCCGACGCGCCCGCCGCGGCGCCGACCACGAGCAGCCCGGCGACGACCCCGCGCATGGTCGCGGGCGTGGGCGGCGGGTCGCCGGCCAGCCGCAGGGCGCCGGTCGCGGTCGACGGGCGAGCCGGGGTGAGCGCGACGAGGGCGCACGCGATCGCGGTCCACGCGAGCACGACGAGCACCGCCGCGACGACGTCCGACGGCCGGTGCCACTGCCCGATGAGCGTCGAGACGCCCGTCGCCGTCGTGTACCCGGCGCCGAGCACCGCCGCCCACGGCCGCACCCGCGGCGGGACCACCAGGAGCAGCGCCGCCGCGACGGACGCGGCCGCCGTGGTGTGGCCGCTGGGCAGGGTGTTCCCGTAGGACGCCTCCACGCCGAGCTCGGGCCGGTAGAACACGACGTTCTTCAGCACCCGCGTGGTGAGGTTGGCGCCGATCATCAGCACGGCCACCTGCACAGCCAGCGACCACCGGCGACGCAGGGCGGCGATGAGCATCGCCGCGATGAGGACCACCGCGATGAACCCGACGGACACCACGTCGAGCACGCGCTCGGCGACGCGCCACAGCTGGGTCTGGCCGTACGCCGCGCCCTGCAGGGCCGCGTTCTCGACCTCCTGCCCGGCGAGCGTGTCGACGAACACCCGCCACAGCACGTACACGCCGACGAACGAGACGACCGCCACCAGCAGCGCGACCGCGACGACCGCGCCGCGCCGGTCGCCGACGACCGGGGCGGGCCGCACGGGCGCCGGGATGACGGGGGTGTCGCTCACCCGACCACGGTAGGTCACCCGGCCGCCCGATCCGGTCCCCGTGCCACGCTCCGGGCGGCCGTCCCGCGGCCCGTCTCACGGCCGGTCGCACGGCAGGTCTCACGGCAGGTCTCACGGCACGGGCGACGGCTCGTCCGGGCCGACGACGACCGCGTGGCGGCACCCGTGCAGCCGCGCGCGCACGTCCTCGTCGGCGTTGACGCAGAGCAGGCAGCCGCCGCGTCGCTCGAGCTCCCACCCCGCCTCGTCGATGGCCTCGGCGGCCCGAGCGCTGCGGAGGCTCACCGCCGCGAGGTCGAGCACGACGAGCGAGGCCGACGCCGACAGCGCGCCCAGCAGCACGCGCAGCCGCCCGACGTCGGCGCGCCCGAACGACCCGGCCGGCCGCACGTTGGCCGTGAGCCAGGCGGGGGCGGACGGCACGCCCTCGCGTGCCGGTCCGGCGTCCCCGATCGGAACTGCAGCGGTCACCGTGGTCATGGCGGGCCTCCCGGCTCTGTCGGGCACGTGGTGCTCCACGTGCTCGAGACCCACTTCACCCACCCGCGCTGTGGATCACCTGGACGTGACCGGCTCTTTACCTGTGGCTCCGGCGGCCGCCCGCGACGCCGGCCGCTTTCCCCCGGACCTGGAGCAAGACGGTCCGTTGACGGACCGCGGCACGCCCGCGCGTCACAGTTCCGTCGTGCCCGTCCACGCGCCCGCTCCTCGTGCCGTCGACGGCCTGCTGGCTGTCCCGGTCCACGTCCAGCAGCTCACCGCGGATGTTGTGCTGGACGCGGACAACCGTTCCGGCGTCGCCGATGCCACGCTGCGCTTCCGGGTCGGCCCCACGTCAGGCTGTCCGCTGTTCGACCTGCGCCAGTCGATCGACCAGGCCTGGCTCGACGGTCGACCGCTCGCGACCGCGCGGGTGCGTCCCCGGTCGGTGGGAGAGGGACCGCACGGGACGATCCGCGTCCTCGATCTGCCACAGGCAGCCGCGTCGGCGCACACCCTGCGTCTCCGGTACCGGCTGGGGCGGCCACGCTCCGACCTCGGCGGCGCCTATCCCCCCGTGCTCGCCACCCGAGGCCCAGGACGGCTGCGCTGGTCCTTCGGTATGGCCGACCTGTTCGACGGACGTCACCTGGAGATGTGGTTCCCGAGCAACCTGCCGTTCGACCAGTTCCCGTTCGAGCTCGCCGTGACGCTGACCGGGGTGCAGACGCCCCACAGCGTGATCACCAACGGAGACGTGACCGACGCCGGAGCCGGTTCCTGGCGGATCAGGTTCCCCGCCTGGTGCTCGTCAGTCTCGCAGATGCTTGAGCTGTGGCCCACGGACGAGCTCGACCACGCCCGTCGCGAGGTTGCGCTGAGCGGATCCGGACGCGCGGTGGCGATCGACGCCTGGAAGGTGAAGGGCCGTCCCGAGGACCTCGCGTCCGAGAGCGCCCGGATCGGGAGGCTGCTGGAGCGGAACGAGGCCATCTTCGGCAGCGTCGGCCTGGAGCGGTACACCTGCTTCTTCCACGGGGCGGAGGGCGGCATGGAGTATGCGGCGGCCACGACGACGTCCTCTGGTGCGCTCGCGCACGAGGTGCTGCACAGCTGGTTCGCGCGCGGTGCGATGCCGGCGTCGGACGCCGACGGGTGGTGGGACGAGGCGTTCACCACCTACGTCACGCAGGGAGCGGTCCCGGCGCCGCTCGACTTCCGACGTCCACCGACGCAGCTGTGCTCGCGTCGCCCGTTCCAGCGGCACACGGACGCCGCTGCGTACCGTGACGGCAGCCGCCTCTTCGAGGGGCTCGCCGCGATGGCCGGGAGCACGCCGATCCTTCGCGCGATGGGACGACTCGTCCGTGCCCGACGCCGGACGTGCGTCTCGACGGCGGAGCTCGAAGAGCACCTCGTCCTCGAGACCGGCGCGGTCACGGTCGTCGACGCCTTCCACCGGTTCGTCTACGGCTTCGACGACCCGCGCCCCGGCCTCCGCGTTTGCTTCGACCGGTTGTGGATGAGCGACGGGACCGACGGGCATCCGTGGATCAGCGCGCAGGTGAGCAACCGCGGAGCCGAGGTGTGCCGTCACTTCCTGCTCCTGTTCTCCCTGGTACGGCGTGGAGGAGACCCCGCACGCGAGGACGTCGCGACGACCGTGGCGGCCGCCGCCGGCTTCGACCTGCAGCCTGGACGGACCCGCGTCGTGCGCGTCCGGGCGCCGCTGGCCCTTGTACCTCCGGAGGACCTCGGGGCCGACAGTGCCCTCGTCGCCGTCGTCGGCGGCGTGCACGTTCGTCTGGCCCACCCGTCGGGCGCGGCGGGCGACTACCGCGACCGCGCGATGATGCGCACGAACCTCATGCGGAGCGCGGGACCGCCGGAGTGGGCACTCGCGACGTCGGCGGGGTGCTGAGCAGGCCGTGGGCCGCCGTGTGCGGGATCGGCGTCACCCCCAGACCGACGCGCGCGCACAGGGCGTCGGAGGGCCGGATGCCGAGCTCCTGCCAGAGGAGCGCGGCGAAGCTGTCGAACTGGCGCACGGCCTCCGACGCGTTCCCCTCGCTGAGGTAGGCGTCGATGAGAGCGGCGTGGGCGCTCTCGCGCAGCGGTTCCTCGGCGATGACGTCGAGCATCGCGTCGATCGCCTCGGGGAACCGCCGCTCCCGGCGCAGGCGCGCTGCACTGGCCTCGAGTGCGTGCAGCCGGGCCTGCCGGAGCTGCTCCCGGGCCAGCACGAGCCATGACTCGTCCCATCCGGGCAGCAGCTCGGTCGAGCGTGCGATGACCCGGGCGGACTCGGGCGTGTGGCCGTCCGCGTCGCCGATCATCCGCTCGGCGATCTGCCGAAACTGGTGCACGTCGACCCGCACCTCGGGCCCCAGCCGGACGGTGTCCGGCTGGACGAGCACCAGGTGCTGGCTGACTCGGCGGATCCGCCACAGCGCGGTCCGCAGGCTGGCCCGCGACCGCTCCGTCCCCGCGTCGGGCCAGAGCCGCTCCGCAAGGACGCCCCGGTCACAGCTGTAGCCCTGCACGTGGTCCAGGGAGAGGTAGGCCAGCACGCGGCGCGAGTGCATGGGCAGCGCAGCGGGTGTGCCGCTGACCTGGAGCGAGAAGCCACCGAGGAGCCGGAGCTCGGCCGAGGATCCTGGCACCGTCGCCACGTCCGCAGCTGTTGCAGGTGCCACCGTGATTCCCCCCGTCGTACCGCGCCGTACCCCGCTACGGTCCGAGCCTGACGAATGATGCTTCACCCGGTGTCAACATGCCGTCAACGGCGAGCCGCACGCGGTGGCGGTCGCCCGCTGCCGGACAGCAGCAGCCCCGGGCAGCGGCCTCGACGGAACGTTGACGGACGCGTGGACGTGGCCCCGCCACCGTCGGACGCGTGACGACCTCCGACAACCGGCTGATCGTGGTCCGGGCCTGGCGCGATCCGGATCGGCTCGTCATCCGCCTCATCGTCAGCGCCAGGCCCGGAGCGCCGACGGTCGAGTCGGTGTTCAGCGACGTCGAGCCTGCGGCCGAGCGCTTGGCGGAGGTGCTCAGCGAGCTGCGTGACCATCGGGTCCGCCGAACCTGACCAGCAGCCCGTTCGGGCGGAGACAGAGCGTTGACGCCTGCGCAGCACCCGCTCGCACACCATGCACGTAACGGAGCTCAACGCGGAGGTGTGGCCATGCGAGTCGACGAGGACGCCGCCCAGGGCGAGGACACCCAGTACTTCTCACCCTTCGCCGGCTTCACGTCCGGAGCCGCGACGATGACCGAGACGGCGACGGCGCCCGAGCGCGCGGACGCCTCCGAGGAGGAGTCGGCCGCGCCGTTCGAGAGCTACTTCGTCGCCGAGTCGCCCTTCAGCCAGGAGTCGGTCACGGAGGCCGAGCAGCTGGAGTCCGAGGCTCGCGAGCTCCTCGAGCAGCTGCACGACGAGGACTTCGAGGACGCGCTCGACGAGCTGATGAACGAGGGCGCCGCGCGGGTGCTGGCCGACGCGCAGCAGTGGTCCGTCGCCCCGTCGGAGGCCGAGGCGAGCGAGGCGCTCACCCAGTGGATGGCGCCACTGCTCAGCGAGTGGGAGCGGACGATCGACGGGTTCGCGTCCGGGCTGGAGAACGCCAACCTGGAGAGCATCTCCGAGGACGAGCTGACGGAGCTGCTCGAGACGCTCGAGACGCACCCCGCCCTGGAGTCGGAGCTCTTCGGCAAGATCGTCCGAGGGCTCGCGAACAAGGCCAAGAGCCTGGTCAAGCAGGCCGTAGCCATCGCCAAGAACCCCCTCCGGGGCGTCGTCGACCTCGCCCGCAAGGGCCTGGGCAGCGTCGTCGAGGGGGTCAAGGGCCTGGGCAAGCACCTCATCGGGCCGCTGCTCGCCAAGCTGAAGAGGGCCGGGCTCGGCATGCTGAAGGCCGTCCTGAAGAAGCTGGTGCGACCTTTGACCAAGCTGCTGCCGGCGCCGGTGCGGCCCTTCGTCCCGATCATCACGCGGGCGCTCGGCATCGGCGAGCTCACCGGCGAGGACACGTCGCTGGAGAGCGCATACGAGACCGGCTTCGCCTCCGAGCTGGCGCGGGCCTTCGACGAGGAGGCCGCGGCCATGCTCTTCGCACCGACGGGTGAGGACTCGGCGCTCGAGGGCAGCTATCTCGAGAGCCCGGTCGGATCCGAGACGTGGGAGACATACGAAGGTCTCGAGAGCTTCGAGACGTTCGGCACGTTCGAGTCGTCGGGGCAGCCTGAGTCCTTCGAGACCTTCGAGGCGTGGGAATCCTTCGGTGCCGGTGAGTACGGGACCGGTGAAGATGCACTGGCCCAGCTCGACGATGCCCGGGCCCGGCTGGCCGCGGAGCTCACGGAGTTCACCGGGGAGAACCCAGTGGGCCCGATCCAAGAGTTCCTGCCGGCGGTGCTGGCGGTCCGACCCCTGATCAAGCTCGGCCTGAAGCTCACCGGAGCGCGCGACAAGCTCATCGACCTGCTGGCACAACCGCTGGCGGCGCTGATCCGCAAGGCCGTCGGCCCCGCCAACATCACCCGCATCTCGGCGGTCGTGAAGCAGCCGGACCGGGTGATGGCGCGTGCCGCCGTGGGCCTCGCCTTCTCGGTCGCCGGCCTGGAGACGGCATCGCAGACCGAGCAGTCGGCCATCCCGGGCGAGGCGCTGGCCTCGGCGGTCGAGGCCACCGTCAACCGCGTGCTGGACGAGCTGTCGTCCGAGGAGCTCGTGGACCCGCTGCAGGTCGGTGCCGCCGTGCAGCGCGCCTTCGCGGAGGCGGCCGCCGCCTACCTGCCCGACCGGGTGCTGCGCAGCGACCTGCCCGAGCGAGAGACCTCGGAGGAGGGCGGGATGTGGGTCCTGATGCCGCGCTCCGCGGCACCTCGGTACCGGTTCCGCAAGTACTCGCGTGTCTTCGCCGTCCCGATCACCCGGCGGGCCGCTCGACAGGTGCCGTGGTCGGACGGGGGGACGCTCGAGCAGTACCTGCGCGACCTCGGCGTCAACCGGTGGCCGGTGCGGGCGGAGCTCGACCTGTACGAGACGGTGCCGGGGACCTCGCTCGGGCACTTCACGCGTGACGAGACGCTTCCTGCCGGTGAGACGCCGTCCTCGAGCGAGTACCAGGAGCTGACACCCGAGGCGGCGGGCGTCCTGCTCGGCGAGCCGGGCCTGGGACGCCGCGCGCCCCGCGGTATGCCGACCAGGATGGTCACGCACACGCGCCCGGGCCAGCGATACTTCCGCATCCGCGTCGCACCGCTGCCCGCCGGCCAGGCGCGGCGGCCGCGACGGCAGGTCAGCGTGCGCTGGGAACCGGGCCGGCGGCGGATGCGCATCGCCGTGCGACTGTCGGAGCGCCGGGCCCGAACCCTCCAGGCGGCCCTGCAACGGTCCGCCCCCGCCGGGCAGCGCGACCTGCCTGCCGTCCTCACGTCGTTGCGCGAGGTCCTGCTTCCTCGGCTCCGCACCCGGGTCGCCCGGAGCCTGCTGCGCTCGGGCTCCGTCACCGACCCGGCCGCGGCCGCGGCGCTAGCCGGGCACGTGGCGGGTGCCGCGGGCCGGGGGCTCTCGAGCTATCTGACTCAGCGCGGTGCGCAGCTGTCTGCCGCCGTGGCAGACCCGGCCGAGGGCGTGACCCTCGTCCTCACGTACAACGGCATCGGCACCAGGCCCGGGCAGGTTCCCGTGCCCGAGGTCGTCGCTCACCCGGGCTGGATCCATGCGTGACCGTTTCGCCATCGAGGTTGCCGCGCTCGAGTCCGACGCCCGGCACTGGCGCCGCGCCTGCCTGGGGCTCGGCGAGCTCGAGGTCGCGGCGTCGTCGGCGACGTGGGGCGAGCTCGAGTCCTATCTAGGCAAGAGCGTCCGGGCCAGCCTGAGCGCCCAGGCGAGACGGCTGACTGCGCGGGCAGATCGCGTGCTGTTCTCGCTGCGGGCGGCACGGTCGGACGCGGACCTCAAGCAGGTCCGGTCCGAGTTGCTGACCCTACGGCGCCAGTACGCGAAGGCCGAGGCGATCGTCGACTTCTACGGCCACGCGGTGACCACCCGGGCGAACCCCACGGTGGCGGCGATCCTGCGCGGGCTTGACGAGCTCGCCGTCTACAGCATGGAGCAGGTGCTGCGGCCGCTCGGGATCGAGACGCCACCGGTGCTGACCTACCTCGACAAAGGGCTCGGGGCCTCGATCCTGCGCGCCGGCGCGCGCCTGTGGGACGCGTCGCTCTCGCCGGCGGCAGCCATCAAGGTCACGCGGCACAACCTGTGGCAACCGACGTCGCTCGTGCACGAGACGGGGCACCAGGTCGCGCACCTGGCCGGCTGGGTGCCCGAGCTGTCCGCCGCCCTGAGCAAGGCGCTGGCGCCGCACAGCCCCCTCGCTGCGGAGGCCTGGAGCGGATGGGCGAGCGAGGTCGCGGCCGACGTCTACGCGTTCTCGCTGCTCGGGTACGCGCCGGTCCCCGCTCTGGCGACGGTGGTCGACGGGCCGTCGATGGCGGTGTTCCGGATGCCGTTCGGCGACCCGCACCCGGTCTCGGCGCTGCGGGTGCAGCTGAACGTCGCGCTGTGCCGCTCGTGGTTCGGGGCCGGGCCGTGGGACGACCTCGGCGCCCGCTGGCTCGACCGGTTCCCGCTGAGCGCGGCTCCGCGCGAGGTCGCAGAGATCTGCGCGGTGAGCATGCCGCTGCTCGGCACGATCGTCGACGTGTGCACCAGGACCCGCATGCAGGCGTTCCACGGCACGTACCTCGCGAAGCTGGCCAACCCCGAACGGGTGTCACCGGCGGAGCTCAAGCGCCTCGCCGACCGGGCCGGGGACTCCCTCTACACCTCGACCTACCTGCAGCGCACCGAGTCGATGCGCATCCTCTCGCTCACCGTCCTGCGTGGGCTCGACTCGACCGAACCGCCGACGGCCATGCGCGACTGGCTGCGACGACTGGGTGGCGACCGCGCGGTCGCCGCCTGATGACCAGGGGAAGGACGTGGCTCACGTGACCGAACAGACAGCGAGCGGCGCGGTGTCGTCGCCGCTGAGGATGGACCAGCAGCAGTTCACGCAGCTGATGACGTCCGTGGCCGCGGCGATGCGGCAGACGACGACGCCGCTATCCAGGGAGCAGCAGACGGTCGAGCTGCAGTTCAGGCTCTTGCGCAACGGCCTGGGCCGATTCGCGAGCGCCTCGGAGGGCCCGGACCGCGTCCTGATCCGGATGGACCAGATCCAATACCGCGGGGGGAGCGAGCTCGTGCTCCATGACCCCCTACCGGACGGCGCGCGTTCGATGGTTCTCACCGTCGACTCGAGCCGCGCGCCCCGAGGCCTGCCGGAGACCCGGGAGGACGGGATCTGCTGGCACCAGGTCGACAGCGACCAAGTGACGAGGGTCGTGGAGCTCGTCGAGTTCCTCGACCAGTTCGACGTGCCGATCGCCGCCGGCGTCCCGCTTCAGGTCCAGGGCCCGACCCCGAGAAACACACGAAGGAGCTGAGCTGATGTTCCGAGCGCTTGCGGCACGCGTGAATCCGTCTGCCGTCACCGAGGCCGAGGCCAACGCGGTCCTGTCGGTCTATCCGCTGCAGCTGAGCCGCTTCCTCGAGGAGGCGTGGGCGGTCGGAGGGTTCGCGGGCACGACATGGTCCACCCTGCTGAATGTGCCCACGGCCTGGTTGCCGGCACCGGTCGGCAGCCTGGCCAAGAGCCAGGTGCCCAGAGACCTGCTGACCACCCTGGCGTCGGGAGTGCAGCCGACAGCCGGGGCGACCACGCAGCCGTTCACCCCGCCGCCGTCGGGGAAAACGGCAGCCGAGGCGATCCTGGGCGCCGCTCCGCTGTGGGACCACGCCATCTACGCCTACCTCATCGAGGCCACCGGAATCTTCGAGATCTTCGCGGACGTCGTCCGGCGCTACACCGTCGGTGAGACGTTGCCCACCCCGTCCGTGGACTCGGTGGCATGGGTCCGATCGACCGAGGAGCTCTTCTTCCGCGACCCACCGCTGTTCAGCACCAGCGGCGCCCTCAGCAGCCAGCTGAGACCCGACGCCGCCGTCAACCGACGCAACCTGTACTGGCGCATGTTCGGACTCGACCTGCCCCACCCGGTGGGGCGCGGCGTGAGCGGCCAGCCGTGGAAGCGTGACGTCGGTCCGACGATCAACAGCCGRTTCCTCGAGCTGTGGAACGAGCTGCTCCGGCAGGTGTGGCTGGGGTACGAGAACGACACGAACAGCTCGGGTGCCAAGGCGACGGACCCGTCCTACGTGGCGTACCTCTGCCAGACCCTCAGCGAGCTGCTCAAGCTGCGCCGTCAGAACGGCATGCTGGCTCGCGAGGAGTTCGCGTTCGTCTCGATGATGAGCTGGTTCCACCTGACGGTCGAGCACGACACCTCGATCGTCGTCGACCTCAAGGCGACAGCGGGTGGTCGCGGCAACGCCGCGGATCGGCTCGCCGCGATCGGAGCGCGCGTCGGCATCGCCCCGTCGCGCCAGTCGCGAGAGCTGTTCGAGCTCGCCGATCTCCTGTCGCCGGTCTTGTGGGCCATCGAGCTGGGCCTGTTCAACACGTCCCCCGGGGCCGAGACGTTGTACAAGCACGGTTCACCCAACGTCGTCGCGACCGCGCTGAACCGCATCGTCGACCTCTGGCAGTCCGCGACCGGCGAGCGCGTCAAGGACCTCGCGGTTACGACGCGCAGAGCCGGTGCGGAACCGCGCTCCGCGCAGCCGACCCGGCTCATGGGTGGCTCGGTCGTCGCTCCGGCGGGCCGGCCGGTCGCGCCGGTGGCTGGGTCGAGCAACGGGCACCGACCGACGACGCTCACGCGCGGCTAGTGGGGGTGCGGGATGTACGAGGAAGAGGTGGCGACCCTGAACGGGCACGCCGAGTCACCCGTGTTCGCGCCGACCGAGAGCGCGGAGGAGTCGGCGCTCTGGGGAGTCCATGAGGAGATCTGGGCCCACCCGGCCGAGGCGGAGGTGTTCGAGGACATGCTGACCGAGAACCCCGGCCAGGAGCTGGCCGGATTCGAGAACACCGCGACGGCGCTCCCGAACGAGTACGCGCAGCCCGAGGCATCCCCGTTCGGCGAGCGGCCGTACGACCAGGGCGCGCACGAGGAGTCGGCCTTCGAGACGCCGTATTCGGAGGACACGTCGTTCGAGGACACCGCGTTCGAGAACCCGACGTTCGAGAACCCGACGTTCGAAGACACGACGTTCGAAGACACATCGTTCGAGGACACAGCCTCCCAGTCGATCCACGCCGCGAACGAGTCCGCCTACGAGGACACGTCGCAGGAGGAGGCCGACGAGAGCGCCATCACCGCGGAGTGGGCCGCGGAGGACGTCGGCTACGAGCAGACGGGCTACGAGCAGACCGGCTACGAAGACGTCGGCTACGAGAGCCTGGCGCTGGAGAACGGCGTCACCGAGACGTACGAGTCCACGGTCGGGCAGGCCACGGAGTCAGCGGGCGCCCTCAACCCGGAGCTGCTCGAGTGGCCAGGCGAGGTCTACGCAGAGGACTGGGCCGCGAGCGGCGAGGCGTCGGCCTCGGTCGAGCAGCGGTTCGGGATGGCGGAACAGCTGCACGAGGACGGCCCCGGCGCACAGGTTTCGGCCGGCGAACGGACCGTGTCCAACCACCCGCTCCTGCGGGCGCACCGCGGCACCCAGCCCGACCTGGTGGTCCGGTGGAACACGATGCCGCGGTCCACCACGGCCGTTGACGTCGTCGTGCACCTGCACGGCTACAGCGGCTCCGGAGCACGGATGAAGATTCAGGACAAGGCCGCGGCGAGCGGTCTCGTCCTCGGGTCCCCGTCCGGAGATCGGCGCACACGCCCGACGCTGGGGCTCGTCCCCCGCGGGAACTTCTTCGGCGGCCAGAGCGGTGCCGGCTACAACTTCCCGGAGCTGGTGACACCGGGGGCGATCAGCCGCCTCGTGGCCAGCGGTCTCGACCTGCTGCGGGCCCAGACCGGCGTGCAGGCACAGCTGGGCCGCCTCATCCTGACTGCACACTCCGGCGGTGGCGCGCCCCTCAACGCCATCCTCCGGCACACCGACGCCGACGAGGTACACCTCTTCGACGGCAGCTACGGCGACATGGCGAACGTGGTCAGCTGGGCCAAGCGGCGCATCGCTCGTGGCGCGTCAGGCTCGGCTCTGCGCGTGCTGTTCCGTCCAGGGACGGGGACGGCCAAGCACGCCCTGGCCATCGCGGCCGGCATCTGCCCGACGATCAGTGCGTCGCCCGACGCCGCCGCCGTGCACCGGCGGTTCCGCGTGGAGTCGACCTCGGTCGAGCACAACCTGATCCCCAGCACCTTCGGCCCGCTGCTGCTCGCCGACCCGGGTGCTGACGTCCCGGGCGCGGTGCGCCGGGGCTGCGTCCACGGCGGGGGCGCCCCTTCGAGTGCACCGACCACACCGTCTGGGCCTGGGACGAGCCCGCCGACGACCCGCACGCCGGACCGCGTCGCCGGCATCGTCAAGGTGACCCCGTATGCGAAGGACGGCACGCACGCGCTGCCCGGTGCCGTTGCGCTCGCGGGCCAGTGGCGCCGCCTCACCGGTCGCAGAGCGGGCACCTTCGTCCCACGGAACACCTCATTCGGGGCACGGTCGATCCACAGCGAGGGTCGAGCGATCGACTGCCACGGGTTCGTGTCCAAGCCGGCGGAGGCAGCGCAGGCGGAGGCCTACATCCGGTGGCTCATGGCCAATGCTGTCGAGCTCCAGGTGGCGACCATCATCTGGAACAGGCAGATCTGGTCGTGGACGCGACGAGCGCAGGGCTGGCGGAGCTACATGACCAAGCCGAACCACAACCCGCACACCGACCACTTCCACGTCGATCTCAGCTGGGAAGGCGCCCTGCACCCGAGCCCGCTGTTCGCCGGGGCCGTCCCGGGTCTCGGCGGTGCTGCTGCACCGACCCCGGCGGCCCCGACCCGCGCCTCGCGGGCCGGCACCATCGTCCGGACCAGCACAAGGACCACCGCCACAGTCGGGGAAGAAGCGGTCGCCCGCGGAGTTCGTCAGGATGTTCGGTCCCTACGCGAGAGCGAGCCAGGCCAGGACCGGCGTGCCGGGCCTGGTGACGCTCGCGCAGGCCGCGGTCGAGTCGGGATGGGGGGCACGCGCGGCCGGCAACAACTTCTTCGGCATCAAGGCCCGGGCGAGCGACGCCCCGGGTACGCGCCAGCTGTGGCGCACCCGCGAGGTGCTCAGCCGGCCGGACGTGCGGAGCTTCCCCGAGGTCGTCTCGGTCACGCCGAGAGCAGACGGCAGGTACGACTACGTCGTCCGCGACTGGTTCCGGGTGTTCCCGTCGCCCGAGCTGGCGTTCGTCGGTCACGGGGAGTTCCTCCGCCGGAACAAGCGGTACGCGCCGGCCTTCGGCTTCACCACCGACCCCTACCGTTTCGCCGCCGAGGTCGCGAAGGCGGGGTACGCGACGGATCCCAGCTACACCAAGGTCGTGCACTCCGTCATGCGTCTGCTCGAGCGCAGCGGTTGGAAGTAGCGGGAGAGCCGTGGCCAAGGGCGTGATCCAGGCCGCGTGCAACGGGTTCGGCGACCATGCCGGCAGCGCGTACTTCTTCCAGGGCGAGCACTACGTGCGCTACGACTGGAAGAAGGACCACGCCTCCGACGGCTATCCGGCGAACCTCGCACTGTGGCGGCTCCCCGAGCCGTTCCGCTCGGGGGTCGATGCCGCGATCGACGGGCAGGAGGCGTTCGTCGGCAACACCTACTTCTTCAAGGACGGCTCGTACGTCCGTTACAGCTGGGCGCGCGACGCCGTGGACCGTGGACCGACCTCGGTGGCGAGCTGGGGACTGACGGGCGACCTGCAGAGGTTCGACACCGTGCTGAACGGGAGGGGGCTGTACGCCCGGTACGCCTACTTCTTCCGGGGATCCAGCTACGTCGCCTTCGACTGGGCGACCGACCGCCTCGACCCGACGCTGCGACCGCTGGCGGCCTGGAAGCTTCCCGGTGACTTCGTCGGTGGCGTCGACGCCGCGGTCAGCGGTCTGGGGCCCTACGACACCTCGTCCTACTTCTTCAAGGGATCCCGCTACGTCCGATACGCGTGGGACACCGACGCGACGGATCCGCCCCGCGACATCGTGGGCACGTGGTGGGGGGTGCCGGAGCTGCTCATGGTCGGAGACGCGCGGGCCCATGCCCTGCGCTGGGTGGCGGCAGCGCGGGCGGCCCTCGGCGCGTACGTCTCGGGAGGCGGCAGCGCACCCGGGGTCACGGCGGCGGCGCTCGCCACCCACTTCCGGCTGACGGCGGACAGGGTGCCGGAGTCGCGCGTGTTCTACGCCCGCACCGTGCTGGACGTCTACGACCGCGTCGCCCGGGCCCTGACCGCGACGCCGTCCCCGTTCCGGGCACGCACCGACGGCGAGGCGCGACAGGACAAGGGCGGTACGGCTCCCGACGGGATGCCTTACCCGATGTACACGGCCTTCGGCCAGCACATCAACGTGACGCGCGTCTTCACCACCTGCGGCCCGCTGTGCCGTGCCGCGATGGTGCTCCACGAGCCGGTGCACTACGTGGACCAGAAGGCTGACGGGGGCAACGACATCTACGAGCACCGGCCCGGCTACAGGACCATGACGATCGACCAGGCGGTTCACAACCCGTCGAGCTACGCGTGCTTCGCGCAGCACGTGTTCTACGGCTCGGACGAGCGCTACGGCGCGGCACGGCCGAACGAGTGAGCCCGGGGGTCAGCATCGGCGGCGACGCTGCTGACTCGCGCCCGGCGGCGGGCCAGCGCCGAGCCGCCCCGCCCCGGGTGGCGCGCCACCCCGTGGAGAGGGTGGCCGCGACGGAGGTCCCGGGACGGGGCGGGGATCGGGGTCAGCGGAGCGAGAGCTCCACGGGCACGGGCTTCGGCTCGAAGCCGGCCGCCTCGACGGCCTGCGGGTCGTGCAGCAGGCACGCGACCGACCGGCGGGGGTCGTCGCCCTCGACCAGGGGCGCGACGAGCTCCGGGGTCACCACGGCGCAGGCGTCGAACGCGTGCGCGCAGCGGTCCCGGTACGGGCAGCCCGAGGGCAGGTTCGACATGTCCGGGGGCGAGCCGGGGATGCCGGTGAGCTCGCGCCGCGGCCCGCGCAGGGGCGGGAACGAGTGCAGGAGCGCGTCGGAGTACGGGTGCCGCGGGCGTCGGTACATGTCCTGCGCCGAGGCGTCCTCGACGATCTCGCCGGCGTACATGATCGCGATGCGGTCGGCGATCTCGATGAGCAGCGAGACGTCGTGGGTGATGAAGATGACCGAGAACCCGAGCCGGTCCCGCAGCTCCGCGATCTGCTCCACGATCTGGCGCTGCATGACCACGTCGAGCGCCGTGGTCGGCTCGTCCATGATCAGCACCTGCGGGTCGAGGGCCAGCGCCATCGCGATCATCACGCGCTGCCGCATGCCGCCGGACAGCTGGTGCGGGTAGTCCCGCAGGCGGTCCGCGGAGATGCCGACCAGCTCGAGCATCCCGCCGGCCCGCTCGAGCGCCTCCTTCTTGCTGACGCCCGGCAGGTGCGCGGTGATGGCGTCGGCGATCTGCCGGCCGATCCGGAACACCGGGTTGAGCGAGTTCATCGCCCCCTGGAACACGATCGCGAGGTCCTGCCAGCGGGTGGCACGCAGCTCGTTGTCGTTGAGCGTGAGGATGTCGGTCTGCTGCCCGGAGCGGTCGGTGAAGATGACCTCGCCGCCCGTGATGAGCCCCGGCGGCGGGAGCAGGCGCGTCGCCGCGTAGGCGAGCGTCGACTTGCCGCATCCCGACTCGCCGGCCAGGCCGAGCACCTCGCCGCGGTTCAGCGTCAGCGACACCTGGCGCAGCACGTGCGTCGGGTCGTCGTCGTACCCGTAGTCGACCGAGAGGTTCTTGATCTCGAGCACGGGATCGGTGGCGGCGGCGTTCGCCCGGAACGCCCGCTGGGCTGCGACGGCGCTCATGCCCGGTCCTCCTTGGCCTCGTCGACGACCGGCGTGAAGCCGATGCGGGGACGGATCTTGCGCTGGCGCATGGTGCGGGCGTTGAGGCCCACCGACCGCAGGCGCGGGTTGACGAACTCGTCGATGCCGAAGTTCACCAGCGCGAGCGCGGTGCCGAGCAGCGCGATGAGCAGGCCGGCCGGGACGAACCACCACCAGGCGCCGCGCTGCAGGGCCAGCTGGGCCTGCGCCCAGTAGAGGACCGTGCCCCAGTTCCACTCGTTGGTGGGCGTGATGCCGACGAACGACAGCGTGATCTGCGAGAGGACCGCGAACCCGACCGTGCCGACGAAGCCCGCCGCGATGATGGCCGTGAGGTTGGGCAGGATCTCCGCGGTGATGATCCGCCAGGTGCTCTCGCCGTTGGCCCGCGCGGCCTCGACGAAGTCCCGTTTCCGCAGCGACAGCGTCTGGGCCCGCAGCACACGCGCGCCCCACGCCCAGCCGGTCGCGGCGATGACGAGCGCGACGGTCAGGCCGCCGGCCGAGGGCAGCTGCCCCGCGATGATGATGATGAGCGGGAGCTGCGGGATCACCAGGAACACGTTGGACAGCGCGGACAGGCCCTCGTCGCCGAACCCGCCGATGTAGCCCGCGGTCACGCCGACGATCACGCCGATCACTGTCGCCACGGTGCCGGCCACGAACCCGACCACCAGCACGCTGCGCGTGCCGAGGATCAGCTGGCTCATGATGTCCTGCCCCTGGTGCGTCGTGCCCATGAGGTGCTCCCACGAGGGGGGCTGCAGGATCGCCTTGCTGCGCTTGTTCGGGTCGTACGGCGCGATCCACGGCCCGATGAGGGCGATGAGGAAGAAGAACCCGAGGATCACCAGACCGGTGAGCGCCTTGGTGTTCCGCATGAACAGGAACCGGCGCTTGCCGGCGCGCGGGGGCGTGGCGTCCGGCGCGATCTCGAGGTCCTCGTAGATCGAGGTTTCGACAGTCATGTGTCAGCCCTCCTGTCGCGTGCGGGGGTCGAGCACGCCGTAGGCGAAGTCGGCCAGGATGTTGGCGAGCAGCACCGCGAAGGTGATCACCAGGAAGCAGCCCTGCATGAGGGGGTAGTCCTTCGCGTTGACCGCGCTGAACAGGTAGTAGCCGATGCCCTGGTACGAGAAGACGATCTCCATGACCAGGGTGCCGCCGACGATGAAGCCGAGCGACAGGGCGAAGCTGGACACCTGCGGCAGGATCGCGTTCCGCGCGGCGTAGCCCATCTGGACGGACCGCTCCTTGAGGCCCTTGGCCTGCGCGACGGTCACATAGTCCTCGGAGGACACGGTCACCATCATGTTGCGCATGCCGAGCATCCAGCCCGCGATCGACGACACCACGATCGTCATCGCCGGCAGGAACCCGTAGTAGATGACGGACCCCACGAACTCCCACGACAGGTTGGGCACCATGCTGCGGTCGTAGCTGCCGCTCGCCGGGAACCAGCCGAGCGTCACCGAGAACAGCGAGATGGCGATCAGCGCGAGCCAGAAGTACGGCACCGACGAGAAGAACGTCGACAGCGGCAGCAGGCCGTCGGCCCAGGTGCCGCGGCGCCAGCCGATCCCCATGCCCACCAGGGTGCCGATGGTGAAGCTGATGAGCGTCGCGATGCCGACGAGCCCGATGGTCCACGGCAGCGCCTGCTTGATCACGTCGATGACGGGCGTCATGTAGGTGAACGAGATGCCGAGGTTGCCGTGCAGGAGCAGCCGCCAGTACTCGACGTACTGGTCCCAGAGCGACATGTTCTTGTCCAGCCCGAACAACGTGCGCAGGGCCTCGGCCGCGTCGGGGCTGATGCGCCCCTGGTTCTTCGCGATCAGGGCGCTCACGGGATCGCCCGGCATGATCCGCGGGATGAAGAAGTTGATGGTGATCGCCGCCCAGGCGGTGATCAGGTAGAACACGATGCGTCGCGTGACGAACCTCATCGGTCGCCCTCCTTCACTGCCTCGACCACGGCGATGAGCGCCGCGTCGACCGCGGGTCGCTCGCCGTACGCGTCGAGCACCGAGCCGAGCGACGGGCGGTCCGGGCGGTCCGCGTAGCCCCAGCAGGCGGCCTCCCGTCCCTCGCCGACCGAGAGGAGCGGCGGCACCTCGGTGCGGCACACGTCGTTGGCGAACGGGCAGCGCGGGTTGAACCGGCACCCGCTGGGCGGCGCGACGAGGCTGGGCGCCTCGCCGCGGGCGCCGCGGGCGCGGGACTCGAGGTCGTCCGGGTCCGGCGCGGAACGCACCAGCAGCTGCGTGTACGGGTGCTTCGGGTCCTGCGTGACCGACTCGGAGTCCCCGGTCTCGACGATCCGGCCCGCGTACATGACCATCGTCGTGTCCGCGAAGTACCGGGCCGATGCGATGTCGTGCGTGATGTAGAGGATCGCGAGCTGCAGGCGGTCGCGCAGGTCGCGCAGCAGGTTGAGGATGCCGAGCCGGATCGACACGTCGAGCATCGAGATCGGCTCGTCGGCCAGCAGCACCTCGGGGTCCGCGGCGAGCGCGCGGGCGATGGCGACGCGCTGGCGCTGCCCGCCGGAGAGCTCGTGCGGGAACTTGTCGATGTACCGGGCGGCCGGGCGCAGCTGGACGCGGTCCAGCAGCTCCTCGAGCGCCGCCTCGAGCTCGACGCCGCGCAGCCGGCCGCGGTGGATCTTCAGGCTGCGGGTGAGCGTGTACCGGACGGTGTGCACGGGGTTCAGCGACCCGAAGGGGTCCTGGAAGATCATCTGGACCCGGCGCACGTAGGCGCCGAACGCGCGACGGTTCTTCGCCGTCGCGTCCTGCCCGTGCAGCAGGAGCTGCCCGCCCGTGACGGGCATCAGCTGCGCGAGCAGCCGGGCGATCGTGGACTTGCCGGAGCCCGACTCCCCCACCAGCGCGACCACCTTGCCGCGGTACAAGGACAGGTTCACGTCGTCCACGGCGTGCACGACCTTGTGCGAGCGGAAGCCGCGGACGGGGAAGTGCTTGCGCAGGTCGACCGCCTGCAGGACTGGGGCATCTTCGTGCGGGGAGCTCATCGGGTCACCTTGCGTGTCAGTGTGCGGGCCGGCCACGGGGTGCGGCGGGCGAGTGGGTACTCTGCGGACCCGTCGGCTGCGGGTTCGCGTACGGGTCCTCATCGGTCGGGAAGCCCGTGTAGTTGACCGTCGAGTACTGCGCGACGGCCGGGCGGGACCAGATGACCAGGCCCGGGACGTCCTCGACGAAGTGCTTCTGGACGACGTCCAGGGCTGCGGCGCGGTCCTCGTCCGAGGTGCCGGCCTTGAAGTCGGCCAGCGCCGCGGTGACCTCGTCGTTCTGGTAGCGACCGAAGTTCCAGGTCGCCGACTGACCGAGCGGCACGTAGGACGCGCCGTCCATGATGTTGGAGTACATGTTCCACGGCGTCGAGCCACCGTCGGTCCAGTGCAGCGATGCCTGGAAGTTGCCGAAGGGGATGATGTCGTTGAACCACGTGTCCTGCACGACGCCCTCGACCGTGGCCTCGGCGCCGAGCGCCTTGGCACCCTCGCCTATGATGCCGAGCGCGTCCAGGTAGTCGGTCCAGCCGGTCGGGTTCTGCAGCTTGAAGGAGACCTTCTCGCCGTCGGGGTCGACCAGCGCGTCGCCGTCCCACGTGTAGCCGGCGTCGGTGAGCACCTGCTTGGCGCCCGCGACGTCGACCGACAGCTCGTCGTTCGCGTACGCGTCCGAGATGAACGCGTCGCCCGAGGGCTGCGGCAGGCCGGTCACGCTCTTGATCTGCGGCCACACGCCGTAGCCGGCGGTCGCCGAGATGTCCGCGCGGTCCACGACCATGTTCAGCGCCTTGCGGAACGCCACGTCGTTGAACGGCTTCGTCTCGTTGTTCAGGTAGAGCACGTCGACGCCGAAGCCGCCGCCCGCCACCTGGTGGAAGTGGTCGGGGTCCTTGGCGATGAACGTGTTCTCGAAGTCCGGGATGAACGTCCAGCCCCACTGCGCCTCACCCGTGGTGAGGGCCGTGGTCAGACCCGCGTTGTCGTTGAACGTGTCGTACCGGAGCGTGCCGACGAGCGGCTTGGTGCCCCAGTAGTCCGTGTTCGGCTCGAGCGTCACCGACTGCGGCGTGAACGACTTGAGCTTGAACGGGCCGGTGCCCACCATCTCGTCGTCGGTCCACTTGACGGGGTCCTGACCGTCCCAGAGGTGCTTCGGGACGATGAGGAGCTTGAGCAGCTTGTCGCGGTTGACGTACTGGCCCGACAGGAAGTTCACCGTGACCTTGTTGCCGTCGACCGTGATGTCGCCGTACTGGTCGGGGAAGTCGGTGTTCAGCTCCTTGTTGTCCTTGCGGAGCTGGATCGAGAACGCGATGTCGTCGGCGGTGAAGTCCGTGCCGTCCGACCACTTGACGCCGTCGCGAGCGGTGATCACGGCCTGCGTCGAGTCGGGGTTCCACTCGACGGACTCGGCGAGCCAGGGCGTCGGGGGGTCCGTCGGCTTGAGCTCGTTGACCTGCATGAGCGACTCGTAGACAGCGAACGCGTACCCGAGCGAGAGCGACGCGGAGCCGGTCGCGAGCGGGTTCTGGTTGGGCTGCTGCGGGCCGTTCGGCATGCCGATCGTCAGGATCTTGTCCGAGGCGCCACCGGTACCGCCGGACGAGTCGTCGCTGCTGCCCCCGCCGCCGGAGCAGGCGGTGGCGAGCAACGCGAGGGTGGCTGCCGTAGCGACCACCGTCGAGAGCTTGCGGATTCTCACGAGTGCCTCCTTGCACTGATGTCGGAACTGCGGGTCGTTCACTTCTGGTACCGGCCCGACGGGACTGCGGATCTCGTCGGACCGGAGCTGCTGTGCCTGGTCGGGCTGCAGGTCTGTGCGACTACGCCGGCGCGGTCCTGGGGAGGGCCACGTCGACCGTGAGGCGCAGGTCGGTCGAGGACCGGCCTACGCGGATCGGGTAGGTACCGGCCGGGGTCACCCAGCCGGGCTGTGCCGAGTCCCAGGTGCGGAACGCTCGCGCGTCGACCCGCACCTGGACGTGTGCGTGCGCGCCAGCGGCGGCGTGCACGACAGCGAAGCCGCCGAGCCAGCGGGAAGGACGATCAGCGACGCCCCCTGCTGTGCCTTCACCTGGCGGCTCGACGTACACCTGGACCACCTCGCGCCCGTCACGGGCGCCGGTGTTGCGGACGGTGACGTCCAGGACGACGGACCCGTCGGGCTCGAGCTCCGTCGTCACGGCGTCGTACTCCCACGTGGTCCAGCCGAGGCCGTGACCGAAGGGCGCCGCGGGGGTGCGGTCCAGCCGGAGCCACGAGCGGTACCCGACGTGGATGCCCTCGTGGTACTCGACGACACCGTCGACCGGGACCGCGTCGGGCACCGGCACGTCCGACTCGTGCGCCGGGAGCGTCCAGGGCAGCCGACCGGTCGGCTCGGTGACGCCGGTGAGCACGTCCGCGAGCGCCTCGGGCCACTCCTGGCCGCCGAGCCACGCCCACACCACGCACGGCACCTCGTCCAGCCAGGGCAGCAGCACCGGGGCGCCGGCGTTGACGACGACGATCGTGCGGGGGTTCGCGGCGAGCGCGGCCTTGACCAGCTGGTCCTGCGTGCCGGGCAGCGCGAGGCTCGTGCGGTCGTAGCCCTCGGACTMGATCTCCTCGTTCGTCCCGACGACGACGACAGCGAGGTCGGCCGCGGCGGCGGCGTCGACGGCGACCGCGAGCAGCTCGTCGGGCGACGTGCCGGGCACCCGGTGCACCAGCTCGGCGCGGGCGAAGCTCGCGTACCCGACCGGGTGGACCGCCTGCACGACGGCGTCGATCTCAACCGTCGTCGGCTCGGTCACGTCGATGACCAGGGTGGCCGGCGGCGGCTGGTTCACGCTGGAGTCCAGGATGACCTCGGCCCCGACGACGCGGTCGCCGGTCGAGAGCACCTGCCCGCCGACGGTGATCGAGTGCTTGCCGACCGTGCCGACGCCCACCTCGTGCCGTCCCGGCTCGTCCAGGCGGACCGTGGTGCGGATGCGCAGCGCGGCGGCGGGGCCGGGGACCTCGCGCAGCCAGCCGTTCCACTCGGTCACGTCGGCGGCGGTGAGCACGGTGCCGTCGGCGTCGAGCAGCTCGCCGAGCGCGCCGACGTGCCCCTCGGGCGTGGTGCACCGGCCCGCGAGGTCGAGCGACGGGGGCAGCAGCCGGGACACCGCGCCGGGGTGCGTCGCGATCTCGACCTCGCCGAACGCCTCGCGCAGCGCGGCCTCGGGCGTCGACAGGTGGTCCGGACGGACGAACGCCGAGCCGCCGCCCTGCACGAACGGGTGAACGGCGTTGGGCCCGAGCAGGGCGATCCGGGTGACGTCGTCGGGTGAGACGGGCAGCGCGTGCTCGTCGTCGCGGAGCACCACCATCGACCGCGACCCCAGCTCGCGCAGCACGCCACGCACGTCGACGTCGGCCACGCGGTCGCGGTCGGCCCCGGACGGCTCGACGCCCTCGAGGGCGCCCACGCGCTGGGCCAGGCGCAGCAGGCGCACGACCTTCTCGTCGAGAAGCGCCTCGCTGACCTCGCCGGCGCGCACGGCGTCGAGCAGGCCGTCGCCCCACGGTCCGTCGGGCCCGGGCATCTGCAGGTCGAGCCCGCCCTCGGCGGCGCCGGCCACCGACTTCGTGGCCACCCAGTCGCTCAGGACGACGCCGTCGAAGCCCCACTCGTCCTTGAGCACCCCGGTGAGCAGCGGGCGGTGCTCGGCGACCGTCGCGGCCGTCGTCCCGTCGTCGACGCCCGAGTACGCGCTCATGACCGACCACGCCTGCGCCTCGTGCACGAGCTGCTCGAACGGCGCGAGGTAGACCTCGCGCAGCGTCTTCTCGTCGACGCGCGACAGGTACGTGGTGCGCTGCGTCTCGGAGTCGTTGGCGACGAAGTGCTTGACGCACATGCCGACGCCGCGGTCCTGCGCCGAGCGGACGACGTGCACGGCGATCGCGCCGGTCAGCAGCGGGTCCTCGGAGTAGCACTCGAAGTGCCGCCCGCCGACGGGCGTGCGCTGCAGGTTCACCTGCGGGGCGAGCACGACGTCGACGCCGTGGCGGCGCGCCTCGGCGGCGAACACGTGCCCGAGCTCGTCGGCGAGGTCGACGTCCCAGGTCGCGGCCAGCGCGCTGGGCGCGGGGAAGGACGCCGACGTCTCGTCGGCGGACTCGGACACGCCGCGCACGCCGGCGGGGCCGTCGGAGACGTGCATGGCCCGCAGGCCGATGTGCGGGATCGCGGTGGTGGACCAGAGCCCGGCGCCGACGACGAGGCGGACCTTCTCCTCCAGGGAGAGGGCAGCCAGCAGCCCGTCGAGGGGCGAGAGAGGCCGTTCAGCCGTGGGCGGCTGGGTGGCCGTGTCGAGTGACACAGCGCGTGCTCCGATCGGACGTCGTTGTCTTCTGCCGAGAATGAAAGCACAACTTACTGACCTGTCAGTAAGTGCGATGATCACAGTATGGTTTCAGTCATGGACGACGACGTTCCCCCCGCCGCAGCGCCGAAGCGCCGCGCGCGGCAGCCCCGCCAGGCCACCGCCGAGCGCCGGGCGGAGATCCTGCGGGCCGCCGCCAACACCTTCGGGTCCAAGGGGTACAAGAACGGGTCGCTCACGGAGGTCGCCGAGCAGGTCGGCATCACCCACGCCGGCGTGCTGCACCACTTCGGCTCGAAGGAGCAGCTCCTCGTCGAGGTGCTCGAGTTCCGCGACAAGGAGGACGTCCGCGACCTCGAGGGCCAGCACATCCCGAACGGCATGGAGCTGTTCCGGCACCTCATGCGCACCGCGCGGATGAACGTCGATCGCCCGGGCATCGTGCAGGGCTACTCGGTGCTCACCGGCGAGTCCGTCACCGAGAACCACCCCGCCCGCGCGTGGGTGACCGACCGGTTCACCATCCTGCGCGGGGAGATCCAGGCGGCGATCATGGAGGTCGGCGGCGGCACCGTGCCCGACGACGTCGCGGCGTGCGCGGCCAGCTCGATCATCGGCGTCATGGACGGGCTGCAGGTGCAGTGGCTCCTCGACGACGGCGTCGACCTGCCGGCCGCCACGCAGTTCGCCATCGAGGCGATCCTCGCCGCCGCTCTGCTCGGTTCGGATCGCCCGCACCCGCTGGACTGACCCTCAGACATTTCACAGGTTCGCTCCAGGCTGCCGCCAGGAAGCAGTTCGAGTCTGTGGTCATGACGACGACCACCCTCCGCCGACCGGACGCCCTGACCCGTGCCGACGGCTCCCCCGTCCGTGCGCTCGTGGTCGACGACGAGCCCACCCTGGCCGAGCTGCTCTCCACCGCCCTGCGCTACGAGGGCTGGCAGGTGGACCACGCGCTGAGCGGCCACGCCGCCGTCCGCGCCKCCAAGGCCCTCGACCCCGACGTCATCGTGCTGGACGTCATGCTGCCGGACCTGTCGGGCATCGACGTGCTGCGCCGCGTGCGCGCCACGCACCCCAACGTCCCCGTCCTGTTCCTCACCGCCAAGGACGCCGTCGAGGACCGGATCGCCGGCCTCACCGCCGGTGGCGACGACTACGTCACCAAGCCGTTCAGCCTCGAGGAGGTCGTCGCGCGGCTGCGCGCCCTCCTGCGCCGCACGGGTGCCGTGTCGTCCCGCGAGGAGGCCGTGCTCGTCGTCGGCGACCTGACCATGGACGAGGACAGCCACGAGGTGACCCGCGGCGGCGAGGACATCCGCCTCACCGCGACCGAGTTCGAGCTGCTCCGCTACTTCATGCGCAACCCCAAGCGCGTGCTGTCGAAGGCCCAGATCCTCGACCGTGTCTGGCAGTACGACTTCGGCGGCCAGGCCAACATCGTCGAGCTCTACGTGTCCTACCTGCGCCGCAAGATCGACAAGGGGCGCACGCCGATGCTGCACACCCTGCGCGGGGTCGGCTACGTGCTGAAGCCCTCCACCTGAGAGTGGCCGTCGGCATGGGCACCCGGCCGCGGTGGACGCTGCGCCGACGACTGGTCGTGGTCGTCGTCGCGCTCGTCGCCGTCGTCGCGGCCGCCATGGGAACCATCTCGACGCTCGCGCTGCACAGCTCGCTGATCACCCAGCTGGACGAGAAGCTGGCCGCCGCCAACCGGCGTGCCGCGGACTTCCCGGGCCGCCAGGTCGGCGGCAACCCGTCCGCGGGCCCGATCTTCGCGCCTCCGACGGACGGGACGGTCACCGTCCGGCCCGGGCAGGACGCCGGCACCGTCAACGTCGAGCAGCCTGCGGGCGTCGACCCCGCCGACCTCACGGTGTTCCAGGCCGGCTACGTCGCCGACGACGGCACGCCCACCGCGCTCACCCCGACCCAGGTCGAGCAGATGCTCGCCGTCCCCACCGACGGGCAGCCCGTCTCGATCAGCCTCACCGGGCTCGGCGCGTACCGGGCCGTCGCCACCCTCTCGGACACCGGCACGACGAGCGTCACCGCGCTGCCCTCCGCCGCCGTGACCAGCACCGTCACCACGTTCGTCGTCGTCGAGGTCGTCGTCGCCGCCCTCGCCCTGCTCTGCGCCGCCGCCGCCGGGCTCGTGCTCGTCCGCCGCGAGCTGCGGCCCCTGGACCGCGTGGTCGGCACCGCCAACCGCGTCGCCAAGCTCCCCCTCGACCGCGGCGAGGTCGTCCTCGCCGACCGCGTGCCCGCCCAGGACACCGACCCCGCCACCGAGGTCGGCCAGGTCGGCGCCGCGCTCAACGAGCTGCTCGGGCACGTCGAGCGGGCCCTCGCCTCCCGGCACGAGTCCGAGTCGCAGGTGCGCCAGTTCGTCGCCGACGCCAGCCACGAGCTGCGCACCCCGCTCGCCTCGATCCGCGGGTACGCCGAGCTGGTCCGGCGCTCGCCCGAGGACTTGCCCGTCGGCGCCCTGCAGGCCATGTCGCGCGTCGAGTCCGAGTCCCTGCGCATGACCGCCCTGCTCGAGGACATGCTGCTGCTCGCGCGCCTCGACGCCGGCCGCCCGCTGRCGTCGGAACCCGTGGACCTGACCGTGCTCGCCATCGACGCCGTCACCGACGCCCACGCCGCCGGCCCCGACCACGACTGGCGGCTCGACCTGCCCGATCCCTCCGACGACGACGACCTCCTCCTCGTGGCCGGCGACGACCACCGCCTGCGCCAGGTGCTCGCGAACCTGCTCTCCAACGCGCGGCTGCACACGCCCGCCGGCACCGCCGTGACGGTCCGCGTCCGCCGGACCGGCGCTGCGGTCGTGGTCCAGGTCGCCGACGACGGACCCGGCATCCCGGCCGCCCTGCGCGAGAGCCTGTTCCAGCGCTTCACCCGCGGCGACGCCTCCCGCAACAGCGCCACCGGCTCCACCGGCCTGGGCCTCGCCATCGTCCACGCCGTGGTCACGGCCCACGGCGGCAGCATCACGGTCGACAGCGTCACCAGCGTCGGCCGCGGCACCACGTTCACCGTCACGCTCCCGGCCGCCCTGACGACAGCCCCGACCCCAGCCGCCCGCACCCCCGCACGCCTCTGACGCACACGCGGCCCACACGGCGAACACGCCAACGTCCGCACATCTACGGGTCAGGACCCCACTAAGCGCGGACGTCCCCCACCCCCACCGCCAATGTCCGCACATCTACGGGTCAGGACCCCACTAAGCGCGGACGTCCCGCACCACCAAGCGCGGACGTCCCGGTTCCCGGTGGCCGGGATCGTCGGGGCACGGGAGCCTGGTCCCGATGGCCGACGGATTCTCCGAGGAGTGGTGATGGCTGATCTCAGCAAGGCGTTCAGCGGGTTCTCGACCGACGACGTCCCGGCGGCGCGGGCGTTCTACGCCGACGTGCTCGGGCTCGACGTCACGGAGGAGAACGGGATGCTCTTCCTGCACTTCGAGGGCGGCCACGACGTGCTCGTCTATCCCAAGGGGTCCGCGCACACGCCGGCGACGTACACCGTGCTCAACTTCCCCGTCGAGGACGTGCCCGGCACGGTGGCGGAGCTGCGCGAGCGCGGGGTCCGGTTCGAGAAGTACGAGGGGACGCCGGGTGAGACAGACGACGACTTCGTCTTCCGCAAGGGCGGCCCGCTGATCGCGTGGTTCACGGACCCCGCGGGCAACGTCCTGTCGATCATCGCGGCCAGCTGACCACCGCTCCAGAGACCGAGCAGGCCATGAGCGTCGCCATCGCGCCGGATGGCGACGCTCATGGCCTGGTCGCCCTCGCGACATGCCGCGGGCACGCTGCGCCGGGCGTCGGTCGGGCGCGTCGCCGGACGAGCCCGACATGAGTGACGTCCGGACGCGCTCAGGCGTCACTCATGTCGGGTTCGGCGCGGCCTACAGCGGGAACGCGTTGTAGAAGTCGACGACGTCCGCGACCGGGACCGTGGCCTGGAAGACCGTCGAGCCGTTGGTCCAGACGGCGATGCCGTTGCCGTCGCCGGCGTCGGCGATCGAGTACGTGCCGGCCTTCGCGCCGCCCGCGGTGACATCCCCGCTCGCCGGCAGGGTCGGACCGTCGGCCGACGCCGACGGGGAGGGCGCCGCGGCCGGGAGGGCCGCGACGAGCGTCGCCGCGAAGGCCGTCGCCTCCTCGGGCGTCTCCCACTGGCCCGACCGCACGGTGACGGTCCCGCTGCCCCCGTCGGTGTAGGTCTCGGTGTACGCCTCGATCGCACCGGCGCCCTGCCACTCGGTGTCGGCGGCCGACGTGGCGAGCGCGTACTGCAGGACGCTCGTGGGCAACGCCGAGGCGAAGGCTGTCGTCGCCGTGCGGGCCACGGGGGCGACGGTCGGCGTCGGGGACGGCAGCAGCACGGTGGACGCGGCGGCCGGCGGCGGGGTCTCCGTCGAGTCGCCCTTCGAGCTGGTGACGATCGCGATGATGATCGCGGCGGCGACGAGGACAACGACGCCGATGATGACCGGGATCAGCCAGCGGGGCCGCCCGGACGACGCCGCCGCGGGCGGCTCCTGCTCGATGGTCGGCGCCGTGGACGCCTGCGGCGCCGACGCGCCGGGAACGGGTGCGAACGCGGGCGTGGCGGGTGCGGGACCCGGGGAGGGCGACGGGGTCGGCGGCACCGGAGTGGTCGGCGGCTGCGCCTGCCAGCTGGTGATCGGCGGTGGCGTCGGCCGCTCGGGGCCGGGACGGCCGGTGTCGCTCATCGGGGCTCCCCCTTGCATCGCATCGCCCGAACCCTCGTCGGACGACCCGCAGCCTACCGACGCGACCTCACCCCACGACGTCACGGCGCCGGAATGCGGCGAGCCCTCCCCAGATCAACCCGACCGCGACCACGCAGAGCACGAGCACCGGCGGCCAGTCCATCGCCTCGGCCGGGAGCTGCGGCGTGTACGTGAACGGCGAGAGGGCGTCGGTGCCGTCGGGGAGGAGCTGCCCGAACAGCCCGACGACGGCCACGTACGCGACGTAGGCCCACACGAGCCCGAACGCGCGGGGAGCCACGCCCATGACGACGACCGCCAGGCCGAGCAGGATGCCGATCGCGGGCAGGGTGACGGCCGCCGCGCCGAGGAGCCTGCCGACCCACGACCCCTCGCCGAGGGACACCGCCGCCAGGGCGCCCATGAGCACGCCGGTCACGAGCATCATCAGCGCCGCCGCGACCCCGGCGACACCTACCTGGGATCCCAGCCAGCGCACCCGCGAGACGGGACCGGCCAGCACCATCGCACCGCGGGTCGCGACCTCCTCCGAGCGCGCCGCGCCGACCGCGGTCGCGGCGTACGCCCCCGCCGTGACCGCGAGGAACACGGTGTAGAGCGAGAAGGCCGACGCGGCCGCACCGTTGGCGCCGCCGGGGAAGATCTGCGCCAGCTGCGGTTCGTCGGCGATGAAGTCCACCAGCGAGCCCGCCAGCAGGCCGATGAACCCGCCCATGATGACGATGCCCAGGCCCCAGGACAGGATCGAGCCGGTCTGGCGACGCAGCGTCAGGGCAACCATCCCAGTCAGGCGTGCCGACGCCCGCGGGCGCCCGAGCCGCTCGGCCAGCAGCCCGGTGCCGAGGTCGCGACGCCCGACCAGCGCGAACGCGACGACGACGAGGGCCGCGGCGACGACGAGTCCGATGGCCAGCGGCCAGAACCGCTCGTCGACGTACGCGCGCGTCGCCTGCGCCCAGCCGAAGGGCGAGAGCCACGTGAGGACGCTCGTGCTCTCGGGGCCGCGCACGTCGCCCACGGCTCGCAGCAGGAACGCGACGCCGAGCACGGCCATGCCCAGCGACGTGGCCGCGCGGGCGTGCGCCGTGAGCTGCGAGGCGACGGCCGAGACACCCGCGAAGACGAGCCCGACCATGACGATGCCACCCGTGAGCGCCAGCGACCCGACCGGGTCGAGCTCGGTCGACAGGAGGGCCAGGAACGTCAGGCCGCCGACCGCGACGGTGGCGACGACTGCGGCGACGAGACCGGCGACCACCGGCGCGTCGCGGCCGACGGGGCCCGACCGCACCAGCTCCAGACGGCCGTCCTCCTCCTCGGCGCGCAGGTGCCGCGTGACCGTCAGCAGGGCCATGATCGCGACCGGGATCATGATCCAGAGGCCCAGCTCGTTGGCCGTCATCGCGCCGACCGTGTAGTTGTCCAGCCCGTACCCGGGGCCCGCCAGGGCGGTCGCCGCGGGCGACGAGATGAGCTGGGCGCGGCCGGCGAGCGCCTCGGGCGTCGTGTAGACCTGCGAGAGCGAGCTGACCGACACCTGCGTCAGCCCGGCCACGGCGACGGCCCAGATCAGGGTGCGCCAGCGGTCGAGCCGCAGGGCGACACGGACCAGGTGGCGGGTCCCGGTGAGCTCGCTGCCGCCGACGTCCACCGCCGTGGTCATCGGGACGCCTCCGGCACGCTCGTGCCTGCTGCGTCTCCGACGCTCGTCCCTGCTGCGTCTCCGACGCCCAGCGTGGCCAGCTCGTCGCTGTACTCGCGCAGGAACAGGTCCTCCAGCGTCGGCGGGTGCGCGGTCAGCGACTGGACGCCGAAGGTGGTCAGTCGCACGAGCACGTCGTTGAGCGAGGCCGTGTCGACGTCCACGGTCAGGTGCCCGTCGGCCCGCTGGACGTGCTGCACGGAGCCGACCTCCGCGAGCGCGCGCTCGGCCTCGTCGGCGTCGCGGAGCCCGACGGTGACCGTCGTGCGCGTCAGGCTGCGCAGCTCCTCGAGCGAGCCGCTCTGGACCGCGCGACCCTGCCGGATGATCGTCACGCGCCGGCACAGGGCCTCGACCTCGGCCAGGATGTGGCTGGACAGCAGCACGGTGCGCCCGTCGGCGGCGGCCTCGTGCACCACCTGCTGGAACACCGCCTCCATCAGGGGGTCCAGGCCGCTGGTCGGCTCGTCCATGAGCAGCAGCTCGACGTCCGCCGCCAGCGCCGCGACCAGCGCGACCTTCTGCCGGTTGCCCTTCGAGTACGCGCGGCCCTTGATCCGGGGGTCCAGCTCGAACCGGTCGACCAGGGCGTCGCGACGCTTCGGGTCCAGGCCGCCGCGCAGGCGCCCGAGCACGTCGATCGACTCACCGCCCGTGAGGTTGGGCCAGAGGTTGACCTCGCCCGGCACGTAGGCGAGCCGGCGGTGCAGCGCGACCGCGTCGCGCCACGGGTCCCCACCGAGCAGCCGGACCTCGCCGGCGTCGGCCTTGAGCAGACCCAGGAGCACGCGGATGGTGGTCGACTTCCCCGCGCCGTTGGGCCCCAGGAAGCCGTGCACCTCCCCCGTGCGGACGGTGAGGTCGAAGCCGTCGAGCGCGCGCTTGGCGCCGAACGACTTGACGAGCCCGCTGACGGCGATCGCATTCTCGGTCATGACTACCGGTCCTTCTGTCGGTACTGCAGGTAGGCGTCGAGGTAGGCGCTGTCGGTGAACAGCCCGTGCGTGTAGAGCTCCAGGCCGGCGAGCATGCTCACGGTCGTCAGCTGCTCGATGGCCTTGCCGGGGTCCTCGGTGGGCGCGACGCCGCGGCCGGCGGCAGCGTCGAGCTGCGCCATCACGATCAGACCGACCTGGGCGGCGACGACCTGCCGCGCGCGCCCGGGCGGATCTGCCGTCGGGCGCACCGTGCCGGCCGCCTCGCCCGCCTCCAGGTACGCCGCGGCGTCGTCCATGAGCCCGTCGACGAAGTGCGCCGCGAGCGCCCCGCCGTCCATCAGGCTGCGGACGATGTAGGCGAAGAGCGGTGCGTACTCCTGCACACCGGCCAGCATCCCGATCGTCTCGGCGGGGGACTTCTCCGCGATCGCCGACGACTTCTCCTGGCGGATCACGCGGAGCACGTGCTCGTCGCACTCGGCGCGCAGCGCGTCCTTCGATCCGAAGTGATGGATGACGAGGCCCGCGCTGACGCCGGCGTCCTCCGCGATGGCGCGCACGGAGGCACGGAACCCGTCGCGCCCGAACCGCGCGACGGCCGCGTCGCGGATGCGGGCCCGGGCGGTGAGGTCCTCTGAACGCATGTTCACCACACTAAACACGCGTTCAGTCGAGTGCAAGGCCCGTGGGCGGCGCGGCCGGCCGGCCGTGTCGGAGCCTGCGGCTAGCGTGCGACGCGTGACCTCGACCTCCGCCAAGCGCCCCGACCGCAGCGCCCGTCCGGCGCTCCGCTGCACCGAGTGCGGCTGGACCGCGAGCAAGTGGGTCGGTCGCTGCGGCGAGTGCCAGGCGTGGGGCTCGGTGGTCGAGGACACCGGCCCGGGAGGTGGCGCACCGCGCACGGTCGCCACCTCCCCCACACGCTCGCCGGCGCAGCCGATCGACCAGATCGACGTCGAGACGGCGCGCTCGCGGCCGACGGGTGTCGACGAGCTGGACCGCGTGCTCGGTGGCGGCATCGTGCCGGGGGCCGTGGTGCTGCTGGCCGGCGAGCCGGGCGTCGGCAAGTCGACCCTGCTGCTCGACGTCGCGGCGCGCGCCGCCCGCACAGGCCGCAAGGTGCTGTACGTGACCGGCGAGGAGTCGGCGGCTCAGGTGCGCCTGCGCGCAGGCCGGATCCACGCGCTGGACCCGCGCCTGCTGCTGGCGGCGGAGACCGACCTGGGCACGGTCCTCGGGCACATCGAGCACGTCGAGCCCGACCTGCTGGTGCTCGACTCGATCCAGACCATCGCCTCGGCGCAGGTCGAGGGCACGGCCGGCGGGGTGTCGCAGGTGCGGGAGGTGGCCACCGCGGTGATCCAGGCGGCCAAGGCCCGCGACATGCCCGTGGTGCTCATCGGCCACGTGACCAAGGACGGGTCGGTCGCCGGGCCGCGGACGCTCGAGCACCTGGTGGACGTGGTCTGCCAGTTCGAGGGCGAGCGGCACTCGCGCCTGCGCATGCTCCGCGCGACCAAGAACCGCTACGGCCCGACCGACGAGGTCGGCTGCTTCGACCTCTCCGAGTCAGGGATCGTCGGGCTGCCGGACCCCAGCGGCCTGTTCGTGTCGCAGGCGCTGCACGCGGTGCCGGGCACGTGCCTGACGGTGACGCTCGAGGGTCGCCGACCCCTGGTCACCGAGGTGCAGTCGCTCGTGGCGCCCAGCGCGGTCCCCAACCCCCGCCGGACCACCAGCGGCGTCGACAGCAGCCGCCTCGCGATGGTGCTCGCGGTGCTGCAGCGCCGGCTCGGCGCGCGGCTGGCGGACCAGGACGTCTACGTCTCGACCATCGGCGGGGCTCGCGTCGCCGAGCCCGGCGCCGACCTCGCCCTCGCGCTGGCCGCGCTCAGCTCGCGCGAGAACGTGCCGCTGCCCCGGGGTCTCGTTGCCATCGGTGAGATCGGGCTGGCCGGTGAGATCCGGACCGTGTCGGGTGTCGGACGCCGACTGGGCGAGGCCGCTCGGCTCGGGTTCACGCGCGCGATCGTGCCGGCGGGAGCGCTGGACGGCGCGACGCCGCCCGCAGGGCTCACCGCGCTCATGGCCGCCGACCTCATCGAGGCCGTCACCGCCGCGGGACTGGTCCCGGACGTCGCAGCGAGCGGCTCGCGCTGACGTCGCTGGCTTCGTCGCGACGGCTGCGATGCCCTCCGCACGGGCCCAAAAGAATCCTCGAATTCGTCTTGACCGGTACAGAACCAGGAGTTACTTTATCGGTATAGAGAACGACGACCCGACAGGAGAAACCTGATGTCGATGGACAGCTCTCAGCTCGGTCTGCTGCTCGGTGTGAACGTCGCGCAGCACGAGGCCGACAGCGCCCGCCCCTGGGCGCCCGAGGTTCCGGAGCTTGTCCGGCCTCGCCGAGCACGGCGCACCCGCGCTGCGCGCACCCGCCGCACGCTGGCGGGCGCCCTGCACCACCTCGCCGACGCGGTCGCGCCCGCCTGCACCACCGAGGCGGGTCACCCGGCCCGATGACGGTCTCGCCCCCGGGACCCGTCCCGGCGACCTACCCTGTCCCGCATGGAGCGGAACAGGGTGGCGTCATGTCCCGGGTGACGCTGCAGACCATCGCCGACAAGGTCGGCGTCAGCCGCATGACCGTGTCCAACGCGTTCTCGCGCCCGGACCAGCTCTCGGCGGACATGCGCCGCACGATCCTCGCGGCCGCCGCGGACCTCGGGTACGTCGGGCCCGACCCCTCCGCGCGAGCGCTGGCCCGCGGCACCACGGGCGCCGTCGGCGTGCTGCTCACGGAGTCCGTCGGTGCGGCGTTCCGGGACCCGATCGCCGCGGCGTTCTTCGGGGCGGTCGCCGAGGAGCTCGCGCCCACGGGGCTGGCCGTGGTCCTGCTCCCGTCGCGGGGCTCGGAGGGGACGATCCCCGCCCGCGACATCCCGATGGACGGCGCCCTCGTCTACGGGTGCGCCGCCGACTACCCCGCGGTGGACTGGCTCGTGAAGCGCAAGCTGCCCCTGGTGTTCGTCGACGGGGAACCGACCGCGGGCGCCGCGAGCGTGCTCCTGGACGAGCAGCACGGTGCCAGCCTCGGCGCGCAGCACCTGCTCGATCTCGGTCACCGCCGGATCGGGATCCTCACCATGAACGTCGAGGTGCCGCCCGGGTTCGCACCCGACCCGTCCGCGGCCGGGTCCGGGTTCGTCGCGCGCGAGCGCCAGATCGGCTGGATGCGGCCGCTCGACGCCGCCGGCGTGACGCCGGTGGTCATGGAGGTCCACGACAACATGGAGCCCTTCGTCTCCGAGGGCGCCCGCGCGCTGCTCAGCGCACCCGACCGTCCGACGGCGGTGCTGTGCTTCTCGGACCTGATGGCGGCGGCCGTCGTGCACGCCGCCGAGGAGCTCGGGCTGCGCGTGCCGCAGGACGTCTCGGTCGTCGGGTTCGACGACTCGCCGCTCGCCCGCCGCCTGCGCCCCGCGCTGACCACCGTGCACCAGGACTTCGCCGCCAAGGGCAAGGCCGCCGCCGCGGCGCTGACGTCGTCCATCGCCCGGTTCCGCGCCGGCGACGCCCCGGACCCCGAGCAGCACCGGATCCTGGTCGACCTGGTGGTCCGCGACAGCACGGCACCGCCGCCGGACTAGGCGTCAGGCGGCTCGACGAAGGCTGCCGGGCGCCGTGGGAAGACTTCGTTCCGCTGGGTGCGACAACGTCTTCACGCAAGCGATCGAGATAGGGCGCCCCCGGTCAGCACGCGACCGCCTCGCTGACAGGGATCTGCCGGGGTCCGGACGCGACCGCCTCGCGCACTGCGGACCTGCCGCGGTCAGCTCGCGACCGCCTCGCTGACGGAACCGGTCGCCAGGGTCTCGCGGGCGCGGTCGAGCGCGGACGCCGACGCACCGTGCGCCTCCAGCACCAGGAACGCGGCGCCGAGGACGGGCCGGTCCGCGACGAACACGAGGTGGGCGCCCGGAGCGCCGGCGGCGATGCGCGCGCGGATGCCCTCCGTGAGGGCCGGGTCCCGGGCGGCGAGCACTCCCCCGCCGAGCACCACGGGCACCGCCAGGTCGACCAGGTCGAGCCGACGCAGGGCCGCGAGCGCCAGGGCGGCGATCTCGTCGGCCTGGCGCTCGACCACGGACACCGCGGCCGCGTCCCCGCGGGAGGCGGCGGCGAGCAGGACGGGCGACAGGCCGACGAGGTCGTCGTGGTCGAGGTGCCCGAAGTGCAGGTCCTCGATGACCGCGGCCATGGTCGGCCGACCGAGGGCGGCGGGCACCAGCTGCGCGAGGATCGTCGGCTCCCCCCGGCCGTCGATGGCTCGCGCGGCGTGCCAGACGGCCTGCTCGCCCAGCTCGAAGCCGCCGCCCCAGTCGCCCGAGATCCGACCGAGGGCCGGGAAGCGGGCGGTGGCGCCGTCGGCCCGCCGCCCGACGCAGTTGATCCCTGTGCCGCAGACGACGGCGACGGCCTGGCGTTCGGCCGTGCCGGCCCGGAGCAGGGCGAACGTGTCGTTCTCGACGACGACGGCCGCCGCCTGCACGAACCACGGCAGGGCCTGCAGGGCCGCACTGAACGTCTCGATCTCCACCGGCAGGTCCAGCCCGGACAGGTAGACACCGACGCGGAGCACGCGCGGCCGGTCGACCGACGCCAGCGCCTCGCGGACCAGGTGGTCGATGACCGCGAGTGCGGGCTCGACGCCGATCACCTGCGGGCACGAGCCGCCGCCGCGGGTGTGCGCGAGGACAGTGCCGTCGAGCCCCAGCACGACGACGTCGGTCTTGCTGCCGCCGCCGTCGATGGCGAGCAGGACGCCGGTCATCTCGACCTCGGCGCAGCGACGCGGTCGACCGCCGACCCGGCCCCTCGCGCCCTCACCGGGCCCACGCAAGGTGGTCGCGGTTCGCGGCGAGCAGGGCGTCGGTCAGCGCGGACGCCTTGTCGTACTGCCCGACCAGGGGGTGCGCGAGGAGGGCGCGGGCGACCCGGTCCCGACCGCCGTGCACGGCCGCGTCGAGCGCCAGCCGCTCGTAGCCGGCGACGTGCCCGACCAGCCCGGCGAGGTCGTCGGCGAGCGGCGCGACCGGCAGCGGCGTGATCCCGGCCGCGCCGATGGTCGCCGGCACCTCGATGACGTGGTCGTCGGGCAGGAAGGGCAGGGTGCCGTCGTTGCGGACGTTGACCACCTGCACGTCGCCGCGGTCGGCGGTGAGCGAAGCGAGCAGGTCGACGGCGGCCTCGGAGTAGAACGCGCCGCCGCGGCGGGTCAGCGCCTCGGGCTTGGTGTCGACCGACGGGTCGGCGTAGAGGGCGAGCAGCTCGTTCTCGACGTCGGTCACGGCCTGCGCCCGCGAGACGGCGCCCGGCGCCACCTGCGAAGCCAGCACCTCGTCGTGCGCGTAGTAGTAGCGCAGGTAGTACGACGGCACGCAGCCGAGCAGCGACAGGAGCGACGGGGGGAGCTCGACCTCGTCGGCAAGCTCGGTCAGGTGGGAGGACAGCAGGCCGGGCAGCCGGTCGGTCCCGTCGACGGAGACGCCGCGCACCCAGGTCAGGTGGTTGAGCCCGACGTGGTCGAGCGCGACGGCCGACGGGTCCACGGAGAGCAGGGAGGCGAAGCGCCGCTGGAACCCGATGGCCACGTTGCACAGCCCGACTGCCCGGTGACCGTCCTGCAGCAGCGCGCGCGTGACGATGCCGACGGGGTTGGTGAAGTCGACGATCCAGGCGTCCGGCCTCGCGAAACGGCGCACCACGTCCGCGAGCGACAGCACCACCGGCACCGTCCGCAGCGCCTTCGCGAGCCCGCCCGGCCCGGTCGTCTCCTGCCCGAGGCACCCGCACGCGTGCGGGAACGTCTCGTCGGTGTGCCGGGCCGCCTGCCCGCCGACGCGCAGCTGGAAGAGGACGACGGAGGCGTCGGAGACCCCGGCGACGACGTCGGACGTGGCGGTGACCCGCACGTCGTACCCGTACCGCGCGAACATCCGGCGCGAGACGCCGGCCACCAGGGCGACCCGGTCGGCCGACGGGTCCACCAGGCACAGCTCGGTGAGCGGCAGCAGCGACCGGAGCCGCGCGAACCCGTCGACGAGCTCGGGCGTGTACGTCGACCCGCCGCCGATGACGGTGAGCTTCATCCCTTGACCCCTGTCAGTGTCACGCCGCGCACGAAGGTCCGTTGTGCGAGGAAGAAGATGAGGACGACGGGGACCATCGCGATCAGGGTCGCGGCCATCGTGAGGTTCCAGTCCACGGCGCGGGTGCCGCGGAACTGCGCGAGCGCGTACGAGACCGGCCAGGCCGACTCGTTCTCCGACGTGTAGAGCAGCGGGCCGTAGTAGTCGTTCCAGGACGTGAAGAACAGGAAGATCGCCGTCGCCGCGATGCCGGGCTTGGCCATCGGGACGATGACCCGCAGCAGCGTCCGCAGCTCGCCGCAGCCGTCCAGGCGGGCGGCCTCGGTGTACTCCTTGGGGATCGTCAGGAAGAACTGCCGCAGCAGGAAGATCGAGAACGCGTCCCCGAGCAGGTTGGGCAGGATCAGCGGCCAGAGCGACCCCGTCAGCCCCAGACGAGACCACATCACGTACAGCGGCACGCTCGTGACCTGCGGCGGGAGCAGCATCATCGCGATGATGAGCACCAGGTAGAGGTTCGAGCCGCGGAACTGGATGCGCGCGAGCGCATACCCGGCGGGGACCGAGGAGACGAGCATGAACGCCGTCGCCAGGCCCGCGTAGAGGAACGAGTTGCCGGTGTACTTGAGCATCGGCAGCTTCTCGAACACGAGCGCGAAGTTGTCCCAGTGCCACGACGTCGGCCACCCGAAGGCCGTCCCGGCCTGCTCCGGCGACATGACGGACGTCAGCAGGATGAACACGAACGGCGCCAGGAACAGCACGCACAGGGCGACGAAGATCGCGTGGTCCGCCACCCATACCAGCGGCGACCGATGCCGGGTCACGAGGCCACCTCCGGGGTGAACGCCTTGAACCGGCGCAGCAGGAACGCCATCACGACGGCCGCGACGACGAACAGGACGACGGCCATCGCCGACGCGTACCCGAGCAGGTTGGCGCCGAAGGCCTTGGAGTACAGGAGCTGGCCGTACGTCAGCGTCGACTGGTCGGGCCAGCCGAGCGCGCCGGCCGCCCCCGCGCCCACCGACGCCTTGCCCTGCGCGGTGGTCGCCGCGACGGCGGGCTCGGTGAAGTACTGGAGCGCCGCGATGATGCCGGTGATCAGTGCGAACAGGAGCACGGGCGTCATGTTGGGCACGGTGACGTACCAGAACTGCTGCCAGCCGTTGGCGCCGTCGAGCTCCGCCGCCTCGTACTGCTCGGCGGGGACGTCGAGCAAGCTGGCCAGGAAGATCACCATGATGTCGCCCAGCACCCAGAGCCCGAGCAGGACGAGGGAGGGCTTGGCCCAGGCCGGGTCGGTGAACCAGCCCGGACCGTCGATGCCGACCTTGCCGAGCAGCTCGTTGACCGGGCCGGTGGCCGGGTTGAACACGAACACGAACGCGATCGTGGCGGCCACCGGCGGGATCAGCGCCGGCAGGTAGTACAGGGTGCGCAGCACGCCGGAGCTGCGCCGCGCCCGGGTCAGCACCCAGGCGACGACCATGGCCCCGACGATCCGGACCGGCACGAGGATCGCGACGAACCACAGCGTGTTGAGCACTGCGGTGCCGATCAGGGGGTCGCTCGTGAACAGGAACTTCCAGTTCGCGAAGTTGTTCCAGCGCGGCGGGTTCGACAGGTCGAACGCCGTGAAGGAGTAGTAGACCGTCATGACCAGCGGGAACACGAAGAAGATCAGCATGCCGAGCAGCGACGGGGTCAGGAAGGCGAGCGCCGCCCGGTTCCGTCGGCGTTGGATCGTCGAGGCCACGGGCGTCAGCCCGCCTGGAGCTTGACGGCGGCGTCGATCTCGTCGTCGACCTGCGCGAGCATGCCCGGCAGGTCGGTGACGTCACCCTGCTGCCACTTGGCCGTGTGGGTGCCGAAGATCGTCTGGTACTCGGCGCCGATCGCGCTGGGCGGGGTCGTCGAGGACGTGGCGTTCTCGAAGATGTCGAGGAACGTCTGGAACTGCGGCGTGACCTCGAGGTCCGGGGACGTGATGGCGTCGTGCGTGGTGGGCGCGTTCTTCAGGCCGTTCGACAGCTTGACCTGCGCGGCCGTGTCCGTCGTCAGGTACTTGATGAACGCCCAGGCGGCCTCGGGGTTCTTCGCGCCCTTGCCGATGCCGACGATGTTGCCGGTGATGTAGCCGGCGCCGTAGCTGTCCTCGTAGCCCTCGGCCGACGGGATCGGCGCGGTGCCGTACTTCAGGTCCGGCGCCTGGTCGTCGATGAACGCCGTCCGGTACTCGCCGTCGATGTTCATGGCGACGCGGCCGGTCTGGAAGTCGTTCTCGGCCGAGAACTCCTGGCCGAGCGCGGCCTGGAAGTCGGCCAGCTTCTGGTAGCCGCCGAGCCGGTCGATGAGGTCCTTCTGCCACTCGAGGATGGCGGTCCAGCCGGGCGACGACCCGATCGCCGACGTGCCGTCCTCGTTGAGCCACTCCGCGTCGGCCGCGGGGGCCCAGTGCGCCTCGGCGTTCTCGTAGTAGCCGAGCAGCGGCATGAAGCCGAGCTGCTTGATCGAGCCGTCGTCGTTGAACGTGGTGAGCTTGACGGCCATGTCGGACAGCTCGGCGAGCGTCTTCGGGGGCTCGGTGTAGCCGGCCGCGGCCAGCAGGTCGGTGTTGTAGTACAGGCCGTAGACGTCGGCCAGCGCGGGCATCGTGCAGCGCTTGTCGTCGAACGACGTGTACCCGAGGACGGTGTCGGGGATCTGCGAGAGGTCGACCTCGTCGCGCTCGATGAAGCTGGTGAGGTCGGCGAAGTCTCCCGACGAGCACAGCGGGCCCACCTGGTCGGTGGAGTAGGACAGGCCGACGTCGATGGGCTGCCCGGCGGAGATCGCCTTGCGCATCTTCTCGTCGTCCTGGCCGGACTTGACCGTGACCTTCACGCCGGGGTTGGCCTTCTCGAAGTCGTCGACCACCGACTGGATGACGTCGGCCTCGCGGTCGGTGAAGAAGTGCCAGAACTGGATGTCGCCGGTCACCTCGGACGGCGCGCTGGCCTCGGCGGTGGGGCCGCCGGACGATCCGCCGCTGCAGGCGGCCAGGCCGAGGACCGCGGCGATCGCGGGGACGACCAAGAAGGTGCGTGTTCTCACCGTGTGCTCCTGTTCGTGGGCGCGACGAATCACCCGGTCGGCCGGGGTCGCCGTGCGTCGGTATGGGTCAGGGGACGAGGTCGAGCAGCCGAGAGCGCAGGTCGGCGCCGACGACGGATCGCGCACCGCGCAGCACCGGGTGATCAGCCACGGTGCTCACGGAGATGTGCGGGGACCACCGGGTGGTCCTGCGGATGTGCCCTCGCACGTACTCGGCGAGGGTTCGACCGCCGGCGACGCCGGTCGGTCCGCCGAGCACGACCACGGGCGGGTCGAGCACGGCGAGCACGGGGACGACGCCGACCGCGACGCGGGTCGCGAGCTCGCTCAGGACGGCCGGCCGCGCGGGGTGCGTGGCCAGCTCGGTGAGCACGGCGTCGAACGAGCGGCCGCGGACGCCGTGCGCCCGGGCCAGGTTCTTGAGGGCGATGCCGCCGATGAGGTCCTGCAGGTCCTTGGCCGACGGCACCAGCTCGGCGGCCGCGCGCGGGACGGGCAGGTAGCCGATCTCGCCCGCGCCGCCGGACGCGCCGCGGTGCAGGCTGCCGGCGAGGTCGACGGCGACCCCGAGCCCGTCGCCCATCCACAGCAGGGCGAAGCCGTCCACGTCGCGGCCGGCACCCTCGACCCGCTCGGCGACCGCGGCGAGGTTCACGTCGTTGTCGATGCGCACGCTCACCCCCAGGCCGTCCTCGAGCTGCGCGCGGACCGCCTTGCGGGGCCAGCCGGGGATGAGGCCGACGAACGCGAGGTCGTCGGTGCGCGGGTCCACCGCGCCCTGCAGGCCGACGATCACGGCGACGACGGTCTTGGGCGAGGTCCCCGCCGCCGCGCACGCGCCCTCGATCGCCGCCCGGATGTCGCCCACCGCCGACCGCTCGCTCGCCGTGCGGGACAGGGGCAGCTCCGCGATCGGGTACTCGGTGCCGGCGGCGTCGACCAGCGTGGAGAGCACCCGGTACGGCCGGACGTCGACGGCGACCGCGTGGGCGCGATCGGTGCGGACGGCGTAGGTCACGGCGCTCGGCCCGCGCGCGGCGGCGACCGAGCCGACCTCGTCGACGAGGTCGAGCTGCTCCAGCCGCGTGATCACCTGGCTCGCCGTGGGCTTGGACAGCCCGGTGAGCTCGCCGATCTGCGCCCGGGTGAGGGGTCCGCGCTCCAGCAGCAGCGCCAGAGCGGCCTTGTCGTTCATGGCGCGCAGCAGCCCGGGAGTACCCGGCTGGCTGGGCGTGCCGTTCATGTCCACTCGTCCGATCGTCGTTGATCGAGGCCGTCATCGGCGACCTCGTCAAACTAACAGGCAACTTTCCTAACAGACAACCCTCTGCGCGCGTCGGCTGCGTCTCGGTCGGGTAACGGCTCGGTTACTTCTGCCGGCGGCGAATCCTGCCGCGCTGGTGACGGAGCGGCGCTCCCGGGACGGGAAGTCGCCCCACACGTCCCACCAGCACCACGTGCGGCAGGCTCGGACGCCGCTCGGCGGCGAACGGGCGAACAGCGGCCGACGATCGGGTCCGGCATGCGGGTCGCAAGGGCTGTCGCGGCCGCGCGTCGTTACCATGCAACCGTGCCGCACGCTCCCGACGACCTGCTCAGGTCGACCCTCGCTGCCGTCGCCCCGGGCGGCGAGCTTCGCGACGGCCTCGAGCGGATCCTGCGCGGACGCACCGGAGCGCTGATCGTGCTCGGCTTCGACAAGACGGTCGAGAGCATCTGCTCGGGCGGCTTCGTGCTCGACGTCGAGTTCTCGGCCACCCGCCTGCGCGAGCTGGCCAAGATGGACGGCGCCGTCGTCGTCGACGCGGGCATCTCCCGCATCGTGCGCGCCGCGGTCCAGCTGCTGCCGGACGTGACGATCGAGACGTCGGAGTCGGGCACCCGGCACCGCACCGCCGAGCGCGTGGCCAAGCAGACGGGCCTGCCGGTCGTGTCCGTGTCCGCGTCCATGCGGATCATCGCCCTGTACGTCGGCGGGCAGCGGCACGTCATCGAGGACTCGACCACCATCCTGTCCCGCGCCAACCAGGCCCTGGCCACGCTCGAGCGCTACAAGTCGCGTCTCGACGAGGTCAGCGGCACCCTGTCGGCCCTCGAGATCGAGGACCTCGTCACCGTCCGCGACGTCTCCGCGGTGGTCCAGCGCCTCGAGATGGTCCGCCGCATCTCCGAGGAGATCGAGGGCTACGTCGTCGAGCTCGGCACCGACGGCCGCCTGCTCACGCTGCAGCTCGACGAGCTGGTCGGCGGCATCGGCTCCGACCGCGCGCTGATCATCCGCGACTACGTGGACACCAGCCGGCGCGACGTCGACTCGGTGCTCGACGCCCTGGCCGAGCTGGACTCGACCGAGCTGCTGGACAACGCGCGCATTGCGAGCGTGCTCGGCCTCCCGGGTGGCGGCGACGCGCTGGACGCGGCCGCCGGTCCGCGCGGCTACCGCCTGCTGTCCAAGGTCCCGCGCCTGCCCGGCGCCATCGTCGACCGCCTGGTCGCGCACTTCGGGGGCCTGCAGAAGCTGCTCGCGGCCGGGATCGACGACCTCATGGCCGTCGACGGCGTGGGCGAGCAGCGGGCCCGCGCCGTGCGCGAGGGGCTCTCCCGGCTGGCCGAGTCGAGCATCCTCGAGCGGTACGTCTAGCTCGGAGCCACGGCCCCGGCGGTCCGTCGTCGCCGCCATGCCGCGTCGACCACGACCGCGAGCGCGATCAGCACGATCATGATCCAGAACGAGCGGCGCTGGGACACGTACAGGTCGACGACGAACCAGACCAGCACCACGCCCGACACCCCGACCGCCGTGGCGGTCAGCGCGGGCGAGGCGCCGAGCTCGGCGCGCAGGCGGAACGCCGCCACCGCCACCAGCACGAACACCGCCAGCGACACCGCGCTGCCCACCGACGCGAGGGCACCCACGCTCAGCCCGGTCACGAGCAGGACCATCAGCGCCGCGGTGATCAGCAGGCCGCCGTGCCGCCCCAGCCGGGTGCCGGGGCCGAAGGCCGGCGGGAACGTCCCCGAGCCGGCCAGCGCCCGGGTCAGGCCGACCGAGCTGTAGAGCATCGCGGTGACGGTCGAGGCGGTCGCCAGCAGCGCCGCGCAGGTCATCATCACGTAGCCCGCCTGCCCCAGCGTGGGCTCGGCCGCGACGGCCAGCGCCCGCGGCCCGGCGGCGACCACCTCGGCCACCGGCAGCGTCCCGAACACGCAGACCGCCACCGCGACGTACAGCACCGTGGTGACGGCCAGCGCGGCGTACATGGCGACGGGCAGCTGGCGTCGTGGCTCGGCCATGTCGTCCCCGACGAACGAGATGACCGCGAACCCGAGGAAGGCGAAGAACGTGAGGGCGATGCTGGCCACGATCTCGTTCACGCCCGGGTACGTGCTCGGGGCGAGGAACGCGAAGTCGACCTGCGGGAGCGTCCCGACGACGAACACGGTGAACACCACCAGGAGCAGCCCGACGATCGCCGACTGCACCCGGTCGACGAGGCGCGGCCCGGCGACGGTGAGCCACGCGCCGAACACCACGAGCGCCGCGGCGCACAGCTTGGACAGCCAGCCGCCCGGTGGCCCGTCGGCGAGCACCACCGCGGCGTAGTCCCCGAACGACGCGGCGACCATCGCGCCGACCACCACGATCGCGGTCAGGTACCCGAGCCAGGCGGCGACGCCGACCAGCCGTTCGCTGCGGTAGCCGTGCTGCAGGTAGACGATCAGCCCGCCGGAGGACGGCCAGCGCATCGCGAACCTCACCAGCGTGTACCCGAGCGTGGCGGACATCGCCCCGGCCAGGAGGAACGAGAGCCACACCGCCGACCCGGCGACCGCGCCGGCCTGCCCGAGGAGCGCGAAGATCCCCGCGCCCACCATGGCGCCCACCCCGAGCACCACGGCGCCGCGCACGCTCAGCCGCGCGCTCGCGGCCGGAGCCGGCTCGGCCATGGAGTCCTCCTCGGTGCTGCCGCCCACGCCGCGGCCGGCACGCCCGACCCTAGCGGCGGTCGGGCTCAGCCCAGGCCGAACACGACCGGCGGTGCGCTGGCCCCCGCGAGGTTCAGCTGCGCCGAGTAGGTCCCGGCGCCCGGCGCGGGCAGCCCGGCGGGGCAGCCCTCCGCGGAGCGGACCCGGTTCCAGGCGAACGGCGTCGTGTCGTTGCCGCCGCCGGGGAGCAGGAGGGTGCGGGACTCGGTGCCGGGGACGATGCAGTCGCGGTTGGACCACACCCGGTCGGTGCCGGAGGTGACGACGATCTCGCGCTGCGCCTCCCCCGCGTCGACCAGGCACGGCTCAGTACCGGTGTTGGTGATCGAGACGGAGAACGTGGGGCTCACCCCGGCGCCGAACGTCTCGGCGTCGGCCGTCATCGCGAGCACGAGCCCCGTGGGGGCGCAGTCCGCGACGCCCGCCGTGTCGGTGCTCGGCGTCGTGCTCGGTGCGGGGTCCGCGGGCTGCTCGGCGGGCGGCGACGACGACGTGGTCTGCGCCGCGGGCGTGGGGTCGTCACCGTTGCCCCGACCCGCCACGAGCCACACGACGAGCAGGACGACCAGCAGCGGGATGCCGAGCACGACGGCCCGACGCACCCAGTAGACGCGGGCGGGGAGGCGTCGCGACTCGCTCATGCGTCCTCCGACCGATCTCGTCCACGTCCTGTCCGTGCCGCACCCTTCCGCGGCGCGACCACCGTAGAGGGAGGTTCGCCGGCGCGCGCGGCCGACGCGCGGGACCGGTCAGAGTGCGAGACGCACGATCGCTCGCCCCGGCTTCGGCCGCGCGACGACGTCGAAGCCGGCCGCCGCGAAGAGGCTCAGGGTCCCGCGGTAGAGGTCGGCCGACGAGAGGCGGCGCACCCCTGGGTCTAGGGGGTAGCCCTCCAGCGTGTGGGCGCCGGACGCCCGGGCATGCTCGACCGCGGCGTCGAGGAGTGCCCCGGCCACACCCTGGCGACGGTGCCCGCCGCGGACGACGAAGCAGGTCACGGCCCAGATCCCCGGGTCGTCGAGGTCGGCCTTCAGCTCGGGCGTGGTCATCGACGGGCTGGCCCGGATGCGGGGGAACTCGGCGCGCGCCGCCACCGACGCCCAGCCGACCGGCTCGTCGTCGAGCATGGCGACCACCCCGGCGCCGGCGCCGGGCTCGGTGAGGCGCAGGGCCAGCCGGTCCCGCAGCTCGTCGGCCGACAGAGTGCGGAACTGCGCGTGGGGCAGCCGGTCGAACTGGCAGAAGCAGGTGCCGGGGTCGCCCGGGCCGTCGAGCACCGCGATCGCCTCGTCGGCACTCCTGCACACCGCTGCCCGCACCTCTGCGCCCGCCATGGTCGCCACGGTAGCCAGCCGCGCCGACACCCTCCCGTCACCTGAGGCAGGATGCTGCGGTGCCGCCGTCCCCCGCCCAGCTGCGCGAGCCGGTGCTCGCCTGGTTCGACGTGCACGCCCGCGACCTCCCGTGGCGCGCGGCGGACCGGACCCCCTATGGCGTGCTGGTCAGCGAGGTGATGCTCCAGCAGACGCCGGTGGTCCGGGTGGAGCCGGCGTGGCGGTCGTGGATGACCCGGTGGCCGACGCCGGCCGACCTCGCGGCTGCCTCGACGGCGGACGTGCTCCGCGCGTGGGACCGGCTGGGCTACCCGCGGCGTGCGCTACGCCTGCAGGAGTGCGCGCGCGCGATCGTCGAGCGGCACGGCGGTGCGGTCCCCTCGTCGGAACCCGAGCTGCTCGCCCTGCCCGGCATCGGGTCGTACACGGCCGCCGCCGTCCTGGCCTTCGCGTTCGGTCGGCGGTCGGTGGTGCTGGACACCAACGTCCGACGGGTCCTGGCGCGCACGGTCGACGGTGTCGCGCTCCCCGCGCCGAGCCAGACCGTGGACGAGGTCCGCCGCGCCACCCGCTACGTGCCCGACGACGACGCGACCGCCGCGCGGTGGGCCGCCGCGTCGATGGAGCTGGGCGCCCTCGTCTGCACGGCCCGCTCGCCGCGCTGCGACGCGTGCCCGGTGCAGGACGTGTGCGCCTGGTTCGCCGCCGGCCGCCCGGACGACGAGCACGCGGGGCGTCGTCGGACCCAGTCGTTCGCGGGCACGGACCGGCAGGTGCGCGGGCGGGTCATGGCCCTGCTGCGGGACGCCCTCGGTCCCGTCCCGGCGGCCGCGGTCGACGCCGTCTGGCCCGATGCCCGGCAGCTGGCCCGGTGCGTGGACGGGCTCCTCGCCGACGGCCTGCTGACGCGCGTCCCCGGCGCGAGCGACGACGACCCGCCGACCTACCAGCTGCCGTCCTGAGGGAGCGCCCTACGGGACGCGGAGCTCCGCGTCCCACTGCTCCTTGGTGATCTCGTACCGGAAGCCCCCGCGCTCCGCGCCCTCGACCATCATCATGTCCTCGGGGGTGTCCACGGTCTGGGTGACCGTCATGCCGACCTTGTCCATCACCTTCTGCGAGGGGAGGTTCAGCGCCATCGTCTCGCCCCAGACCACGCGCACGTCGAGCTCCGTGAACGCCCTGACCAGCAACGCCCGCGAGACCTCGGTGGCATAGCCCTTGCCCCAGGCGTCCTGGCGCAGCCGGTAGCCGAGCTCGACCTCGTCGAGGGGACCCTCTCGCTCGGGGCGCAGGCAGAACCACCCCACGAACGCGCCGCCGTCGCGCTCGAACGCCGCGAACAGCCCGAACCGCCCGCCCCACCGCTCGTAGGCCGCGAGGAGGCTCGGCAGGACGAGGTCGCGGACGAACTCAGGCGAGGTGGGCTCGCCGCCGGACAGGTAGCGCATCACCGCCGGGTCGCTGTCCAGCTCGATCAGCAGGTCGGCCTCGTCGGCGGCGAAGGGACGCAGCGTCAGGCGCTCGGTCTCCAGATAGGTGTGCACGGGCGCCATCGTGCCCGAGCGGGGTCGGGCAGCCCAGCGCTTTACTCGAGGCCTCAGTCGAGCTCGATGAGCATCCGCGTGTTGCCGAGCGTGTTGGGCTTCACGCGCGCGAGGTCGAGGAACTCCGCGACGCCGTCGTCGTGCGAGCGCAGCAGCTCGAGGTAGACGTCGGGCGTCACGGGGGTGCCCTCGATGACGTGGAACCCGTGCGACTCGAAGAACGCGACCTCGAACGTCAGGCAGAACACCCGCCGCAGGCCGATCTGCCGGGCACGGTCGAGCAGGGCGTCGAGCAGGGCGTGGCCGACGCCGGTGCCGCGCCGGGTCCGGTCGGCGGCCAGCGTGCGGATCTCGGCGAGGTCCTGCCACATGACGTGCAGCGCACCGCAGCCGATGACGGTCCCGTCCTCGGCCTCGGCCACCAGGAACTCCTGGACGGCCTCGTAGTACCCGACCCATTCCTTCGCCAGCAGGATGCGCTCGGCGGCGTAGGGCTCGACGAGCGCGCGGATGGCGCGGACGTCGGCCGGCAGGGCGGGGCGGACACGGAAGGACATCGGGCCAAGGTACTGGCGGCGACGACCGGGACAGCGGAACGGCCCGGCTCCCGAGACGACGGGGACCGGGCCGTCCGGACGGCTCAGGCGACGGGCTCGGGCTCGCGCGGGACGGGCACCGTCTCGTCGGGCATGCCGTCCGCGATCGACCACGCCTCCTCGCTCACCGTCCGCGGCCAGATCGCCGCGGCGACCAGGTAGGCGAGCAGCGACGCCGCGAACCCGTAGAAGGTGGGCCAGCCGTCGAACGACGCGTCGATGAGGTCGTTCGGGATGTACCAGACGTCGTTGGGCACCCCGTAGACGGTCGGCGTGAGGACGAAGAGCACGAGCCGCACGCCGACGCCGACCACGAGCGCCGCGACCGCCGCCCGGGTGCCGCCGCGCTTCCAGAACAGCCCGAGGAGGAACGGCACGAGCAGCCCGGCGAGCATCAGGTCGAACGCGAGGGTCAGCAGGATGCCGGTCTGGGCGACCTTGAGGGCGATGGAGATGCCGAGCACCACGATCGGGATCATGGCCACGCGGGTCCAGAGCAGCAGCGGGTCGCGGACGCCCTCCTCCTTCTTCGACACCACGCGGCGGACCCCGAAGATGTTGCGGACGGCCACGGCCGAGGTGGCGAGGATCGCGCCCGACGCGGTGGAGAAGGACGCGGCGACGATGCCGGACAGGACGAGGATCGTCAGCCCGGACGGCGCGTAGTCGTCGAGGAGCTGGAAGAGGATCGGGCCGGAGTCGGTGGACAGTCCGAGCACCGACGCCGCCGAGAGGGCGACGAGCGAGAACGCGATGCCGATGACGGCGGTCCCGACGGCGCCCGTGAAGCACGACTTCTGCGCCGTCTCCGGGCTGCGGGCGGCGAAGATGCGCTGCATGAAGTCGATGGCCACGATGTCGCCGATGCCGAGCGCGACGAGCGTCGCCCAGTTGATCGGGGCGCCCGCGCTGGTCTGGGTCAGCTGCTCCAGGTCGAACGGCCCCATCCCCTCGGCGATGTGGAAGCCGTAGGTCGCGCCGAACCAGATGACGAGCGACGCCGTGGCCACGATGGTGATGACGATCTGGATCGCGGCCGTGTAGGCGTCGGAGAACATGCCGCCGCCGATCGTGTAGACGAGCACGAGCCCCACGGCGATCAGGACACCGACGGTGTAGTCGATGCCGAGGAACCGTTCGAGCAGGAACCCGCAGGCGACGAGGTTGCCGGCCATGAGGATGGCGAACGCGAAGATCATGAACACCGACGACGCCACCTCGACCCCGCGCCCGTACCGGAGCCGGTAGAAGTCGGCGAGCGTGAACAGCTTCATGCGGTTCATCGGCTTGGCCAGGAAGAGACCCGTGAGCAGCAGGCAGATGGCCAGGCCGAGCGCGAGGGAGGCGCCGGCCCAGAACCCGAACGACGCGGAGAGGTCGGTGTTCCCGACGGTGGCGTTCGAGTCGACGGCGGCGGCCATGAGCGAGGCGGCGACGAGCGGGACGCCGAGGCGGCGGCCGGCGACCAGGTAGTTGGCGCTGTCGCCGTCGACCTTGCGGGCGACGAAGATCCCGACGAGGACGACAGCGAGGACGGAGAGACCGACTCCGGCGATGATCATGGGGGCTCCGGGGGCAGGGGCTGCGGACACGGGTCCGCAGGCGGGGGCCAGCAGGTCGGGGGTCTTCGACGAACGGGCCGGCCGGAGTTTCTGTCGGCCGACAGGTTCATTGACCACCCGGCCTGTGTCAGATCCGCTGCACGCACGAAACGCTTGTGTTAAATCGGCGTCCGCAGCACTCGCGTGACGCGCGCGCGAGGGGGCGCGAACCCGACGTGGCTGTCGTCCCGACCGTCCCTCACGGCAGCCATGTCGGGTTCGGGCGGTGCCGCAGGCGCGCCGGCTGGGGCTCCGTCACACCGCCAGCGTGACCGGGACCGCGCGGGCGAGCGCGATCTCGGCGGGCGTGCAGCCGACCAGGCGCAGGACGCCGTCCGCCACCGCGTCCTGCACCGCGGGGACGTCGAGGTCCGGGGTGCCCCGGCGGCGCAGGATCACCGACTCGACGAGCCCGAGGACCAGCTCGCCGCGGTCGTCGGCACCGTCGCCGGCCGCCGTCGCCAGCTCGCTGTACCGGGCCCTCAGCCGCGAGCGCAGCGCGTGGAACTCGGCAAACTGCTCGGCGGCCACCTCGGGCAGGACGTAGAGGACGCCGAGGTTCACGGGCCCAGCGCACAGGAGCCCGACGTCGGCGTGGACGAGCGCCCACAGGCGTGCGGCGGCGGGCTCGGCGCCCACCGCGAGGGCGTCGGCCAGCTCGAGCGACGGTCGGACCGTACCCAGCAGCAGCTCGAGCAGGATCGCGTCCTTGCCGGCGAAGTGGTGGTAGATCGAGGCCTGGCGCACCCCGGCGGCGTCGGCGATGGCGCGGGTGCTGGTCGACGTGAAGCCGACGGAGCAGAAGAGGGCCGCGGCGGCGTCGAGCACGTCCCGACGGGTGTCGCGCTCACCGTCGGGGTCGCCGCTCGCGCGCGGTCGACCGGGTCTGCGTGCCATGGCGAGCCGACGCTACCACCGGCCCCGACACGCCCCGTCGGCGCGCGACGACCGCCGGGCCACGGACGTAACAGGAGGTTTACCTGGCGGTGACCGCGGCGGAACGTCCCGGCGTGAGCCTGTTTCTGTCAGTCGACAGAAACAGAGGCCACGATGACCGCCACCACCACCGGGACCACAGCCGGCGCCCGCGAGCACGCCCGGGCGCAGGAGGGAGCCGCCGTCGGCACGGTCGCCAGCATGCCGGTCCGCCCCGCGACCTCCTGGCCGACGCCACCGGCGGGGGTGGACCCCGGGACGCTCGTGCACGCGGAGGTCGTGGCGGGCGGCGGGTACACGCACCTCGCCGTCGCGCGCGGCACCCACGTCCGGCTGACCGACCTGGCGGGCGACGCCTGCGCGCACGTGCTGGCGTACCGGCTGGACCGGCCGTGGGAGCGGCTCAACGTCGCGGACACCGTCAAGGTCCAGTGGCAGGTCTACCTGACCGCGGGCCACCTGCTGCTGAGTGACCAGGGCCGGGTGCTCGCGAGCATCGTCGGGGACACGTCAGGGCGCCAGGACGCGCTCTACGGGACCACCACGCGGGCCCGCAACGACGAGCGCTACGGCGACGGCAGCGCGCAGGGCCCGACGCCGGCCGGCCGCGAGCTGTTCGCGCTCGCGGCGGCCAAGCACGACCTCGCGCGCCGGGACCTGCCGCCGAGCATCTCGTTCTTCCAGGGCGTCCGGATCGACGACGCCGGCCGGCCGGCGTTCGAGGGGTCCGCGGGAGCGGGCGCCGCGGTCACCCTGCGCGCCGAGGTTCCGCTGCTGCTCCTCGTCGCCAACACCGCGCACCCGCTCGACCCCCGCGAGTTCACCAGCACGCCCCTGGAGGTCCTGGCGTGGCGCGGAGAACCGACCGCCGAGACCGATCCGCTCTGGGACGCCACGCCGGAGGGCCGCCGCGCCTTCGTCAACACCCGGGACGACCTCACCGCACGGGGGATCGCATGACCACGCTGCTCGACACCGTCGTCCCCGCCCGCGCGCCCTGGTCCGCCGTGGTGCGCCGGGGCGACGTGCTGACCATCGTCGACCTCGAGGGCAACCAGGCCGTCGACTTCCTCGTGTTCGACGCCGCCGACACCTCGCTGCGGTACAGCGCCCCGGACACCATCCAGGGGCAGGACACGGTGTTCCTGACCACGGGCTCGGTCCTGCGCGACTGCGAGTACGGGCCGCTCATGACGGTGGTGGCCGACGAGGTCGGTCGGCACGACACCCTCGGCGGCGCCTGCTCCAAGGAGTCGAACACGCTGCGCTACGGCCACCACACCTGGGCGCAGCACGCGTGCGCCGAGAACTTCCTGGCGGAGGGCGGCCGGCACGGGCTGGGCAAGCGCGACCTCGTCTCCAACATCAACTGGTACATGAACGTGCCGGTCGACCCGGACGGCGCCCTCGGCATCGTCGACGGCATCTCCGCACCGGGCCTCTCGCTCTCCCTGCGCGCCGAGCGCGACGTCCTGGTGGTCGTGAGCAACTGCCCGCAGATCAACAACCCGTGCAACGGCTTCGACCCGACTCCGGTCCGAATGGTGGTCTCCCGCACCGACCAGGAGGCACGATGACCTTCGACACCCTCCTCGTCGCCAACCGCGGCGAGATCGCGGTCCGGATCCTGCGCACCGCCAAGGAGCTGGGCCTGCGCACGGTCGCGGTCTACTCCGACGCCGACGCGGGCGCGCCGCACGTGCACCTGGCGGACGCGGCGGTCCGCCTCGGCCCCGCGCCCGCCGCCCAGTCGTACCTGCGCCCGGACCTGATCCTCGACGCGGCGCTCGCCCAGGGCGCGGGCGCGATCCACCCCGGCTACGGCTTCCTGTCCGAGAACGCGGCGTTCGCCCGCGCGGCCGAGGAGGCGGGGGTCGCGTTCGTGGGGCCGACGCCGGCGCAGCTCGAGCTGTTCGGGTCGAAGCACACGGCGCGCGACGCCGCCCGCGCGGTCGCCATGCCGATGCTCGCGGGCACCGGGCTGCTGGACACCCTCGACGAGGCGGTCGCCGCCGCGGACTCCATCGGGTACCCCGTCATGCTCAAGGCCACGGCGGGAGGCGGCGGGATCGGCATGCGGGCGTGCGCGAGCCGCGACGAGCTCGTCGCGGCGTGGGACGCGGTGCGCCGGACCGCGGGCGCGGCCTTCGGGTCGGCGGGCGTCTACCTGGAGCGGCTCATCCGGGCCGCGCGGCACGTCGAGGTGCAGGTGTTCGGCGACGGGCTGGGCCGCGTGGTCACGCTGGGCGACCGGGACTGCTCGCTGCAGCGCCGCCACCAGAAGGTCGTCGAGGAGGCTCCCGCGCCGGGGCTTCCCGACGAGGTCCGCGCGCTGGTCGCGTCGTCGGCCCGCACGCTCGCCGAGTCCGTCGACTACCGGTCGGCCGGCACGGTCGAGTTCGTCTACGACGCCGAGCGCCAGGAGGCCGCCTTCCTGGAGGTCAACACGCGCCTGCAGGTGGAGCACCCGGTCACCGAGGCGGTGTTCGGCGTCGACCTGGTGGCCTGGATGATCCGCCTCGCCCAGGGCGACACGTCGGTCGTCGACACCCCTCTGTCGCCCCGAGGCGCCGCCGTCGAGGCACGCGTCTACGCCGAGAACCCCGACCGCGACCACCTGCCGAGTGCCGGCACGGTCACGGCCTTCGAGCTCCCCGCCGGCGTCCGCGTCGACACGTGGGTCGAGCCCGGGCTCGAGGTGTCGACCCACTACGACCCGCTCCTGGCCAAGGTCATCACGGCCGGCGACGACCGCGAGAGCGCCTGGGCGGCGCTGGGCGATGCGCTCGCCGCCACACGGCTGACCGGCGTCGCGACCAACCTGGGCCTGCTGCGGACGATCGTGCACGCGCCGGAGGTCGCCGCGGCCCTGCACCACACCGGCACGCTCGCGCACCTGAGGGACGAGACCGCCCGCATCGAGGTCCTGCGCCCGGGCATGCTGACGACGGTCCAGGACTGGCCGGGTCGCACCGGCCTCTGGCACGTCGGCATCCCGCCGTCGGGCCCCATGGACGACCTGTCGTTCCGGCTGGGCAACACCGCGCTCGGCAACGCGGAGGGCGCGCCCGGCCTGGAGTGCACGATGGCGGGGCCGGAGCTGCGGTTCGTCACCGGCGCGACGGTGATGGTGACCGGCGCACCCGCCGCGGTGACGCTCGACGAGGTCCCCGTCCCCCAGTGGGAGCCGGTCGAGATCCCGGCGGGCGGCGTGCTCGTCCTCGGTGCGCCGACCACCGGCATGCGGACGTACCTGCTGGTCAAGGGCGGTCTCGACGTCCCGCAGGTGCTCGGCTCGTCGGCGACGTTCGACCTGGGCCGCATCGGGGGGACCACCGGCGTCCCGCTGCGACCGGGCGACCAGCTGGCGATCGCCGCGTCCACCGGCCCCTCGGCGCGGGCGGTTCCCGTGGTCGACCGCCCGGCCATCGGGGACGCGTGGCGGATCGGCGCGCTGGAGGGCCCCCACGCCGCTCCCGAGTTCTTCACGCCGGGCGACGTCGCCGAGTTCTACGCCACCACGTGGGCGGTGCACTTCAACTCGGCGCGCACCGGCGTCCGCCTGGTCGGCCCGAAGCCGACCTGGGCGCGACCCGACGGCGGCGAGGCCGGGCTGCACCCGTCGAACATCCACGACACCCCGTACGCGGTCGGCGCCGTCGACTACACGGGCGACCTGCCGATCCTGCTCGGCCCCGACGGCCCGTCGCTCGGCGGCTTCACGTGCCCGGCCACGGTCGCGCTCGGGCAGCTGTGGAAGCTGGGCCAGCTGCGTCCGGGGAACACCGTGCGGTTCGTGCCCGTCGACGAGGCCGAGGCGGACGCGCTGCGCCGCCGACCGCAGGCCGTCCCGCGCGCGACGAGGACGGCGCACGACGACGGCGGCATCCTCGCCCGCAAGGACAGCGACACCGAGGTGACGTACCGCCGCAGCGGCGACGACAACCTGCTGGTCGAGTACGGCGCGATGACGCTCGACCTCGCCTCCCGCATGCGCGTGCACGCCCTCGCCCAGCAGGTGCAGGAGCGCGTCGACCACGACGGGCTGCGCGGCATCGTCGACCTCACGCCCGGCATCCGGTCGCTCCAGCTGCACGTGGACCCCGAGCGCCTGCCGCTGCGCACGGCGCTCGACCTGGTCCGCGAGATCGAGGACAGCCTCCCGGCGACCACCGACCTCGTCGTGCCCAGCCGCACCGTCCACCTGCCGCTGAGCTGGGACGACCCGGCCACGCGCGAGGCCATCGAGCGGTACATGGCCGGCGTCCGCGACGACGCGCCGTGGTGCCCGTGGAACATCGAGTTCATCCGCCGGATCAACGGCCTGGCGTCCGTCGACGACGTGTATCGGACGGTGTTCGACGCGTCCTACCTGGTGATGGGCTTGGGCGACGTCTACCTCGGCGCCCCCGTCGCGACCCCGCTGGACCCCCGGCACCGCCTGGTCACCACGAAGTACAACCCGGCGCGGACCTGGACCCCGCAGAACGCGGTCGGGATCGGCGGCGCCTACCTGTGCATCTACGGCATGGAGGGCCCCGGCGGGTACCAGTTCGTCGGCCGCACCATCCAGGTGTGGGACACGCACGCCCGGCACCGGCCGTTCGAGCCGGGCACGCCGTGGCTGCTCCGGTTCTTCGACACCATCCGCTGGTACCCCGTGGGCGCCGACGAGCTGCTCGACATGCGCGCCGACATGGCCGCGGGCCGCCTCGACGTCGCCATCGACCCCGGCACGTTCTCGATCGCGGAGCACCAGCGCTTCCTGGCGACGAACGCCGACGAGATCGCGTCGTTCCGGGCCCAGCAGGCGCGGGCGTTCGGCGCCGAGCGCGAGGCGTGGGCGGCCGCCGGCGAGTTCGACCGCGTGGCGGAGCCCGACGCGCCCGCCCCGGTGGCCGACACCGAGGTGCCCGAGGGCTGCGAGGGCGTCGAGGCGCCGTTCGTCGCGACCGTGTTCCGCGTCGACGTCCGCCCCGGTGACGTGGTCGAGCGGGGCCAGCAGCTGCTGGCGCTCGAGGCCATGAAGATGGAGGCACCGGTGACTGCGACGGTCGGCGGCACGGTGGTCGACATCGTCGTGTCCCCCGGCGACCAGGTCGGTCCGGGTCAGGTGCTGGTCGTCGTCGAGCCCGCGGCGGTGACCACCGCCGCGTAGGTCAGACCCGCGCCCGCACGCGACGCGGGTGGGGCGGCTCGGCGGCGTCGAGCAGGCCGGTGGCCGTGATCTCGTCGACCACGAGATCAGTCACCACGCCCGCCCGCAGGCCGGCGAGCAGCGGCGCGACCTTGTTGTCCCCGGCCACGACGCAGACGCGGCGCGGGATGCGCTGCAGCTCGACCGGCGTCGGACCGGTAGCCCGCTCGTTGAGGTGCACGTCCTGCCACGACCCGTCGGCGCGCAGGAACACGGTGCAGACGTCGCCGACGACGCCCTCGTCGTGCAGGTTCTTCACGTCCGCGTCGTCGAGGTACCCGGCCGAGTAGACGTGCGACGGCACCGCCCCCGCGACCGCGCCCACCGAGAACACCGCGATGTCCGCACGCCGCTGCATGTCGAGCACGCGGCGCACGGACCGCTCGCGCCACATGGCCGCCTTGGTGTCGGGGTAGTCGAAGAACGCGGGCACCGAGAAGTGGTGCACGGCCGCGGCGAAGGCGGTGCCGAACGTCGAGATCAGGTCGCTGGCGTACTCGATCCCGCTGGTGCGCATGTTCGCGGCACCGTTGAGCTGGACCACCGCGGAGCCGCGCGTGGGCTTGGGGGCGAGGTACCGCGAGACCGACGCGAGCGTGGTCCCCCAGGCGACGCCGAGCACCATGTCGGAGTCGAACCACGAGGACAGCAGCCGGGCCGCGGTGATGGATACCTGGTCGAGGCGCTCGATGTGGCTGGCGGAGTCGGGCACCGGCACGACGTAGGTGTCGATGCCGAACGCCGCCGCGATCGTGCGGCCCAGGCCGGGTGCACGCGTGCTCGCGGGACGCAGCGTGATCTCGACCAGCCCGGACTGCCGGGCGCGCTTGATGAGCCGGGACACGGTGGAACGCGAGGTGCCGAGGTGGCGCGCGATGACCTCCATCTTGATGTCCTGGAGGTAGTACATGGACGCCGCACGCAGCACGTCCTGCTCCCGCTCGATGTACATCGGACCCCCTCCCGCACGCGGTCCGTGCTGCACGTTTGTGCACTGCGGTTGCGCGTTCGTTCGCCTGGTGACGACGATAGCGAGCAAGCCCGCACCGGGCGAGTGGGGACAAGTGCGACAACAGAACCACCGGGGGTACCACGGATGAGGACGGCGCCGCTGACGGCCCAGGCACGACAGGACGCACTCGACGCGATGCGTGGGAGCGCGGAACGCGGGAACGAGCTCGACGTCCTGGTGATCGGAGGGGGCGTCACCGGCGCCGGGATCGCGCTCGACGCGGTCTCGCGCGGACTCTCCACCGCGATCGTCGAGGCTCAGGACTGGGCGAGCGGCACCTCGAGCCGGTCCAGCAAGCTCGTGCACGGTGGCCTGCGCTACCTGCAGATGCTCGACTTCCACCTGGTGCGCGAGGCGCTCACCGAGCGTGACCTGCTCATCAACCGCCTCGCCCCGCACCTGGTCAAGCCGGTCAGCTTCCTGTACCCGCTGGAGAACCGGGTCTGGGAGCGGGCCTACGTCGGCGCCGGCGTCGCGCTGTACGACACCCTCGCGTCGGTCACCGGCTCGAGGCGTGCGCTCCCGATCCACCGCCACCTGACCCGCAAGGGCATGGAGCGACTGTTCCCCGACCTGCGGCACGACGCCGCCATCGGTGCGGTCCGGTACTGGGACGCGAGCGTCGACGACGCCCGCCTCGTCGAGACCCTGGTCCGCACCGCCGTCAGCTACGGCGCCCACGCCGCGTCCCGCACGCAGGTCCTCGACCTGCAGACGACCACGGGGGGCGCCGTGACCGGCGCCGAGGTGGTGGACCTGGAGACCGGTGAGCGGATCGACGTCCGAGCCCGGTCCGTCATCAACGCGACCGGCGTGTGGACCGAGCAGACCGAGTCGCTCGCGGGAGCCGAGGGCGGCCTGCGGGTGCTGGCCAGCAAGGGCATCCACATCGTCGTGCCGCGCAGCCGCATCGCCGGCGACGTCGGACTGATCCTGCAGACCGAGAAGTCGGTGCTGTTCATCATCCCGTGGTCGCGGTACTGGGTGATCGGCACCACCGACACCCCGTGGGAGCAGGAGCTCGTGCACCCCGTGGCCACGAGCGCGGACATCGACTACGTCATCGAGCACGCCAACGCGGTGCTGTCCCGGCCGATCACCCGCGAGGACATCATCGGCACCTGGGCGGGGCTGCGTCCGCTGCTGCAGCCGCAGGTCAAGGCCGGCACGAGCAGCGCGAAGGTGTCCCGCGAGCACACCGTCGCCTCCCCGGCTCCCGGCTTCACGGTCATCGCCGGCGGCAAGCTCACCACCTACCGGGTCATGGCCAAGGACGCGGTCGACTTCGCCATCGGCAGCCGCGCCACCAGCCTGCCGTCCATCACGAACGACCTCCCGCTGGTCGGCGCCGAGGGGCTGCAGGTGTTCCAGCGGCAGGCCCGGGCCATCGGGCAGAAGTACGGGTGGAGCCGGCCGCGCATGGACCACCTGCTGCACCGGTACGGGTCCCTGCTGGGCGAGCTCATCGACCTCGTCGACGAGAATCCGGCGCTGGCCGAGCCGCTGGAGAACGCGGACGCGTACATCGGCGCGGAGATCGTCTACGCGGCCAGCCACGAGGGCGCGCTGCACCTCGACGACGTGCTCATGCACCGCACCCGGCTCAACTACGAGCAGGCGGACAAGGGCGTCGGCGCGCTGGAGGAGATCGCCGACCTCGTCGCCCCGGTGCTCGGCTGGGACGCGCACAAGCGCAGCCAGGAGATCGAGGCGTACCGGGCTCGCGCGGAGGCCGAGGACGCGGCGGCCCAGGAGCTCGACGACGCCGAGGCCGTGAAGGTCCGGCTGCGTGCCGCGGACGTGCCGGCGATGCTCGCCGACGAGCCGGTCGCGGCGGGCACCAAGCCGGGATCGCCGCCCGGCCGGGGATCGTCGGGTCCCGCCGGCACCTGAAGACTCCCCGCGGTCCTCCGCGGGGCGCACGTGACAACGACGTCCGTCAGAAAGGGTCGACAGTGGACTACACACAGGGAGAGGTGTTCCTCTCCGAGGTTCTCGGAACGGGCATGCTGGTGCTGCTCGGTACCGGCGTCGTCGCGAACGTCATCCTGCCGAGGAACAAGGGGTTCGACGGCGGCTGGCTGCTCATCAACTTCGGATGGGGCCTCGCGGTCTTCGCAGGCGTCTACACCGCCTTCAAGTCCGGGGCACACCTCAACCCAGCAGTGACGATCGGAATCTGGGCCAGCGGTGCCGAGACGTTCGCCCCGGACGGCCTCCCGGTCACCGTCGGCAACGGCGTGCTGTACGTCACGGCAGAGATGCTCGGCGCTGCGCTAGGAGCGCTCTTCTGCTACCTCGCCTACAAGAAGCACTTCGACGAGGACGCCGACGGCGCCACGAAGCTCGCGGTCTTCTCGACCGGCCCGGCGATCCGCTCGTACGCGTGGAACTTCATCACGGAGGTCATCGCCACGTTCGTGCTGGTCTTCGTCATCCTGGCGTTCGGCAAGACACCGTCCCAGCTCGGCCCGCTCGCCGTGGCGCTCCTCGTGGTCGGCATCGGCGCCAGCCTCGGTGGCCCCACCGGCTACGCCATCAACCCTGCTCGTGACCTCGGCCCCCGCATCGCCCACGCCCTCCTGCCCATCCGGGGCAAGGGCTCGAGCGACTGGGCATACGCCTGGGTGCCGGTCCTCGGCCCCCTCGTCGGTGGCGTCATCGCCGGCCTCGCGGCGCACGCCTACATCGGCTGACACACCGGCCACCCGCATCACCGTCGTCCCTGTCCGGGCGGCGCCACCCACCCCCCGGTGAGCGCCGTCCGGACCCCCAGAACCACCCGGAGGAATCTTCACCATGCCCGACACCAAGTACGTCCTTGCCATCGACCAGGGCACCACGAGCTCCCGCGCGATCGTCTTCGACCACTCCGGCCAGATCGTCGAGACCGGGCAGATCGAGCACGAGCAGATCTTCCCGCGCGCCGGCTGGGTCGAGCACAACGCGGAGGAGATCTGGAAGAACGTCCGTGAGGTGGTCGGCCTCGCGCTGACCCGTGCCAACCTCACGTACCGGGACCTCGCCGCGGTCGGCATCACCAACCAGCGCGAGACGGCGGTCGTCTGGGACCGGACCACCGGCAAGCCGGTCTACAACGCGATCGTCTGGCAGGACACGCGCACGCAGAAGATCGCCGAGGAGCTGGGGGCGCTCGGGGGCGGCGCCGACCGCTACAAGGCGAAGGTCGGCCTGCCGCTGGCCACCTACTTCTCGGGTCCGAAGGTCAAGTGGATCCTCGACAACGTCGAGGGCGCCCGGGCCAAGGCGGAGGCCGGTGACCTGGCGTTCGGCAACACCGACTCGTGGGTGCTGTGGAACATGACCGGCGGGGTCGACGGCGGCGTGCACGTCACCGACCCGACCAACGCCTCGCGCACCATGCTCATGGACCTCGAGACGCTGTCGTGGAACGAGGACATCGCGAACGACATGGGCATCCCGCTGTCGATGCTCCCCGAGATCAGGTCGTCGTCCGAGGTGTACGGCACGGGCCGCGAGGGCGGCATGGTCCCGGGAGTGCCGATCGCCGGTATCCTCGGCGACCAGCAGGCTGCCACCTTCGGGCAGGCGTGCTTCGAGGTCGGCATGGCCAAGAACACCTACGGCACCGGCAACTTCATGCTCATCAACACGGGCACGTCGCCGGTCCCGTCGAAGAACGGTCTGCTGACGACGGTCTGCTACAAGATCGGCGACCAGCCCACGGTGTACGCGCTCGAGGGCTCGATCGCCGTGAGCGGCTCGCTCGTGCAGTGGCTGCGCGACAACCTCGGCATCATCTCGTCGGCACCGGAGATCGAGGAGCTGGCCAAGACCGTCGACGACAACGGCGGCGCGTACTTCGTGCCCGCCTTCTCGGGCCTGTTCGCGCCGTACTGGCGGTCCGACGCCCGCGGCGCGCTCGTCGGCCTCACGCGGTACGTCAACAAGGGGCACATCGCCCGGGCCGCGCTCGAGGCGACGGCGTTCCAGACCCGCGAGGTGCTGGACGCCATGAACGCCGACTCGGGCGTCGACCTGACCGAGCTCAAGGTGGACGGCGGGATGGTCCAGGACGAGCTGCTCATGCAGTTCCAGGCGGACATCCTCGGCGTGCCCGTGGTCCGGCCGAAGGTGGCGGAGACCACCGCCCTGGGGGCGGCCTACGCGGCCGGCATCGCCGTCGGCTTCTGGAGCGGCGAGCAGGACGTCATCGACAACTGGGCCGAGGACAAGCGCTGGGAGCCGGCGATGGCCGACGACGAGCGCGACCGGCAGTACCGGAACTGGAAGAAGGCCGTCACCAAGACCTTCGACTGGGTCGACGACGACGTGAGCTGATCGCCTGGTCGACGGGCGAGGGCCGGGGTGCGACGAGGCGCCCCGGCCCTCGTCGCGTCAGTCGTCGGAGGGGGCCGCGTGCACGCCGTGCGCCGCGTGGGCGCCGTGGTGGGCGGCGTCCGGCACCGCGTCGACCGGCGCCGGGGCGGTGTGGGCGCCGGCCTTGTCGAGCGCCGCGCCCTCGATGTCGACGTTCGGGATGATCCGGTCCAGCCAGCGCGGCAGCCACCAGGCCGACGTGCCCAGCAGGGTCATGGCCGCGGGGATCATCGTCATGCGGACCACGAGGGCGTCGAAGAGGATGCCGATGGCCAGCGCGAACGCGATGGGGCTGATCTGCGCGGAGCCACTGAACACGAAGCTCGAGAACACCGAGATCATGATCAGCGCGGCCGCGAGCACCACCCGGGCGCCGTGGGCGAACCCGAGGCGCACGGCCGTCGTCGGCTCGGCGCCGTGCACGTGCTCCTCGCGCATGCGGGACACCAGGAACACCTGGTAGTCCATGGCCAGCCCGAACAGCACGCCGACCAGCAGGATCGGCAGGAAGCTCAGCAGCGGGCCCGTCGAGTCGACGTTGAACACCCCGGACAGCCAGCCCCACTGGAACACGGCCGTCGTGGCGCCGAACGCCGCGGCGATGGTGAGCAGGAAGCCGAGCACCGCGGTGACCGGCACCAGCAGCGACCGGAACGCCACGAGCAGCAGCACGATCGCGAGCCCGACGACGATGACCAGGAACACCGGGAAGGCGTCGGCCAGCTTCTCGGTGATGTCGATGTTCGCGGCCGACGCGCCGGTGACCCAGAGCTGCGTCCCGGTGCTCTCCTCGAGGGCCGGACGGGCGTCGCGGATCGCGTGCACCAGGTCGGCGGTCTCCTCGGAGTCCGGGGCGCCGGTGGGGATGACGACGACCAGCGCGGCCTCCGCACCCTCGGCCGCGCCGGGCGCCGCGATGGGTGCCGCGTAGGCGACGTCGGGCAGCGCGGAGACCGTCGTCGTCACGGCCTGGACGGCCGCGGGCAGCGCGGAGGGGTCGTCCTGCGCGTCGACGAGCACGACGAGCGGTCCGTTGAAGCCCGGGCCGAAGCCCTCGGCGAGCATCTCGAAGGCGCGGCGGTCGCCGGAGCCCTCGGGCTCGCGGCCGGCGTCGGGCAGGCCCAGCCGCAGGCTCAGCGCCGGGATCGCGATGGTGAGCAGCACGATCGCGGAGGCGACCAGGGTGAGGATCGGGTGGGTGGTGACGAACGTGCCCCACCGGTTGCGCGCCTCCCGCGAGTGCTCCGCCTGCCTCAGCGCACGGCCGCGGGGCCGCAGCCGCTCGCCGGCGAAGCCCATCAGCGCGGGCAGCAGCGTGATGGCCACGAGCACGGCGATGACGACGGTGCCCGCGGCCGCGAGGCCCATGGCGGCGAGGAACGGGATACCCGTGACGGTGAGGGCGGCGAGCGCGATGACCACGGTGGTCCCGGCGAACACGACCGCGCTGCCCGCGGTGCCGACGGCGTGGCCGGCGGACTCGAGCGGGTCCATCCCGTCGGCCAGCTGCTGGCGGTGGCGGGAGAGCAGGAAGAGCGCGTAGTCGATGCCGACCGCGAGGCCGAGCATGAGCGCGAGGGTCAGCGTGGACGACGAGATCTCCGTGACGGCCGACAGGGACAGCACCCCGGCGATGCCGATGCCGACCCCGAGCAGCGCGGTGAGGATCGGCATGCCGGCGGCGAGCAGCGACCCGAAGGTGACCACGAGGACGACGAGCGCGACGACGAGCCCGAGCGCCTCGGTGGGGCCGGCCAGCTCGAGCGGCTCGGTGAACGRCCCGCCGGACAGCGCGACCTCGTAGCCGTCGGCCTCGAGCTGGTCGGCGGCGGCCTCCAGCGCGTCCGTGGTCGCCGTCGGCACGTCGTCGAGGCCCACCGTGAACTGCACGTCGACGTACAGCACGCTGCCGTCCGGCGCGACGGCCTGGCTGGCCACCGGGTCGGACATGCCGGCGACGTCCGGCGCGTCGGCCACCGGCGCCAGCGCCGTCATGACGTCCTGGATGCCGGTGCCCTGGAGGAACGACTCACCCTCGGGCGCGCCCACGACGACGCGCGCGCTGGAGGGCGCGTCGACGTCCTGCGCCTGCGACGTGCTGCTGGACCCGACGCCCGCGGCCTGGTCACCGAGCCGCTCGGCGACGAGCGCCTGAGCCTTGTCCGACTCCGTGCCCGGGATCGAGAACGAGTTCGAGAGGTTCAGCCCCGACGAGACCGCCCCGAAGCCGGCCGCAGCGAGGATCAGCACCCAGCTCACGAGCACGATCCAGCGGTGGCGGTAGCTTCCCCGGCCCAGACGGTCCAGCACGCGTGCCATGTTCACTCCTTGGTCGACCGGTGCAGGCTACCCGACAAGTGTTGGTTATTCGGCGGTGGCAAGATGTGACGCGTGACCATCCAGGACGAAGGCGCCCGCGTCGACCCCCGGGTGCTCCGCACGCGCCGGCTGCTCCAGGATGCCCTGCTGGCCCTCGCGAGGGAACGCAGTCTCGACGAGATCACGGTCGCCGACGTCGCCGACCGCGCGACCGTGAACCGCAGCACGTTCTACCAGCACTACCCCGACACCGACACGCTGCTGGCGGACGCGCTCGACGCGCAGGCCGCGCTGGTCGGCGCCGACCTCACCCAGATCCGGCCGGGCGCGACCGCCGACGACGCTCCCGAGGTGCTGGTCCGCTACGCCACCCACGTCGCCGAGAACGTCGGCCTGTACCGCAGCGCGCTCGGCGAGCACGGCTCCCCCGTCGCGGTCACCCGCCTGCGCCGGCGCATCGCGGCGCTCGCCCTCGAGGGGCTGGAGCTGCATGGCTCCCCGCCCGCCCTCGCCGCCCTGCCGAAGCCGATCGCTGCCGCGGCGCTGGCGGGATCCGTCATCGGTGTGCTMGTCGCGTGGCTCGAGCGCGAGCCGCTGCCCCCCGCGCACGATGCGGCCTCCTGGGCGTGGTCGGCGGTGAGCGGCTGGCCCGCGGGCTGACCGCCCGTTCCTCCGGTCTCAGCTGAAGTACGCGCCGCCGTTGACGTCGAGGACGGTGCCGGTGACGAACGCCGCGCCGTCGGAGGCGAGGTAGACCACGGCCTCGGCGACGTCGTCCGCGGCGCCGGCCCGGTTCAGCGCCGACGCGGCCACGGCGGCACGCTGGGCCGGTTCGGGGGTGTGCGCCGCGTGCAGCGGGGTGCCGGCGACGAAGCCCGGCGCGACGACGTTCACGGTGATCCGCCGCGGGCCGAGCTCKCGGGCCAGCGCCCGGCTGAAGCCCTCGAGGGCGGCCTTGGCGGTGGAGTAGGCGACCATCCCGGTCCCGCCGCCGCTGCGGGCCGCCTGCGCGCCGACCGTGATGATCCGGCCACCGTCCGGCATGACCGCGAGCGCGGCCCGGGTGACGTAGAACGCCGACGACAGGTTGAGGTCGAGCACGCCGTGCCAGTGGGCGTCGTCCATGGCCGCGACGTTGCGGCGCTCGACCGGACCGCCCACGGTGTTGACCAGGATGTCGATGCCGCCGCCGAGCACGGCCGCCGCGTCACTGACCGCCTTGTCGACGTCCCAGCTGCGCCGCGCGTCGACCTGGAACGACGCCGCCGTGCGCCCCTCGTCCTTGATCTCGGCGACGACCGCGGTGGCGTCGTGCGACAGGTGCGTGATCGCCACGTCCGCTCCCGCCCTGGCCAGGGCGAGCGCCGTCGCCCGCCCGATCCCCGAGGCTCCGCCCGTGACGAGCGCGCGACGGCCGGTGAGCGCCTGCTCCACCTGTTCGACCTCCTTGGCTGACGTTGAGCGCACGGTACGGGAGCGGTTCGTCCCGCTCAACACGTCGATGTCCGAATCATCCGGATGCGTGTCTGTGGGCGCCGGCCGGTAGCGTCCTACCCCATGCGTCTGGCCACCTGGAACATCAACTCGATCCGTGCCCGCACCGACCGCGCGGTCGCCTTCCTCGAGCGGACGGGGGTCGACGTGCTGGCCCTGCAGGAGACCAAGGTCAAGGACGAGCAGTTCCCGCGGGAGGCGTTCGAGGCGCTCGGCTACGAGGTGGCCACCAGCGGGTTCTCCCAGTGGAACGGCGTCGCCATCGTGAGCAAGGTCGGCCTCGAGGACGTCGAGGTCGGCTTCCCCGGCATGCCGACGTGGGGGGACCCCGCGGCGGCCGAGGCCCGGGCGCTCGGCGCGACGTGCGGCGGCGTGCGGGTGTGGAGCCTGTACGTGCCGAACGGTCGGGAGGTCGGGGACCCGCACTACGCCTACAAGCTCGACTGGCTCGGCCGCCTGCGCGACGCCGCCGCGGGCTGGCTGGCCGCCGACGCCGAGGCGCAGGTCGCCCTCGTCGGCGACTGGAACATCGCGCCCCTGGACACCGACGTGTGGGACATCGGCTTCTTCGCCGGTCGCACGCACGTGACGCCGGCCGAGCGCGAGGCGTTCACCGCGATCGGCGGCGCCGGTTACACCGAGGTCTCGCGCGTGCACCTCCCGGCCGAGCACACCTACACGTACTGGGACTACCAGCAGCTCCGGTTCCCCCGGAACGAGGGCATGCGCATCGACCTGACCTACGCGACGCCCGCGCTGGCCGCCCGGGTGACCGGCGTGAGCATCGAGCGCAACGAGCGCAAGGGGAAGGCGCCGTCGGACCACGTGCCCGTCGTCCTCGAGATCGCCGACTGACGCCGGGGGGCGGCCGGGTGACGTCGGTGGAAAGACCGGTCGGCGCGGGGGCGCGGTGGGCTAGGTTGCGCGCATGAGCAACGAGCCTGGGGGGCCGGCTCCGGTTCCCGACCCCTACGCCGCCCCCGACCCGGCGGCGACCGCGCCCGTGCCCGCCGCGCCGCCAGGCGCCTACGAGCCGATGCCGCCCGGCGCGTATGAGCCCGCGCCGCCCGGCGCGTACGAGCCGGTGCCGCCCAGCGCGTACGGGCCCACGCCGCCGCCGGTCGCGCCGTACGGCGCCCCTCAGCCCGCTCCCCCGTACGGCGCCGCCCCTCAGTACGGCGCTCCCGAGTACGGCGCCGCGCCGCAGTACGGCGCACCCCAGTACGGAGCCCCGCAGTACGGAGCTCAGCCGCAGTACGGTGCACCGCCCGCGTACGGCACGCCGCAGTACGGTGCACCCGGCTACGGCGCGCAGCCGTACGGGTACGGGCAGCCATACGTCTCGCCGCCCGTCGAGGGCATGGCCATCGCCTCGTTCGTCACCAGCACGGCGGGGCTGCTGTTCCTCGGCGGCCTGCCGGGCCCGGTCGGCCTCGGGCTGGGCATCGCGGCGCTGCGCCGCATCAAGGTGTCCGGCAAGGCGGGTCGCGGGTGGGCCATCGCGGGCATCGCGATCGGCGCCGTCGGGATCCTCTGGCTCCTCGCGATCGTCGCCTACTTCGTCGTCATCGCCGTGATCCTCGGCAGCGCCGCCACCTCGTCGGGCTTCTGGGACGAGGTCCAGCAGGGAACCGACGAGGGCTCGTCCGGGGCGGACGGCGACACCACGCTCCCCGACTTCACACTCCGCACGGACCTGACGACGGGCACCTGCCTGACCACGTTCGCGGAGAGCTACGACATGAGCGACACCGAACCCGTCGCGTGCGAGGTGCCGCACGACGCCGAGGTCGTCGGCCTGGTCCCGATGTCCGGGCCGGTCACGCTCGATGCCGAGGACGAGAACGACCCGGCGTACTGGGACGCCTGGGACGCGTGCGACCAGCTCACCGAGTCCCTGCTGCCCGACTACTTCGCGGACGGCGACATCAGCCTGTACTACCCGCACCCGGACGACTTCGCGGCCGGGACCACGAACGCGTACTGCGTCTACTACGGCAACGAGCCCGGCATGACGGGCTCGGCGACCACCGGGACGCTCCAGCTGGCCGGCGCCGGGACCGCATCCTGACCGGTCCCCACCAGCCCTACGCCTACCCCGAACCGCACTACGCGCCCGGGTGGGCAGCACCGCGCCCGCCGCTCGAGCCGACGTCCGTGTGGTCGCTGGTCACCGGCCTGCTCGGGCTCGGGCCGGTCGCGCTGGTCCTCGGCGTCGTGGCCCTGCGCCGGATCGGCCGGCGGCACACGCGCGGACGCGGTCTGGCGATCGCGGGCGCCGTGCTCGGGATCGTCGAGACGGTGGCCCTGGTCGTCGTCGGAACGGTCCTGGTGCTCACCGCGCTGGCCACCCGGCCGCTGCCCGCCGACGTCCCCGCAGCCCGGGACGCCCACGCGCAGCAGCTGGTCACCGGCAACTGCCTCGCGACCGTGCCCGACGACGGGCCGGTGGACTCGGTCCGCGTCGTCCCGTGCGCCGGTCCGCACGAGGCCCAGGTGGTCACCGAGTACCCCTTCGCCGCCGACGCCGTGTGGCCCGGTCAGCAGGCGGCCGACGCCCGCGTCGCCCGGGCGTGCGTGCTCGACGATGCGGAGGTCGCCGAAGGGGTCCGGACCGTGACCTGGTCGCCGACCGAGGACTCGTGGGCCGACGGCGACCGCGTCGGCCTGTGCCTGGCGGTCGTCGACGGCGGCGGGGTCACCGGCTCGTTCCTGGACGGGACCGCGAACCTCCCCTGAGCGACGCGCGCCCGTCGGGACGCGGCCTGGTCCTGTCGAGCCGAGCCGTGCCCGGACGTCATCGCAGCAACCGCGTCTCGCCAGACACTTACCAGGTGGTAGGAATTGAGTTAGGGTGGCGGGACGACGAACCCACCGAGGAAGGTGCCCCGCAATGTCGCAGGTCTTCGATGTCGAACGCGTGCTGGCTCAGCTGACCCTGGAGGAGAAGGCGTCGCTGACGTCCGGCTCCGACTTCTGGCACACGCAGGGCGTCGAGCGCGCTGGGGTGCCCGCCGTCATGGTGACCGACGGGCCGCACGGTCTGCGCAAGCAGGCGGAGGACGCCGACCACCTCGGGCTCGGCAACTCGGTGCCGGCCACCTGCTTCCCCACCGCCGCCGCGCTCGGCTCGTCGTGGGACGTCGAGCTGGTCACGCGCGTCGGCGAGGCGCTCGGCCGCGAGACCCGCGCCAACGACGTCGCCGTGCTGCTGGGCCCGGGCGTCAACATCAAGCGCACCCCGCTCGGCGGCCGCAACTTCGAGTACGTCTCGGAGGACCCCGTGGTCGCGGGCGAGGTGGCGACGGCGATCGTCCGCGGCATCCAGAGCCAGGGCGTCGGCACGTCGCTCAAGCACTTCGCGGCGAACAACCAGGAGTCCGACCGCATGCGCGTCTCGGCCGAGGTCGACGAGCGGACGCTGCGGGAGATCTACCTGCCCGCGTTCGAGCGCGTGGTGACGAACGCGCAGCCGTGGACCGTGATGTGCGCGTACAACAAGGTCAACGGCACGTACGCGTCCGAGAACCACTGGCTGCTCACGGAGATCCTGCGCGACGAGTGGGCGTTCGAGGGTCTGGTCGTCTCCGACTGGGGCGCCGTGCACGACCGCGTCCCGGCGCTCGCCGCGGGCCTGGACCTGCAGATGCCCGCCGCCGGCCCGCGTCCCGACGAGGAGGTCGTGGCCGCCGTCCGCGACGGCTCGCTGGACGAGGCTGTCCTGGACGTGGCCGCGCGCCGGGTCCTCGACCTGGTCGCGAAGTCGCTGCCCGGCATCGAGGCGGACGACTCCTTCGACGTCGACGCCCACCACGAGCTCGCCCGCGAGGCCGCGGCCGCCGGGTCCGTCCTGCTGAAGAACGACGGGGGCCTGCTGCCGCTGAGCACCGCCGACGGCGTCGCCGTGATCGGCGAGTTCGCCCGCACGCCGCGCTACCAGGGCGCGGGTTCGTCGCAGGTGAACCCGACCCGGCTCGACGTCCCGCTCGACGCGCTGCGGGCGACCGGCGGCGAGTACCCGTTCGCGGCCGGCTTCACCATCGCGGGCGGCCCGGACGGTGACGACGAGGCGCTCCTCGCCGAGGCCGTGTCGGTGGCCCGCGACGCCGCGACCGTCGTCCTGTTCCTCGGCCTGCCCGGCCCCGACGAGTCGGAGGGCTACGACCGCCCTCGTCTCGGCCTGCCCGACAACCAGGTCGGGGTCCTGCGCGCGGTCGCGGACGTCAACCCGCGCGTGGTCGTCGTCCTCGCCAACGGCTCCGCCGTGAGCGTGACGGCCTGGCGCGACCTCGCGCCGGCGATCCTCGAGACGTGGCTCGGCGGCCAGGCGGGCGGCTCGGCCGTCGCCGACCTGCTCCTCGGCGTCCGCACGCCGTCCGGCAAGCTCACGGAGACGATCCCCCACCGCCTCGAGGACACCCCGGCGTTCGGCAACTTCCCGGGCGAGGCCGGCGTCGTCCGCTACGGCGAGGGCGTGCTCGTGGGCTATCGCTGGTACGACACCCGCGTCATGGACGTGGCCTACCCGTTCGGGCACGGGCTCTCGTACACGACGTTCGGCTACCGCGACGTCACCGCGACCGCCGACGGCACCGACGTGACCGTCTCCGCCACCATCACGAACACCGGCGCGGTCGCCGGCGCCGAGGTGGTCCAGGTCTACGTCCGCGACCCGCAGGCGGCCGTGGTGCGGCCGACGCGCGAGCTCAAGGCGTTCGCCAAGGTCGCCCTCGAGCCGGGCGAGTCCCGCGAGGTCACGTTCTCGCTGACCCGCCGCGACCTCTCGTACTGGCACCCCGGCCTGCACCGCTGGGTGGTCGAGGGCGGCGAGTTCGTCGTCGAGGTCGGGGCGTCGTCGCGGGACATCCGCGGGTCCGTCTCGCTGGACGTCGAGGGCGAGCCGCTGTGGGGCGAGCTCACGCCGATGTCGACCATCGAGGAGTGGTTCGCGCACCCGGTCGGCGGACCGCTGCTGCAGGCCGCCCTGGTCCCGCCGGCCGACATGGGCCCGCTCGACGAGACGATGCAGGCGATGATCCTGCAGATGCCCGCCAAGGTGATCGCCGACTTCGGGCTGGCCGGGTTCGACCGCCAGGCGCTGGACACCATGGTGGCCAAGGTCGCCGCCGGCTGACCCTCGAGAACGGCACGACGCCGCGAGAACGGCACAACGAGCTGCCGTTCTCGCGGCGATCTGCCGTTCTCAGCGGCGACGGGAGGCGCACGGCGGCCCGGCCCGGCTGGGACACTCGGCCCATGGACCTGGACCCGGTGCTCGCCGCGCTCGACTCCGCGGGGGTCTGGCTCGATCCCGGGCTGACCGACGAGGAGATCGCCGATGTCGAGCGGCGATTCGGGTTCACGTTCTGCGCCGACCACCGCGCCATGCTCACCCTCGCCGTCCCGGTCGGCGACGGCTGGCCGGACTGGCTGGACGACGACGTGGCACCGCTGCGCGCGCGGCTGGCGTGGCCCGTCGACGGGGTCGTGCACGACGTCCTGCACGACGACTTCTGGCCGGCTTCGTGGGGTCCGCGGCCGCCCGACGACCGCGAGGCCGCAGCTCGTCGGCACCTCGCGGCCGCGCCGACCATGGTCCCGGTGCACGCGCACCGCTACCTGCCGAGCGGCCCGGCGCCCTCGGGCACGCCGGTCTTCTCGATCTACCAGACGGACGTCATCTACTACGGCGCCGACCTGGCCGACTACCTGACCCGTGAGTTCCTGCACCGGTCGGCGCCGGTCGCGATGCCGGACGCGTCGCTCCGGACCCCGTTCTGGTCGGACCTGGCCGAGGGCATCGACCCCGGCGCGATCTGACCGGGCCCGCGGCGCCCAGCCGAGCTCGCGGCTCCCAGCCGAGCTCGTGAGTCCCAGCCGAGCTCGTGAGCTCAGACCGGCGACCTCGACCCGCAGTCACGAGCTCGGCGCCGTTCGACGGCCGGTCAGTCCGTCAGCAGGGCGGCGAACTGCGCGCGGAGCACGGACGCCATGTCCGGGCGGGCGTCGGGGGTGTCGGCGGCGAGCAGCCACTGGATCTGCATGCCGTCCATGACGGCGATGATCAGGCGTGCGGCGGTGAGCGGGTCGATGCCGGGGCGGAGGCGTCCCTCGTCCCGCCAGCGCGCGAACTCGGTCTCCGACAGGGCGATCACCCGGCGGTAGCGGTCCTGGAAGAACGCGTGCGCGGGGTGGTCGGGCGAGGTCGCCTCGGCGGAGAGCGTCGCGAAGAGCTCGACGATGCCCGGGCGGCCCACGTTGCGCTCGATGAGCCGCGCGAGGCTCTCGAAGTAGTCGTGCCCCGCGGCGAGGTCGGCCTCGAAGGCCAGGGAGTCGACCTCGTCGCGACGCTCGAGGACCGCAGCGAGCAGCACGGCCTTGCTGGAGAAGTGGTGCAGCAGGCCGGGGTGCGAGATGCCGACGCGCGAGGCGACCTCCCGCAGCGACGCGGTGTGATAGCCCACCTCGCCGAACAGCTGCATGGCCGCGTCGAGGATGTCCTCGCGGGTCGCGCGGCCCTTGGCGTAGCCGCCCGAGCGCGGGGATGCGGTCGTGACCTCGGTCGTCATGCCCTCAGGATCGCACGCCGACGTCAATTCCGACCAGATGGTAAGTAGCCTCTTCCCTCAATTCCGACCAGATGGTAACTTCCCTACTTACCACGTGGTCGGGATTCAAGGACGCACCGACCCGCCGTCCGACACAGGAGTCGACGCATGGCCCTCTCGCAGCCCACGGCGCCGCTGACCGGCGCAGCCCAGGCGGTCCCCACCGCCACCACCCCGCCGCCCGCCGGCCGCGAACCGCGCAGCTACCTCCCGTTCCTCGGGGTGGCCAACCTCGGCGTCTACATGGCGCTGCTGACGCCCGTCATGGTGTCGATGGCGTTCAAGATCGACCACCTGGTGGGCGCGGACGCCGCCCCGGCCGCGCTCGGCACGGTCATGGGCGTCGGCGCGCTGTTCGCCCTCGTCTGCAACCCGCTGGCCGGCCGCCTGTCCGACCGGACGACGAGCCGGCTCGGCATGCGCCGCCCGTGGATCCTCGGCGGCGCGATCGTCGGCGCCGCGGCCCTGACCGTCGTCGGCACCGCGCAGTCCGTCGCCCTGGTGCTGGTGGGGTGGTGCGTGGCGCAGGCCGCGTTCAACGCCGTGCTCGCCGCCGCCAACGCGACCATCCCCGACCAGGTGCCGGTCGAGCGCCGCGGCAAGGTGTCCGGCCTGGTCGGGATGGCGACACCGCTCGCCATCCTGCTCGGCAGCGTCATCGTCAACCAGATCTCCGCCGACGCCGCGAGGTTCATCGTCCCCGCCGCCCTGGGCCTGATCTTCTCGCTGCTGTTCGCCGCCGTGCTGCGCGACCGCCGACTCGAGCAGGCGCCCGCGCAGAGGTTCACCGTCGGGCAGTTCTTCGGCTCGTTCGTCTTCAACCCGCGCAAGCACCCCGACTTCGGCTGGACCTGGCTCACCAAGTTCATGGTGATGTTCGGGTACGCCGGCATCGCGACGTTCCTGCCGTACTACCTCGTCGGCAAGTTCGACCTGTCGGAGCAGGAGGCCACCGGCGTCATCCTCACCGCGACGTTCGCCTCGGTGGTCGGCATGGTCATCTCCAGCCCGGTCGGCGGCATCCTGTCCGACCGGTTCAGCAAGCGCCGGCCCTTCGTCGCCGCCGCCGGCGCGATCATGGCCGTCGGACTCGTGATCCTCGCGTTCGCCCCGAGCATCGCGCTGGTCGTGCTCGGCCAGGCGATCATCGGCCTCGGCGCCGGCGCGTTCTTCTCCGTCGACATCGCGCTGGCCACGCAGGTGCTGCCCACCAAGGAGGACACCGCCAAGGACCTCGGCGTCCTCAACATCGCCAACGCCCTGCCGCAGTCGCTCGCCCCCGCGATGGCCCCCGCCATCCTGGCGGTCGGCGCGACCCTGCCCATGGGCGAGTACCCCACCTGGTACCTGTTCGGCGCGGTGGTCGCGCTGGCCGGTGCCGTGCTCGTCTACCGGATCAAGGGTGTGCGCTGATGACCACGACCGACGAGACGTACGTCTACCAGGACGCCGCCGTGCCGGTGGAGGACCGGGTCGAGGACCTGCTCGCGCGCATGACGCTCGAGGAGAAGGCCGGCCAGCTGTTCCAGCACATGATCACGGCCGGGCCCCTGACCGAGAGCGACCCGGTCTTCGGCCTGCCGTCGGCCGACGAGTACGTGAACACCAAGCACATGACCCACTGGAACCTCCTCGGTGTCCCGGGCAGCGCCCGCGAGCTCGCCGAGTGGCACAACCGGCTCCAGGCGCTCTGCGCGCAGACGCGGCTCGGCATCCCCGCCACGATCGCGACGGACCCCCGGCACGCGTTCACCGACAACCCGGGGACCGCGCTCCTGTCCGGTCCGTTCTCCCAGTGGCCCGAGACCCTCGGGCTGGCGGCGACGCGCGACGAGGCGCTCATGGAGCGGCACGCCGACATCGCACGCCAGGAGTACCTGGCCGTCGGTCTGCGCACCGCCCTGCACCCGCAGGTCGACCTCGCCACCGAGCCCCGGTGGGCCCGCGCCAACGGGACGTTCGGCGAGGACGCGACGTTGACGGGCCGGATGGGCGCTGCGTACGTGCGCGGGTTCCAGGGTCCCGACTTCGGCACGGACAGCGTCTCGACGATGACGAAGCACTTCCCCGGCGGCGGCCCGCAGAAGGACGGCGAGGACCCGCACTTCGCCTACGGTCGCGAGCAGGTCTACCCGGGCGGGCGGTTCGCCGAGCACCTGGAGCCGTTCAAGGCGCTGCTGGCGGCCGGGACGCGGCAGATGATGCCGTACTACGGCATGCCGGTCGGCTTGGAGGGTGTCCCGGAGGTGGGCTTCGGCTTCAACAAGCCGATCCTCGACCTTCTTCGCGACGACCTGGGCTTCGACGGGATCATCTGCACCGACTGGGGCCTGGTGTCCGACGCCGAGGTGTTCGGGCAGCCCTTCCCGGCCCGCGCCTGGGGCGTCGAGCACCTGTCGGTCGAGGACCGCGTGGCGCTGATCCTCCACGCCGGCGCCGACCAGCTGGGCGGCGAGTCGTGCCCCGAGGTGGTCGTCGCGCTCGTCGAGCGGGGCCGCATCTCCGAGGAGCGGGTCGACGCCTCCGTCCGACGCCTGCTCCGCGAGAAGTTCCTGCTGGGGCTCTTCGACGAGCGCCGCTACGTCGACGTCGAGGCGGCCTCGGCCCTCGTCGGCAACGACGGGTTCCGCGCCGCCGGGCTCGCCGCCCAGGCCGCGGCGGTGACGGTCCTGACCAACGACGGCATCCTGCCGCTGGCCCCGGGCCTGCGGATCTACGCCGAGGGGTTCGAGGGCACCGTCGACGACCCCGCGGACGCCGACGTCGCCATCCTGCGGCTGCAGGCACCGTTCGAGCCGCGCGGACCCGGGTTCGAGGCGTTCTTCCACGCCGGCTCGTTGGACTTCCCCGCCGACGAGATCGCGCGCATCAACGCGATCAGCGCGGTCGTCCCGACGATCCTCGACGTGCACCTCGACCGGCCGGCGATCCTCACGCCGCTGGTGGACCAGGCCGCGGCGGTCGTCGTGAACTTCGGCGCAGGTGTGGGCCCGCTGCTGGAGGCCCTCGCAGGTGCCGCGCGCGGGAGGCTGCCGTTCGACCTCCCCCGGTCGATGGCCGCGGTCGAGGCGTCGCGCGAGGACGTGCCGTTCGACACCGCCGACCCGCTGTTCCGGTTCGGGCACGGCCTGCCGATCTGACGGTGCGGTGCGGCGGGGTTCAGTGGGTAGTGTCCGTCCATGGCGCGCCGCGACACCCTCGCTCCGGTCGAGCTCGTCGAGGACGACGAGCTCGACCGGCAGGAGTCGATCGCGCCGGCCCGTCGCCGCCGCGGCCGCTGGTGGGTGCTCCTCGTGCCGGTCGTCGTCGTCGGCCTCGCGTTCGCGGGCCAGCAGCTGATCGACGCGCGGTCGCGGGCGGCCGACGCCCGCATCGCGGCGCTGCCCGGGGCCATCCCCCGGGTCGGCAAGAGCCTCGACGTGCTCTGGCAGACGGGCGCCGAGGACGCGCCGCTCGCGTGGGGGACCTCCGCGGTGGACGGTGCCCTCCACGGCGTCGTCGTGGGCCCGGACGGCTCCCTGCGCTACACCGCGCTGGACGTCGCCACGGGGACGCACCCCTGGTCGACGACCCTGCGCGGGCCGGACCCCGCGCTGACCGACCCGCTGAACAGCACGACGACCATGTGCGTGCCCGAGGACGACCGTGCCGTCTGCCTGGTCACGGACGGGTACAGCCGGTCCTCGGACGACGGCACGGATGCGGGCATACCCGCCACGCAGGCGCACGTCGTCGTCCTGGACCTCGCCGACGGGAGCGTCCTGGCCGACCATCCGTCGCCCCCGGTGAGCTCGCTGGCGGTCCGGCCCGGGCTMGTGGCGACCGCCGTCGTCGACGACCAGCGGCACMTGGTGGTCGTCGCCACCGACCCGATGACGGGTGCAGAGCTCTGGCGGTTCCGCGACCCCGAGCCCGTGCGCGGTCTCGTCGACCAGTACACCGCCAGCATCTGGTCGGCGGGCGACCTGGTCGTGCTGTTCAACCGCCCCAGCGGGCCCCTGGTGCTCGACGCGTCCGGCCAGGTCGTCGAGCCGGAGCGGGACACCGACAGCTGGGGCTCGACCGACGCGGGCTGGCTCACCTGGACGCGCCGGAACCCCGACGGCCCGGACCCACGGGTGCGGGTCATGCGCCCGGGTCAGGCACCCCTCGACGTCTTCGGTGACCTGCTGACCCGCTCCGTGGACGACGGGAGCGTGCCCGGCCTCGAGGTCTCGTCGGGCCTGCGGACGTACGGCTGGGACTCCCGGACGGGCAAGCAGCTGTGGCAGGCCCACGTCTCCGCGGCCAAGGGCTGGCGGATCTCGACGATGATCCTCGAGGGCCGCGTGTACCTGACCACGACCACGGACGTCGTGGCGCTGGACGGCCGCGACGGCTCCGTCGTGTGGAGCACGCCGCGGCCGAGCGGGATCGTCGCCGGCGACCTGCTCACCGACGGCACCCACCTCTACCTTGTGGACCAGCCGATGGACCCCAGCGGCACCGGCGACCTGCTGGTGCTCGACCGGCACGACGGCACGGCGCTGCGCCGTGTGCCGTTCCCCGCCGGCATCGCGTCGGTCAGCGCCCTGGGCGGCAGGCTGGTGGCCGGCGACGAGCACGGCATCACCGGCGTCGGCTGAGAGCCCCCGTCACCGGCGGGCGTCGACCACCAGCCCGTCGGGCCCGCGGTCGACCACCACGGTGTCCCCGTCGTGGACCTCGCCGGCCAGCAGCAGCCGCGCCAGCCGGTCGCCGATCTCCCGCTGCACCAGCCGGCGCAACGGCCGGGCACCGTAGGCGGGGTCGTAGCCCTCGAGCGCGAGCCACTCGCGGGCCGCGGGCGAGACCTCCAGCGTCAGCCGACGATCCGCCAGGCGCCGAGCGAGCAGCGCCACCTGCAGCTCGACGATGTGCCCGATCTCGTCGAGCGACAGCGGGTCGAACAGCACCACGTCGTCGAGCCGGTTGAGGAACTCCGGCTTGAACGAGGTGCGCACCGCGGACATCACGGCGTCGCGCTTCTCGTCGTCGGACAGCAGCGGGTCCACCAGGAACTGCGAGCCCAGGTTGGAGGTCAGCACGAGGATCACGTTGCGGAAGTCGACCGTCCGGCCCTGACCGTCGGTGAGCCGACCGTCGTCGAGCACCTGCAGCAGCACGTCGAACACCTCGGGGTGCGCCTTCTCGACCTCGTCGAGCAGCACCACGGAGTAGGGCCGACGACGGACGGCCTCGGTCAGCTGCCCGCCCTCCTCGTACCCGACGTACCCCGGAGGAGCGCCGACGAGCCGGGCCACCGAGTGCTTCTCGGCGTACTCGGACATGTCGATCCGCACCATGGCGCGCTCGTCGTCGAAGAGGAAGTCCGCGAGCGCCTTCGCCAGCTCGGTCTTGCCGACGCCGGTGGGCCCGAGGAACAGGAAGCTGCCGGTGGGCCGGTCGGGGTCGGACACGCCCGCGCGGGCGCGCCGGACGGCGTCGGAGACCGCGGCCACGGCCGGGCGCTGACCGATGAGCCGCTCGCCGAGCACCTCCTCCATGCGCAGCAGCTTGGCGGTCTCGCCCTCGAGCAGGCGGCCGGCGGGGATGCCGGTCCACTGCGCGACCACCTCGGCGACCTCGTCGGGACCGACCTTGTCGGCGATCATCGGCGGGCCGTCGGGGGCGGCGTCCACCGCCTCCTCGTCGGCCTCCGCCGCCGAGATCTGCTCCTGCAGCGTCGGGATCTCGCCGTACAGGATGCGTGCGGCCTTCTCGAGGTCGCCCTCGCGCTGCAGGCGCTCGGCGTCGCTGCGCAGCTCGTCGAGCCGGGCCTTGAGGTCGCCGACCAGGTTGTGCCCGGCCTTCTCCTTCTCCCACCGGGCCGTGAGCGACGCGAGGTCCTCCCGCCGGTCGGCCAGGTCCTTGCGCAGGCGCTCCAGGCGGTCCTTCGACGCGGGGTCGTCGGACTCGGAGAGCACGACCTCCTCCATCTCGAGACGCGTGACGGCGCGCTGCAGCTCGTCGATCTCGATGGGCGACGAGTCGAGCTCCATGCGCAGGCGGGACGCCGCCTCGTCGACCAGGTCGATGGCCTTGTCGGGCAGCTGCCGGCCGCTGATGTACCGGTCGGAGAGGGTCGCGGCGGCCACCAGCGCGGAGTCGGCGATGGTCACCTTGTGGTGGGCCTCGTACCGCTCCTTGAGCCCGCGCAGGATGGCGACGGTGTCCTCCACGGACGGCTCGCCGACGAACACCTGCTGGAACCGGCGCTCGAGCGCGGGGTCCTTCTCGATGCGCTCGCGGTACTCGTCGAGCGTGGTGGCGCCCACCAGGCGCAGCTCGCCGCGGGCGAGCATGGGCTTGAGCATGTTGCCCGCGTCCATGGCTCCCTCGCCGCCGGCACCCGCGCCGACGACCGTGTGCAGCTCGTCGATGAACGTGACGACCTCGCCGTTGGACCCGGTGATCTCGGCCAGCACGGCCTTGAGGCGCTCCTCGAACTCGCCGCGGTACTTGGCGCCGGCCACCATCGCGGCCAGGTCGAGCGCGACCAGCTTCTTGCCGCGCAGCGACTCGGGCACGTCGCCGGCGACGATGCGCTGCGCGAGGCCCTCGACGACGGCGGTCTTGCCCACGCCGGGCTCGCCGATCAGGACGGGGTTGTTCTTGGTGCGCCGGGAGAGCACCTGGACCACGCGACGGATCTCGGCGTCGCGGCCGATGACCGGGTCGAGCTTGCCCTCGCGCGCCCGCTGCGTCAGGTCGAGCCCGTACTGCTCGAGCGCCTTGTAGGTGCCCTCGGGGTTGGGGCTGGTCACCCGGGCGGAGCCGCGGACGGCCGGCAGGGCGGCCGCGAGCGCGTCGCGGGACGCACCCTGGGCGCGCAGGGCGTCGGCCACCCCGGACTGGCCCGCGGCGAGGCCGAGCAGCAGGTGCTCGGTCGAGACGTAGTCGTCGCCGAGCGAGCGGGCCTCGGACGAGGACGCCTCGAGGGCGGTCGAGAGGGCGCGCGACGCGCTCGGCTGGGCCACCGCGGCACCGCTGGCGGTGGGCAGGCTGACGAGCATGCCGCGCACGGTGCGGCCCAGGGCGCTGCGGTCGGCTCCGACCGCGTCGAGCAGCCCGTTGGCGACGCCGCCCTCCTGCTGCAGCAGGGCGTTGAGCAGGTGCGCGGGCTCGAGCTGCGGGTTGTCGGCGGCCGACGCCTGCTGGATGGCGTCGCCCAGGGCCTCCTGGGACCGGGTGGTGAACTTGGCGTCCACATGACCTCCTGTGTGTGTCGTGTCTGCTGTTCGCAACGACCGGCAGAGTTGAGTCTATTCCGCTCAACTCTGTTCGGCTCGGTTCGTCGCTCCCCGACGCCGCGCCCGTGGCACGATCACGCCATGAGCGACGACGTCCCCGACGTGCTGGGCCCCGGCTGGACCTCTCGGAACCTCCCGCTGCGGCCCGACGGCCGCACCCCGGACCCCGTCGCCACGCTGGTCCACCGCACCGGGTCGCCCAGCCGGCGCGCGCTCCTGTACGTGCACGGGTTCGTCGACTACTTCTTCCACACCGGCTTCGGCGACGCCCTCGCCGCGCACGGCTACGACGTCTACGCCMTCGACCTGCGCGACTACGGCCGCTCCATCCGCGAGGGCCGCCCCGCCAACCACGTCACCGACCTGGGCGCGTTCGCCGAGGAGATCGACGCCGCGATCCGCATCATCCGCCAGGACCACGACGAGGTCGTCCTGCTCGGCCACTCGATGGGCGGGCTGGTCACCTCGTTGTGGGCGGACTCCCGACGCGGCGAGGGGCTGATCGACGCCCTCGTGCTCAACAGCCCGTGGCTCGACCTGCGCGGATCCTGGTTCGAGCGCACGGTCTTCACGACGGTGCTGGACGGCGTGGGCAGGGTCGCCCCGGACCTCGTCGTCGGCAAAGTCGCGCCGCACTACGGTCGCGCGCTGCACGAGGCCACCGGCGGGGAGTGGTCGTACGACCTCGCATGGAAGCCGCACGAGGGCTTCCCGGCCCGCGCAGGCTTCGCGCGGACCGTCCGCCGTGGGCACAAGCGGGTGGCCGCGGGGCTCGCGATCGACGTCCCGGTGCTGGTGCTGGCGTCGGACGCCTCCGGACCCGACGACGTCGTCCACGACGCGCTGATCACCACCGACTCGGTGCTCGACGTGGCGGACATGAAGCGCCTGGCGCCGAACCTCGGTCCGGACGTGACCTTCGTCGAGGTCCCGGGAGGAGCCCACGACCTCGCGCTGTCGCCGCTGCCCGCACGCGAGACCTACGTCGCCGCGGTGCTCGCGTTCCTCGACGCCCGGCTCCCGTGACGTCCCGGGTCGAGCGCTGGCGGCTGCGCGGCCTGCGGATCGCGGCACGGCTCCGGCTGACGCCGCTCGGCGGGTTGGTCGAGCGGGGGTACACCGGCTTCGTCGCCATCGAGCCGTTCGACCGCGCCATGACGCTCGCCGCGCAGGCCTTCGTCTCGATCGTGCCCATGATGATCGTGATGGCGGCCCTCCGCCCCAACCACGACGGCTTCGGCTCGTTCATGGCGGACACCCTCGGCCTCACCGAGGAGACGCGCGAGGCCCTCGCCGGCAGCGTGAGCACCAGCGCGAGCCTGGGGGGCAGCATCGGGATCCTGGGCCTCCTGGTCGCCCTCATCAGCGCGACGTCGTACTCCCGAGCCCTCGAGCGCATGTACGCGAAGGTCTGGCAGGTCAGGCGGCCCGGGCTGCGGTCGGCGTGGCGGTGGCTGACCACGGTGCTCGCCGTGGTCCTCGCCATCGGCCTGATCGAGGTCACGCGGGAGGCGACCGAGGGGGTGCCGCTGCCCGCTCTCTGGGATTTCGTCGTCCGGGTGGTCGTGTGGGCCGTCGTCTGGACGTACGTCCCCTGGGCGCTGCTGCACGCCCAGGTCCCCGTCCGCGTCCTCGCGTTCACCGGCGGGGTGACCGCCCTCCTGCTCGGCCTGCTCAGCCTGGCCGGCCAGCTCTACCTGCCCATCGTCCTGGTCTCGGGCACCCGGCAGTTCGGCGTGCTGGGCCTCGTGTTCGCGTACATCGGGTGGTTGTTCGTGCTGAGCTTCGCGCTCGTGCTGGCCTGCGTCATCGGCCAGGCGTGCGCACAGGATGAGGGCGTCCTCGGACGGGTGATCCGGGGACGCGACGACTCGGTGACCTGGCAGACCGTCTGACCGCCTCAGGCGGGCGGCCGCTCCGCGACCGGGTCCAGCAGCGGCGGGCGGTTGGTCACCAGCAACCACGCCGCGAGCGTGGCCAGCAGCATCGGGATGAGCAGCGACACCTGCGGCACCACGGCGATCGCCATGAAGAGGCTCAGCCAGCCGTTGCGCGTGGCGGCCACGATGATCCCCACGACGGCCGCCGCGATCGCCAGCGCGAGGGGGACGCCGTCCCACACGGCGTGGATCGCGAAGCCGAGGGCCACCCCGACGAACAGGGTGGGGAAGATGCGCCCGCCGCGGAACCCCGACGTGGCGGCGACCAGCATGGCGAGCAGCTTGATCCCGGCCAGGGCCAGGAACCCCGCACCGGTGGTCGTCGCCGCGAGCCCGGGCAGCTCCTGCATCTGCGTCAGGCCCTTGAACAGGGTCACCTCGCCGCCGAGGGCGCCCAGGAGCCCGAGCAGCAGGCCGCCGACCGTGAGCATGAGCACGGGGTGCCCGATCCGCAGGAACGCGCGGTGCAGCGGCACGAAGAGATACACGGCGACCAGCCCGACGGCCGCGGCTCCGAGGGCGATCAGCACCGCGAGCCCCAGGTCCTTGAGGCCGGCGTACGAGTAGGCGGGCGCCGCGACGGCCAGGTCCAGGGACTCCAGCTGCAGCATCGTCAGGGTTCCCGCGGTCGCCGCCACCAGCGGGGCGAACAGCCGGTCCCACAGCGGGATCCGCCGGTCGCCCGCGTCCAGCTCGGAGAACAGCAGCGCCGCCGCGACGGGCGTCCCGAACATCGCGCCGATGGTGCCCGCGACCGCCATAGCAAGCCAGATCGGCGCGTTGACCTTGGGCAGGAACCGCATCCCCAGCGCCACCGCGAGCCCCACGTTGATGCCGATGATGGGGTTCTCTGGGCCGAGGCTCACTCCGCCGGCGAGCATGAGCACCAGCGCGAGGGCCAGCCCGGGCAGCACCCGGAGCGGTAGCGGCTCGGCCACCAGCTCGAGGGTCGCGGGGTCGGGTCCGGCATGGCCGGGGGCGTACCTGACGACGAGCCCGATCGCGAGACCCGTCGCCGTGAGCATGCCGATGATCCACACCGCGGAGTCGGACGGCACACCGACGGCCGCGCTCAGGTCGTCCCAGAGCCAGCCCTCCAGCAGGTTGGCCAGCTTGCTCAGCCCGTAGAGCGTGAGGGCGGAGCCGATGCCGACGACCACGGCGGGGACGGCGAGCTTGAGCAGGTTGCCGACCGGGACGCGGAACGGCGCCTCGGCAGCGATCGGCTCCGTCATGTCGGTGCTCCTTCGTCGGCGGTCGGGAGGGGCTGGCGGTGGGCGTCGACCCACGCCTGGCCGCGGGCTATGGCGTCGGCGACGGAGGAGAACACCTCGTCGTCGGCGGGCAGGACCGCATCGGGATCGAGCGCGTCGAGCAGGCCGCTGCGCCGGGCCACCACGAGGAACTCGGGCGAGACGCCGCAGAGCAGCAGCAGGTTGTCGCGCGCCCGCAGCCGCTCGGCCAGCGCGTCGATGGCCTTGACGAAGGTCGCCGACGGGACGTCGGGCAGCGTGCGCAGGCTCAGCACGAGCGCCGAGCCGCGCGTCCTCGACGTGTCCGGCCAGGTCTCGTTGATCCGGGCCACCTCCGCGAAGAAGCCGGCACCCGCGTAGTGCAGCACCACGACGGAGTGCGACGCGAGCTCGGCGGGCGGCTCGACGACCGCCCACCGACCGTCGCCCCGCTGCTCGAGCGCCTGCAGTCGCCCGGCCCGCGAGGCCGAGACCGCGTACAGCACCAGCGACAGGCCGGCGCCGATGAAGATCGCCTGCTGGAGCGGCAGCTGGGTGGTCGCGAGGAAGGTCGCCACCATCGCGGCCGTGGACCACCACGACGTCCGGACCACGAGCACGATGTCGGCCCAGCGGCCCTGCACCAGCTCGACGCCGATGACGATCAGCAGGCCGCCGATGACCGCCATCGGGATCGTCTCGGCGTACGGGCCGACGAGGAGGACGACGAGCGCGAGCCAGAGCCCCGCGAACACGCCTGACCACCGCGTCCGCGAGCCCGCGCTGGTGCCGACGCCGGTGCGGGACAGCGAGCCGCCCGTCGGGAGCGCCGAGAAGAGCCCGCCCGCGACGTTCGCCATGCCCTGCGCGACGAAGTCCCGCGAGGCGTTCGGGCGCGACCCGTCGGGGTTGGGCACGGCGGCACCGATCCCGGCGGCCTGCGCCAGCGCGACGAGCGCCACGGCCACGGCCCCCAGCGCGAGGCTCGGCACCGCGGACAGGTCCGGCAGGGAGAACGGCGGCAGGCTGCGCGGGATGGACGCGATCGAGCCGACGTCCTCGACGTCGATCCCCGCCACGACCACGAAGACCCACACGACGACGAGCGCGACGAGGGTCGCCAGCGAGCGCAACGGCTTCACCAGCCGCGCGAGCGCCCACACCACGATCGTGGCGCCCGCGACGGCGACGGTCGCGAGGTCCCAGGACCCGACGTGCGCGAGCGCCTCGACGATCTTGCCCACGGTGTTGTGCTCGTCCGGCCTGTAGCCCGTGGCGTCGCCCAGCTCGCCCGCGATGATCTGCACCGCGATCCCGGTGGTGAACCCGGTCATCACGGCGGTCGACACGAACTGCATGACCGACCCGAGCTTGAGCAGCCCGAGGGCGAGCATGACGACGCCGACCAGCAGCGTCAGGGTCGCGAGGGCACCGGGGTCGTGCGGGTCCAGCCCGGCGCCGGCGAGCACGCTGGCCGACGAGAGCGCGATCGCGCTGGTCAGCGTGGTGACCATGAGGACGGTGCGGGCGAAGAGGGACCCGACGATCGTCGGCACCACGCCGGAGTACAGACCCACCACCGGGTTGAAGCCGCCGATGTTCGCGTACGCCATCCCCTCGGGGATGCTGAACAGCCCGGTGGCCAGGCCCGAGGTGACGTCCTTGCCGGTCGGCCTGCCCCACCCCGACGCAGCGCCGCTCACAACGACGGGTCCTGCGGCTCGGACAAGGAGAGCATCGCGCCGACGACGGCCGGGGTCCGGGCGATCCGACGCTCGAGCGACGCGAGCACGTGCGACGCGTCGTCCTCCGCCATGTTGCCCGTGAGGTCGACCGCGCCCGTCAGGTAGACCTGGCGGGCGCCCACGTACTCGAGCCGCAGCTCGGTGACGCGCTCGACCTCCGGCAGCTCGAGCAGCGCCTGCACCGCCGCGGCCTGCAAGCGGGGGTCGACCACCTGCCCCACGAGGAAGCGGCGGTTGCGGTCGATGAGGACGATCGCCACGACGCCCAGCAGCACGCCGACCAGGATCGAGCCGATCGCGTCGGGCACCGGCGAGCCCGTCGCCTGGTGCAGGCCGATCCCGGCGGCGGCGATGAGGATCCCGACGAGCGCCGCCGCGTCCTCGAAGAACACGGCCCGGACCGTCGGGTCGGACGTCTGCAGGATGTGCGCGACGACGTCCTTGTCCTGCTGCTCCGCCCCCCGCTTCGCCTGCCGGGAGGCCTGGAAGAACGAGACGCCCTCCAGGACGAACGAGACGGCGAGCACGACGTAGGCGACGCCGAAGTCACTGGCCGGCTCGGGGTGCGACAGCTCCTGGATCCCGTGCGTGATCGAGACGCCCGCACCGACGGCGAACAGGCCGATGGCGGCGAACAGCGACCAGACGTAGACCTCGCGGCCGTGCCCGAGCGGGTGCGTGGGGTCGGCCGGCTTGGACGCGCGGCGCTGCGCGATGAGCAGGAACACCTCGTTGCCGGTGTCCGCCCAGGAGTGCGCCGCCTCCGCGAGCATGGAGGCCGACGCCGTGATCATGGCGGCCGCCGTCTTCGCGACGGCGATCAGCAGGTTGGCGCCGAACGCGACGATCACGGTCAGCGCGCTCTCGCCGCCCTCGGGCGGGGCGGACCCGCCCGCGACGTCGACGGCCGGCTCGCTCTCGTCGAGGGGTGCGTCGGCCATGAGACGTGAGTAGCACACGGGCTTGCCCGATGTCTCCCGTTGCGCGGCATCTGCGCTGGTCGGGCACGTGGTGGCGCCCGGACGGGCCGGGGTGTTGGCTGGGCACCATGACGACCCATCGCGACGCCTGGCCCACCGGCACCCCGGCCTGGGCGGACATCACGGTCCCCGACCTCGCCGCCGCCCGCGCGTTCTACGGGCCCCTGTTCGGCTGGGAGTTCGAGGTGGGCGGCCCGGAGCTGGGCGGCTACACGCAGGCGTTCGTGGACGGGAAGCGGGTGGTCGGGCTCGGCGAGCCGATGGGCACGGAGCCCGCGCCGCCGCCGGCCTGGTGCGTGTACCTCGCCGCCGACGACCTCGGGGCGACCGCGGCCCGTATCGCGGAGGCGGGCGGGCAGGAGATCGTGCCGGCGATGCCGATCATGGACTTCGGCACCATGGCGATCTTCGTCGACACCGCCGGCGCCGTCTTCGGCGTCTGGCAGCCCGGCTCGCACACCGGCTGGGACGTGATCGAGGAGCCGGGCTCCGTCGTCTGGTCCGAGGTCATGGTCCACGACCAGCCGGGCGCGCTCGCGTTCTACCAGCGGGTGTTCGGGTACTCGGTCGAGGACCTGAGCGCGCCCGGGTTCGAGTACGCCTCGGTGTCCCTGGGCGGCTCGCCCCTGGCGGGCGTCGGCGGCTACGGCGCGCAGGCGGGCATCGACGCCCCCGCCGCGTGGACCCTGTACTTCGCGGTCACCGACACCGACGCCTCGGCCGCGAAGGTCACCGAGCTCGGCGGGACCGTCGTGAGCCCGCCCACCGACACCCCGTTCGGGCGGATGGCGATCGCGGCCGGCCCGTTCGGTGAGGTCTTCGCGCTCATGGGACCGGTCGTCGGCGACTGACGTCCGGCCACCTAGGCTGGTCGATCATGAGCCTCCCGTCCGACGCGTTCCGGCACGTCGCCTCGCGGCCCCACGAGCCGTTGCGCACGTTCCACCCGCGCCGCGCGCCCCTCGGGCCGGAGCGCGAGGAGGCGTTGCGCGTGCTCTGGCCACGGTTCGGGTTCTCCGTGCACGACGCCCGCTCCCCGATGCCCCACCGGGCGGACGGAGCGCTCGACACCGCGGCCCTCTTCGGCCGGACCGCGCCGCTGGTCCTCGAGATCGGCTCCGGCATGGGCGAGACGACCGCCGCCATGGCCGCCGCGGACCCCGCACGCGACTACCTCGCGGTCGAGGCCCACCTGCCGGGTGTCGCCCACCTGCTCGGCCTGCTCGACCGCGCCGGCCCGACCAACGTCCGGATCGCGCACGGCGACGCCCTCGACCTGGTGCGGACGTCCGTGCCGGTCGGCTCGCTCGACGCGGTGCACGTGTTCTTCCCCGACCCGTGGCCCAAGGCCCGGCACCACAAGCGCCGCCTGGTGCAGCCGTCCCACGTCGCCCTGCTGCGCTCGCGGCTGCGCGTCGGTGGGACCCTGCACTGCGCGACCGACTGGGTCGACTACGCCGACGCCATGCTCGAGGCGCTCAAGGCCGACCCCGGGCTGGAGAACACCGTCGACGGGTTCGCGCCGCGGCCGGCGCACCGACCGGTCACCAAGTTCGAGCAGCGCGGCCTGGACCTGGGCCACGAGGTCCGCGATCTCGTCTTCCGGAGGGTCCGATGAGCGAGCCGGAGCCGGCGCGCCCGGGTCCGCGGGTGTTCCGGGTCGCGCTCGTCCCCGGCGTGAACCCCGACCGGTGGCTGCGCGTCTGGGCGGAGCGGCTCCGGACGGTGCCCGTCGAGCTGGTGCACGCCGAGCCGGCCGACGCCGCCGACCTCCTGCGCTCCGGCGCCGCCGACGTCGCGCTGCTCCGCCTCCCGGCCACCGGCGACGACCTGTCGGTGATGACCCTCTACACGGAGGCGACCGTCGTCGTCGTGCCCAAGGACCACCTGGTCACCGTGGTCGACGAGATCGACACGGCGGACCTGGCGGACGAGACGCTCGTCGTCCCCCTCGACGACACGCTGGGCTGGACGGACCCGCCCGGCACGCCGTTCGCCGGCGACCCCGTCCCCACCACGTCCGACGCCGTCGACCTCGTGGCCGCGGGCATCGGCGTGCTGGTGCTGCCGCAGTCCCTCGGCCGCCTGCACCAGCGCCGCGGGCTCACCGCACGCGTGGTGCGCGACGCCCCCGGGTCGGCCGTGGGCCTCGCGTGGGTCACCGACCGGTACGACGAGTTCACCGAGGAGTTCATCGGCATCGTGCGCGGCCGGACCGCGACGTCCAGCCGCGGCATCGGGGCACCGGCCCCGACACCGGCCGCGAAGGCCGCGCGACCGAAGACCCCGACGCAGGGCAAGGGCGCGGCCGGCCGCTCGTCGACGACCAAGGGCAAGCCCCGCAAGCCGCGCCCGGGGCGCTGAACCCGGCTCAGCCCTCGCGGGCCGCCGCGGCCTTGCGGTCCGCCTCGCGCGACTCCTGCAGGCGCTCCTCGAGGCGCACCTGCGCGGCGATCTCCCGCTCCCGCACCAGCCAGTTGGGCGGGTCGGCCTGGAGCGCCTCGATCTCCGCGGTGGTGAGCGCCTCGGTGACCCCGCCCCGCGCCAGGCCGCTGATCGAGATGCGCAGCCGGCCCGCGACCACGCTGCGCGGGTGCGGTCCGTCCCGGCGCAGGTCGACCAGCCACTGCGGCGGCGTCCGCTGCAGCTCGCTCAGCTCGTCGCGGGTGATCATCCGGTTCTGGAAGTCCTCCGGAGTCGCCGGCAGGTACACKTCGAGCTTGGCGGCGGCGGTCKACGCCTTCATCTCCTGGGACTTCTTCGCGGGTGTCACCCGCCAAGGGTAGGCCCGACGCCCACCGCCACCCACAACGTCCGAGGAAGTGCGCGCGAGGGCAGCCACTTCCTCGGACGCTGCGGACTAACGCTCCGTGCTCATGGTCGCGGCGACCTTGCGTTCCGCTGCGGGCGGGAGCGCTGCGCGCCCCCACCCTCCGCTGCACTCCAGGTCACCGCTCGGGCGGGACGGGGTGGGTGTGCCAGATGCGGTCGATGTAGTCGCGCATGCTGCGGTCGGAGGAGAAGAACCCCGACCGGGCGACGTTGAGCACGGCCGACCGCGTCCACGCCTCGGTGTCGGCGTACGCCGCGTCCACGCGCTCCTGGGCGTCGATGTACGCCTGGTAGTCCGCGAGCACGAGGAACCGGTCCTCCGACAGCAGGTTGGACACGATGGGCTCGAAGGTCGTGCGGTCGCCGCCCGAGAAGGCGCCCGACGCGATGAGGTCGAGCGCGTGCCGCAGCGAGCGGTTCTTCTCGTAGTAGGACGTCGGGTGGTAGCCGGCGTCGACGATCTCGGCGACCTCGGGCTCCAGCAGGCCGAACAGGAAGAAGTTGTCGTCGCCGACCAGCTCGCGGATCTCGACGTTCGCGCCGTCGTCGGTGCCGATGGTCAGGGCACCGTTGAGCGCGAACTTCATGTTGCCCGTGCCGGACGCCTCCTTGCCGGCGAGCGAGATCTGCTCGGACAGGTCGGCCGCCGGGATGAGCTTCTCCGCCAGCGTGACGTTGTAGTTGGCGGGGAACGCCACGGTGAGCCGGCCCTGCAGCGCGGGGTCGGCGTTGATCGTGCGCCCGACGGCGTTGATCAGGCCGATCGTCTGCTTGGCCATCTTGTAGCCGGGGGCCGCCTTGGCGCCGAACGCGAAGGTGCGGGGCGTGACGTCCTCGATCCGGATCGCGCCGGACGTCACGCGGTCGTACAGCGTGACCACGTGCAGCAGCTTGAGCGTCTGGCGCTTGTACTCGTGCAGCCGCTTGACCATGACGTCGAGCATCGTGTCGGGGTCGATCACGATGCCGTCGCGCGCGGCGAGCACGTCGACCAGCCGCAGCTTGTTGGCGCGCTTGACCTCGCGGAACGCCTGCCGGAACTCGGCGTCGTCCGCGAGCGGCTCCAGCTCCTTGAGGCGGTCGAGGTCGGTGACCCAGCCGTCCCCGACGGCCGCGGTGATGAGCTCGGAGAGCCCCGGGTTGGCCAGGCGGACGAACCGGCGCGGAGTGACGCCGTTGGTCACGTTGGTGAACTTGTCCGGGTAGTGGTCGGAGAAGTCGTGGAGCACCTTGTCCTTGAGCAGCTGCGAGTGCAGCGCCGCGACGCCGTTGACCTTCGAGCCGGCGACGGTGGCCAGGTACGCCATCCGCACGGCGCGCTCCGGGTACTCGGCGATGATCGACATGCGGCGGACGCGCAGCTCGTCTTCGGGGTACGTGATGCGCAGCTCCGCCATGAAGACCTCGTTGATCTTGTAGATGATCTCGAGGTGGCGCGGCAGGAGCTTGCCCAGCAGGTCGACGGACCACACCTCGAGCGCCTCGGGCAGCAGGGTGTGGCAGGTGTAGGCGAAGCACTTCTGGGTGACCGCCCAGGCGTCCTCCCACTCCCACTTGCGCTCGTCCACCAGGATCCGCATCAGCTCGGGGATCGCGATGACAGGGTGGGTGTCGTTGAGCTGGAAGATGATGCGGTCGGGCAGGTTGTGCAGGTCGAAGTCCGGCGGCAGCACCTGGTCGATGAAGTCGCGGATCGAGCACGCGACGAAGAAGTACTGCTGCTGCAGCCGCAGCTCCTTGCCCTGCGGCGTGGAGTCCTCGGGGTAGAGGACCTTGGAGATGTTCTCCGCGAAGGTCTGCGCGCGGACCGCCTGCGCGTAGTCGCCGGCGTTGAAGATCTCGAGGTCGAAGGCCCGGGTGGCGCGCGCGCTCCAGAGGCGCAGCGTGTTGACGCGACCGTTCTCGTAGCCGGGGACCATGTAGTTGTACGGCACGCCGAGCACGCTCCAGCCCGGCACCCACCGCGAGCGCTCGACGCCCTCGTCGTCGTAGTGCTCGGTGTGGCCGCCGAAGTCCACCGTGACGGCGGACTCGGGGTGCGGGAACTCCCATGGCGAGCCGAGGGCCAGCCAGTTGTCGGGCTTCTCCACCTGCCAGCCGTCGACGAAGGTCTGGCGGAAGATGCCGTACTCGTAGCGGATGCCGTAGCCGATGCACGGCACGTTCATGGTCGCCAGCGAGTCGATGAAGCACGCCGCGAGCCGGCCGAGGCCGCCGTTGCCCAGCCCGGGCTCGACCTCCGCCTCGCGCAGCTCCGCGAGGTCGATGCCGAGCGACGCCAGGCCGTCCTCGACGACCCCTTCGAGGTCCGACGCCAGCAGCGCGTTGTCCAGCTGCCGGCCGAGCAGGAACTCCGCCGACAGGTACGCCACGGACTTCGCCTGGATGTCGAACTGCCGCCGCAGCGTCGCGATCCACCGCACCATCAGGTAGTGCCGGACGGTGCGCGCCATGGCGAGGTACTTGTCGTTCACGGACGCCTTGGTCAGGTCGGTGCCCTGGCCGAAGTTGAGCTCCCGCAGGAACTCCCGGACGAATCCCTCCACGGTGTGCTCAGGGGTGGCGATGGGTGTCGTGTTCTCCGTCACCCGTGCCACGGTAGCGGGCGTCCCGGGCATGTTCGACGGGATGCGACCACTCGTAACAAAGGGACTGGTCACAGGGCTCGCGGGGATACCGCTGCGGAGCGTGGATCCCTAGGGTGGCCTCAGGGCCGGACATCCTCCAGGCCTGTCGCCGACGAAGGAGCGGGTGCACCGATGGTCGTCTTCCTCATCCGGGCGTTCATCTTCCTGGCGTCGGCGGCCCTCGGGCTGTGGATCGCCTCGCTGATCGTCGACGGGTTCACGGTGACGGCGGAGGGCTTCCTCATCGTCGTCGTGGTCTTCGCGGTCCTGCAGAGCATCCTCACGCCGTGGTTCCTCGTCATGTCCCGCAAGTACGCGAACGCGCTCACGGGCGCGGTCGGGCTGGTCTCGACGATCGCGGCGCTGTTCGTCGCCACCCTGATCGGCGACGGACTGACCATCAGCGGCGCGACCGCGTGGATCCTCGGCTCGTTCATCGTCTGGATCGTGACGATGCTCGGCACGCTGCTGCTCCCGCTGATCCTGTTGCGCAACCGCGTGGAGAAGAAGAACGCCACCGCCTGACGCTCAGCTCGTCGGCTTTACCAGCGGGAACAGGATCGTGTCCCGGATGCTCAGGCCGGTGAGGTTCATGACCAGTCGGTCGATGCCCATGCCCATGCCCCCGGTCGGCGGCATCGCGTACTCCAGGGCCGCGAGGAAGTCCTCGTCCACCTGCATGGCCTCCGGGTTGCCCGCGGCGGCCAGCAGCGACTGGGCGACCAACCGCCGGCGCTGGTCCAGCGGGTCCACCAGCTCGGAGTAGGCGGTGCCCTGCTCCGCGGCGAAGATCACGAGGTCCCACTTCTCGGCCAGCCGCGGGTCGACGCGGTGCTCGCGGGTCAGCGGCGAGTTCTCCTTGGGGAAGTCGGTGTAGAAGACCGGGGTCGTCGTGGTGCTCTCGCAGAGCTCGCCGTAGATCTCCTCGAGCACCACGGCCCAGCTCGCGTCCGGCTCGAGCTCGAGCCCGATCGCCTCGGCGTGCCGGTTCAGGACCTCGAGCGGCGTGTCGGCCGTGATCTCGTCGCCGAGCTTCTCCGAGACGGCCTGGCAGACGGTCTTCACCGGCCAGGTGCCCGAGAGGTCGAACTCGGTGACGGTGCCGTCCTGGTCGGTCCGGCGCGCGACCGGTGAGCCGTACACGGCGGTCGCGGCCTCCTGGATGAGCTCCTGCGTGAGCACGCGCATCGTGTCGTAGTCGCCGTACGTCTCGTACAGCTCGAGCGACGTGAACTCGGGGTTGTGCTTGAAGTCGACGCCCTCGTTGCGGAACTGGCGGCCGATCTCGAACACCTTCTCCATGCCACCGACCACCAGCCGCTTGAGGTGCAGCTCGGTCGCGATCCGCAGGTAGAGGTCCATGTCGTAGGCGTTGATGTGCGTCTCGAACGGTCGTGCGTTCGCCCCGCCGTGGACCACCTGGAGCATCGGCGTCTCGACCTCGGTGAAGCCGCGGGCGTGCAGGGAGTCCCGGACGCTGCGCACGACCGTCGCGCGGGTGTAGGCGATGTCGCGTGCGGCCGGGCGGACGATCAGGTCCACGTACCGGGCACGGATGCGCGCCTCGGGGTCGACGAGCCCGTGGTGCTTGTCGGGCAGCGGGCGCAGCGCCTTGCTGGTGATCTGCAGCGACGTGGCCCGCACGGAGAGCTCTCCGCGGCGCGTGGTGACCACCTCGCCGGTGACGCCGACGTGGTCGCCCAGGTCGATGTCGTGGCGCCACAGGTCGAGGTCCTCCGGTCCGACGACGTCCGCGCCGACCATGACCTGCAGGTCGCCGCTGCCGTCGCGCAGGGTGCCGAAGCCCAGCTTCCCGCCGTCGCGCTTGCGGATCAGGCGCCCGGTCACCGAGACGGTCCGCCCGGTGGCGGTGTCGGGCGGCAGGTCGCCGACCTCGGCGCGCACGGCGGCGAGCGTGTGCGTGCGGGGGTACGTGACCGGGTACGGGTCGATGCCGCGGGCGCGCAGGCGGTCGACCTTGGCGCGCCGGACGCGCTGCTGCTCGGGGAGCCGGTGGGCGGACATGGCCTGCTCGACGGCGTCGGGAGCCTGCGGGATCTGCGCCTCGACGGCGGCCGCGTAGTCCTCCCCGGCGCGGTCCAGCGCGTCGGTGGACGTCCCTCGACGGTTCAGCAGGCGCAGCGACGGGCGCGTGAGGAAGCCCTCGGCGCTGCCCGCGGCCGTGCCGACGCGCGGCAGGTCGGAGGTGTACTCGAAGCAGATGAACCGCGGCTGCCACTCGGGCTGGTACTTCGCGTTCGAGCGGTAGAGCGACTCGAGCTGCCAGTTGCGGCTGGCGAGCACCAGCGACTGGCGCCACAGGCGTGCGATCGGCCCCGCGCCCACCTCGGCGCCGCGCTCGAACGCCTCGCGGAACATCGCGAAGTTGAGGGACACCCGGCCCGCGCCGAACGCCGTCGCCCGCTCGGCCAGCGACGCCACCATGAGCTCGACCAGCCCGTTGTCCGCGGTGGGGTCCCGCCGCATGAGGTCCAGCGAGACGCCCGTGCGCCCCCACGGGACGAAGCTGAGGAACCCGCGCAGCTGCCCGGCCTCGTCGAACGCCTCCACCAGCACGCAGTCGCCGTCGAGCCGGTCTCCGAGGCGGCCGAGGGCCATCGAGAAGCCCCGCTCGTCGCCGCCGTCCCCGCGCCACTGCGCCGCCGCGGCGTCGAGCGCCGCGAACTGGTCCGCGTCGAGCTGCTCGTGCGTGGAGACCCGGGTGGTGTAGCCGCGCCGCTGGAGCCGGGTGACCGACTGCCGCACCGCCTTCATGCCCGGGCCGGTCAGGGAGAACGTGGACATGTCGAGGATGGCCTCGTCGCCGATCTCCCACGCCGTCAGCCCGGCTTGCGTGTAGGCGAGCGCGCCGGCCGTGCCCGCGCCCATCACGGCCAGCGACCACCCGTTGGTCCGCGCCTGCCGGCGCCACTCGTCGATCGCCGCCGCCCAGTGCTGCGGGTCGCCGACGGGGTTCCCGCTGGCGAGGCTGACCGAGCCGACGACCCGGTACGACACCCCGGCGCGCGCCGTCGCGGCCTGCCCCGACTCCCACACCACGGACTTGTCGCGCCGGGTGGCGAAGTACCCGAGCGAGTCCTCGGCGCCGAACTCCCGCAGCAGGGTGCGCACGCGCGCCTCGTCCGTCGCGTCCAGCGTGTGCGTGTACGCCGGCGAGCGGAAGAGCAGGACGGTCGAGCCGACGACGGTCGCCGCGGCGAGCAGGTTGATCACGGCGTGCACCCACAGCGGCGCCGTCGCGATGCTCGCGTCGTCCACCTCGCCGATGTCGCCGAGCATGCTGTCCCAGACGAACTGGGCGGACGAGCCCGCGGTGGTCGCCTCCCCGAAGCGCGAGACCAGCCACGACCCCACGACGAGCACCACGACGCCGCCCACGACGAACAGGGCGAGCGCGCGCAGGAAGCTCCCCCGGACGGCCTTGGCACCGAACTGCCGCCGCGCGCGCAGCAGCACGACGAAGACCACGGAGATCAGCACGAAGCCGACGAGGTTGATCGGCGAGCCGCCGTCGACGACCCGCAGGATCCGGTCGAGCTGCGGAAGGACCACCCACCAGATGACGAGGACCCACCAGGCCGCGCGCATCCGGCGGTGCAGCGCGATGCCGACGCTGGCCAGCTGCGCCGCGTAGACGAGGTTCGGGATGATCGGCATCGTGAGCATCGACACGACGTCGTCCTCGCGGGCGAAGTACTGCCGCCACGGCGGGATTGCGGCGCTCACCAGCACGAAGCCGCTGGCCAGGAACATCACCGCCGCGAACCGGTCCGGCCACCGGTCGTCGAGGCGGTCGCTGCCGCCCACCGTCGGGCGGCGGTCCGGCGGAGTGGTGACCGCGGCGGCCTCCCCGGCTGTCGTGGTCGCGACGTCGGCCATGTGCTCCCCCGCTGGTCCCGGCTCGCTGGGCGAGCTCATTTCTGGAACCTAGTGGGATTCGCGTCCGATCGGGGCGATCCGGGACCCCGTTCCTCTGCCGCGCCGGGATGCCCGTGGGTACTGTCGCGCCATGGCCCGCGGCATGCTCGAGGTCGAGCTCGTCGGTGCGGAGGACGACGCGCCGGCGACCGTCGCGCCGCGCCGGCTCCCTCGGCGGTGGCTGGTCGGTGGCGCCGTGCTGGCTGCCGCGGCGCTCGGGCTGACCCAGTGGATCGGGCTGACGCGCGAGAGGGCCGAGCTGGCGCGGCTGGCGGCGGTCCCCGGCGTGCTCGCGCTCGTCGACCCCACGCTGGTAGTGGCACGCCGGGTGCCCCCGCGCGACCTCGGCGAGCTGTACGGCTCGGGTGCGTGGTCGCTCGTCGTCGGCGGCGACGGCGCGCAGACCCTCACCTGGGACGGGTGGACCACCGAGCTGGCCGGGCCCGACAAAGCCCTCGCCGACTCCGACGGACAGGTGATGGGCGGCAGCACCTGCCGGCCGGACGTGGCGCCCGACGCCGATCCCAGCACGGCCAGCCGCGTCGTGTGCCTGGTGACCGACGGCGGCATGATCTTCGACGGCGCGGGCGGCGTGGCGACCGTCCCCGCCACCACCCGCCGCGTCGTCGTGCTGTCCGCCGCCGACGGCAGCCGGATCGCGCAGTGGCCCGTCGACCGCGGCGCGACGCTCGAGCTGTTCGCGGGCGCCGTCGTGCTCGGCTCCGCGACCGCGCAGGACATCACCGTCGCGGCCTACGGCCTGCTGACCGGTGAGCAGCGCTGGACGCACGTCGATCCCTGGCCGGACGACCTCGACCACTCGGCGCAGGACCAGACGGCCGTCAGCGTGTTCCGCGCGGGCGACCTGCTCGCCTACTCGCCGCCCGGCCGGTCGCTGGTCCTGCTCTCCGCGGACGGCACCGTCGTGCGCCACCTGGACGAGGTGGGGACCGGCGGCTGGGGCTGGAACAACGACCCGAGCTCGGGCCGGCTCGTGATGCAGACGCAGGACGCGACGGGCTCGTCGCTGACGCGGTTCGTCGCGGCGGACGGCGACCCCGGCTCCGACGTGACCGTGGACGGATGGCCGCTGGAGATGTCGGTCGACGACGGCAGCGTGCCCGGCCTGCTCCTCACGTCGGACGGCACCGTTCGCGCGTGGGACGCGGGCACCGGCGCGGCCCGGTGGTCGCACGACGTCACGATCGTGTCGAGCGTCGTCGTCCTGCGGGGACGCGTGTACCTCGCGACGAGCCGTGACGTCCTCGCGCTCGACGGACGGACGGGCCGGCTGCTGTGGACGACCGCCCGGCAGACCGGCCTGCTGCCGCGCAGTCTCCTCACCGACGGACGGCACATCCTGGTCGGCTTCGACGCCGCCTCGTCGGCGGGCCCGCCCCCGCTCGTCGCCTACGACCCGGCCACCGGTCACGAGGACTTCCGTGCGTCGTACCCGGACGGGGTCACGGACATCACCTCGATCCGCGGCCGGCTCGTCGGCCACGACGCGGCGACCGACGAGTACCTGGTGCTCGAGTGACCGTCGGTCCGCGGCCCGTGGCCGTCCGCGTCGTGGTCGTGTGGGCGGCGGTGCTCGCCGCGGGCCTGGTCGGCGGGGCCGTCGCCGTCGTGGCCCACGAGCTCGTGCCGGTCACCTCCTGGGAGAACAACTTCGTCGACCGCGGCGTGCTCGCCGTCGCCGAGCTCCTCGTCGCGATGGCGCTGATGCTCGGGTTCGGGGCGCGGGCGCTGTGGCGTGCCGGCCGTACGGTGCTCGTCTCGTCGCCCTTCGTCCTCCTCCTGCTGGCCGCCGTCTGGGGCGCGGTCGACTCGCTCGTCGAGCGCTCCGCGGGTTCCGCGATGGTGGCCGCGGCGTGCCTCGCCGCGGGCGGCGTCCCGCTGCTCCTCCTGCGGTCGGCACCCGCCCGCGCGTGGGTCGCCTCGATGCCGCGGCCACCGCGGGACCCGCGCGCGACGCGACTCGCGGCCGACTGGCAGGCCCGTCTCAGCCCGGCGGCGGCGCGGCTCCTGCTGATCGTGCAGCTCGCGCGACTCACTGCCTGGCTGTCGTTCGTCGTGCTCTTCGTGTCCTGGGTCTTCGGGGCCGTCGACGGCCCGACCACCGGCTGGGTCCTGGCGGCCGTAGGCGCGTCGGGCTTCGTGGCCTCGATCGTCGTGTGGCGACGATCCATGCGTGCCGCGCGGGACGACCTCGCCGCGCGGCACGGACTGCCGCCGGGCTCGTGCCGGTGGGTCGAGTTCGGCGACCTGGTGGTCTTCGACGCGACCCTCGCCCGCGCCGTGCGGACGCACGGCCCGCCGACCGGTCGACCGTCAGCGCTCGTCGCGCCGCTGGACCCATGACGTCTCCGCGGACCCCACCGAGTCACCGATCGACCGCGGGGGTTGGGTGTGCCGCTCCAGACCGCACCGCCGGCACCGCCAGGTCGGGTGCTCCGCGGTCGACGCGCGGGTGAGCACGAACCGGTGGTCGACCGGCAGCTCGCAGATCCACCACGTGTGGCCGGGCGGAGGCCCGGAGGCGGTCCGGTCGCGCACGGCGGCCACCAGGGTGCCGGCTTCGACCACCGCCAGCACCGCGCACACCATGACCATGAGGGCGAGGCCGATGCCGAACCCGCCGCTGCCCATCTCGAGGATGAGGCCCACGGCCGCGCCGACCAGGAGCACGACCACGGCCGTCCGGACGATCAGCCGTCGTCGTCGCACGGCGCGCCTCTCTCGTCGCCCTGCGGCGACCTCGGGCCCCCTTCGGCCCACTGTCCTCCTCGGCAGGGACCCCGGGGAAGGGCGCGCACCCTCCCGGAACGAGAGAAGCGG